>DASQVO010000135.1:0-11052 GCA_035640715.1 Streptosporangiaceae bacterium
CGGTGAGACGGACGTCCTGGTTGACGACCGTGGCCCGCGCGATCGTGGTGGGAAAGGCCAGGAAGTCGTTCGCGGTGACCTGGTAGCCGAGCGCTTTCAGCAGGTAGGACACCACACCGCTTCCCGAGAAGGCATCCAGTGCCGTCGCCCCGCCCACCTCATCGAAGATCCCGGCCAGGTGCGGGACGAGACGGTACTTCGAGCCCATGTAGCGCAGCCGGGGAAAGCTTGTCGTGCGGTTGACGGCGCCGGGCAGGCAAACTCGGGGCTCAGCGGGCGCAGTAGCTGCCACGAGGACCATAGTTCCACTGAGTCCTCTCCGCCGGCTCGAGGCTCACCGTCGGCCGCAGTCGCGGCACACTAGTCCGCCACAGAGTTCCACGGTACTGTGGATGTCATGAGTGCCGCGTATGAAGACGTGCCATTCAGCGAGTTGCTGCACCACCCCGCTGCAACCGCCGAACGGCTGGATGCCGTCAGGGCGCTGCGGTTGCGGCGACGCGACGCTGGTGATCTCGCACTGATGCGGATCGAGCAGCTTGAACGCGATGAGAGCGTGATGGAGTTCACCACGCGACTGCTGGCCGGCCTGGTCAGGTCCGAGAACATCGGGGTGATCCGCAGACTGCTACCCGACGCCGTGCCGTGGGTGACCTTCCTGCCCGAGGCGGACTTTGACGCATTCGTGATCGAACTCGTGGACGTCGCCCGGGGGGCGGCAGCACTCGGGAACCTCGCTCCGGTGGCCGTGCTCCTCACTCAATGGCGGCACTCGGCCGAGGTGTATGCCGACCCGGTGCTGCTGGAGATCCTGACCAGGGAGCCGGAGGGGGATCTGGGTCCTGTTCCGGCCCCGCAAGGCGAGGAATGAGCCCCCGGCGTGGCGAGCGCGCGGCTCCTCCGCCGATCGGAGGGGAGTACGACCTGCGGTTCGCCAGCAACCAGGCAGCCGAGGGATGGGAGCAGCTAGACCGCCAGGCGCCCGGGAATCTGCGGCGCGCCTTCGACGCCATCCGGGCGGACCCACGATCAAGATCTGCCCCGGAGCGGCACCACCGCCTGAAGGGCAGCCTGGGCACGGCGGTTTGGAAGGGCGAGCCGCTGGAGCGCTGGCAGTACGAAGTGACCGGCGGCGGGCGTATCTGGTACGTGATCGACGACGCGCGGCGGATCGCTTGGATCACCTACGCGGGCACCGGGCATCCCAAGGCCACGGACTGAGGCCAGACACCAGCGCCCGCTCATTGCCGGGTCCGTAGCGCGGCTTCGAGGGTGGCTGCCCATTGGCGCACGATCTGTTCCCGGCGCGCCGAGTCGTCGGTGAGCAGGCCGGCGAGTCCGAGCCCGAGGGCCAGGTCCAGTGTGGCCTGTACCAGGCGGTGGGCTACCGGATCTGTGTCGTCGACCCCGAGCAGCTGCACGGTGAGGTGGTGCGCAGCCCGCCCGATCCTGGCTTCCAGCGGCCTGATCCGCTGCTTGAGCGACTCGTCCGCCGCGGCTGCCGTCCACACGTGCAGCGCCGCCTTGAACAATCGATCTGTATAGCAATCGACCATCCGCATGATCACTGCCTCGGTACGCCCCGGCCCATCCGGAAGGCCGGTGGCCTCGCTGATGAGGGCCATGCGGCTGTCGGATATGAACTCCAGCGCCGCGATGATCAGGTCCTCGCGGGTCGGGAAGTGGTGTTGCGCGGCACCGCGGGAGACACCAGCATGCTCGGCGATGACGCTCACGGTGGTGGCGGTCCACCCGCGGGCGGCGAGGCAGTCGATGGCGGACTCCAGCAGCCGCTGGCGGGTGGCGCGGCTGCGCTCCTGCTTGGGCTCGCGGGTGCCCGATGCCGGCCTTTCGGCGACCGCGCGCGCGGTTCTCATCGGGCCCACCTCGGTCGCCGTTTCTGGAGAAAGGCATTCATGCCCTCCAGCGCCTCCTCACTAGCGAACAGCCGGGCCGACTGCGCCGCGAGGCGGTCTGCGGAGCGGCCGAACTCGGCGAGGATCGCTGCGGTGGTCAGCGCCTTCGACTCGGCCAGTCCCTGCGGGGAGGCGAGGCGCAGCTGCCCCAGGATTGCCGCGGTCGCCTCGGCGGTGTTGCCGGTGGCGATCGTGACCAAGCCCAGCGGCACGGCCTCCTGCGGGCCGAACTTCTCTCCGGTCAGGAAGTACCGGCTGGCGGCGCGCGACGTCAGCCGGGGCAGCACGGTCAGCGAGATAATCGACGGGGCCAAACCGAGCCGCGCCTCGGTCAGCGCGAACGTGCATGACGGCCCGGCGACCACGATGTCGCAGGCCCCGACCAGTCCCATGCCGCCGGCCCGCACATGACCGTCGATCTGCGCGATGACTGGCTTGGGCAGTTCGAGGATCGCGCGCAGGAGTTCGGCCAGCGGCTGCGTGCGCGCTGCCGCGAGCGCGGCCGGGCCGGCGGCGGCACCTACGCTGGCCCCGGTGTCACTTCCCGGTGCTGTGCTCGCCTCAGCGAGGTCGGCACCCGCGCAGAACGTGCCGCCGGTGTGCGTGAGCACCACCGCGCGCACAGCCGGGTCGGCGGCGGCGGCCGCCAGGCCCTGCCTCAGCTCGGTGACCAGCCGGGTGGAGAGAGCGTTGCGGTTATGCGGAGAATCCAGGGTCAGGGTGGCGGCACCGTCGGCCGCCCGGTACGGCACGTACGGACCGGTCATGACCGCCTCCTCAGTACGACTTCGGCAGCCCGAGGCTGTGCTCGGCCACGAAGTTGAGGATCATCTCCCGGCTCACCGGTGCGATCCGGGTGATGCGGGCCATACCGAGCATCGTCGACAGCCCGTGCTCTCTGGTCAGCCCCGAGCCGCCGTGCGTCTGGATCGCCTGCTCCAGTGCGCGGATGCTGGCTTCGGCCGCAGCGTACTTGGCCATGTTCGCGGCCTCGGCGGCACCCATGTCGTCGCCGCTGTCGTAGAGCACCGCGGCTTTCTGCATCATCAGCTTAGCCAGCTCAAGCTCGATCTTGATCTGCGCCAGCGGGTGGGCGATGCCCTGGTGGGCGCCGATCGGGGTCTTCCACACCTGGCGCGTGCTGGCGTATGTGACAGCCTGCGTTAGCGCGTAGCGGCCCATGCCGACGGCCATCGCCGCGCCGAGGATCCGCTCTGGATTCAGGCCCGCGAACAGCTGCATCAGTGCCGCGTCCTCCTGTCCTACCAGCGCCTCGGCGGGCAGCCGCACGTCGTCGAGGAACAGGGTGAACTGGTGGACCGGCTCGACGATGTCCATTTCCATCGGCTGCGCGACGAAGTTCTCTGCGTCGGTGGGCACGATGAACAGGGCCGGCTTGAGGTTGCCGGTCTTGTGATCCTCGGTACGCGCCACGATGAGCACGGCGTCGGCCCTGTCGACACCGGAGATGAAAACCTTGCGGCCGTTCAGGATCCACATGCCGCCATCTCGCCGCGCGGTTGTGGTGATCTGGTGCGAGTTCGATCCCGCGTCCGGCTCGGTGATGGCGAACGCCATGATCGTCGAGCCGTCCGCCAGGCCAGGCATCCACCGCTGCTTCTGTTCCTCGGTGCCATACCTGGCGAGGATGGTGCCGCAGATTGCGGGCGAGACCACCATCAGCAGCAGCCCGGCACCCTTCGCGGACAGTTCCTCCTGCACCAGCGCCAGCTCATAGATGCCGGCTCCGCCGCCGCCGTACTCCTCGGGCAGATTGACCCCGAGGAAGCCGAGTTTGCCGGCTTCGTTCCACAGCTCGGTCAGGGGCTCACCCGCCCGTGCCTTGGGCAGCACGTAGCTGGTGTAGCTGAAGCGTTCGCCGAGCCTGGCCACTGAGGCCCGCAGATCCTTCTGGACATCGGTCTCGATGAAACTCACGTGCGCTCCTCGGTTTGTGTGCGTGCTGTTCCCGCCGGGCCTCCGGCTGTGTCGTCCACAATGGCCAGGACCGCACCCACCTCGACGGACTGGCCGACGGTGACGCCCAGCGCCGTGAGCACCCCCGTCGCGGGTGCGGCGATGGTGTGCTCCATCTTCATCGCCTCGAGCGCCAGGATCGGCTGGCCCAGTGTCACGTGGTCGCCCACCTGGGCGGCGATGCGGATCACGGTGCCCGGGATCGGCGCCAGCAGCGACCCGGCGGAAACCTGTGCCGACGGGTCGGCGAAGCGCGCCCGCTGGATCAGCGACACTGGCCCCAGCGGGGAGTCGACGCACGTGAGTGCGCCGTAGCGGGCCACCTCGAACCGGCGGCGCACGGTGCCCGTCGCGCCGGGCACATCCAGCACGACGAGCTCGGGCGTCGCGGAGACGAGCGAGAGCCCGTCATGACCGTCGACGCGCAGGCCGGCTCGCGTCCACCGGTACCGGACCTCGATGTCGGCATCGGGCCCGGTGGCACCGGGGCCGGGGCCGAACGTTTTCAGCTGCGCCTCGGCGGGCAGGTTCCGCCAGCCGCTGGGCAGTCCGCCGTTGACTCTGGCATCGCGCCGGTTCCTGGCGGCGTCGGCCAGGGCCGCAGCGACCGCCGACAGCTCCACGGACGGCGGCGAGGTGAGCGGGCGCGCCAGCGTGTCCACGCCGTGGGTGGTGAAGAACGCAGTGTCGGTGTCACCGGCCAGGAAGGCTGGATGCCGCAGCACCCGCACCAGCAGGTCCCGGTTGGTGGTGAGCCCGTGCACCTTGGCCCGCGCGAGCGCCGACGCCAGCAGATGCGCGGCCTCCCCGCGGGTGCCGGCGTAGGAGATGACCTTCGCGAGCATCGGGTCGTAGTGCACCCCGATGAGCGAGCCGTCGGCGACCCCGGAGTCGAGCCGCACCCCTGGCTCGGTGAGCAGCCCGAACTCGGTGAGTGTGCCGGGGACCTCCAGGCGGTGCACGGTCCCGCTCTGCGGCTGCCAGCCATGCGCCGGGTCCTCCGCGTACAGCCGGGCCTCGATCGAGTGCCCGCGCGGCGCAGGCGGCTCGGCCGCCAGCGCCGCCCCCTGAGCGACCTGCAGCTGCAGCCGGACCAGGTCGAGGCCGGTGGTGCACTCGGTGACCGGATGTTCCACCTGTATGCGGGTGTTCATTTCGAGGAAGAAGAAGTCGCCCCGTTCGCCGGCGAGGAATTCGACCGTGCCCGCGCCTTCGTAGCTGATCGCCCTGGCCGCGGCCCTGGCCGCCGCCAGCAGCCGCTCCCGCATCCCTGCCGTGCGCTCCACGAGCGGGGACGGTGCCTCCTCGATCACCTTCTGGTGCCTGCGCTGGATGGAGCACTCGCGCTCACCCACCGCCCACACGGTGCCGTGCCGGTCGGCCATCACCTGCACCTCGATGTGGCGTCCTGTTTCCAGGTAGCGCTCGCAGAACACCGTCGGGTCGCCGAAGGCGGACTGAGCCTCGCGCCGGGCGGCCTCCAGCTGGCCGGGCAGCTCGGCGAGCCCGCGGACCACCCGCATGCCGCGGCCGCCGCCACCCGCGGACGCCTTGATCAGCACCGGAAGATCGGACTCGGTCACATCCGCGGCATCCAGCTCGGCAAGCACCGGCACCCCGGCGTCGCCCATCAGCTTCTTGGACTCCACCTTCGAGCCCATCAGTTCGATTGCCTTCACCGGCGGCCCGATCCAGGCCAGTCCCGCGTCGAGGACAGCCTTCGCGAAGTCGGCGTTCTCCGACAGAAAGCCGTAGCCAGGGTGGATGGCGTCGGCACCGGAGGTTCGTGCGGCGCCGATCAGCAGCTCACCGCGCAGGTAGGTCTCGGACGGTGTGCTGCCGGGCAGGCGGATCGCCGCGTCGGCCTCCGTGACATGCGGGGAGTCCGCGTCCGCGTCGGAGAACACGGCAACGGTGGACAGGCCCATGCGCCTGCTGGTGGCAAAGACTCGGCGGGCGATCTCGCCACGGTTGGCGACGAGTACAGAGGTCAGCATGGGAGTCCTCACATCCGGAAGACGCCAAAGTTCGCGGCGCCCTCGACCGGGGCGTTGTGGATGGCCGACAGGCATGCCCCCAGCACCGTGCGAGTGTCACGGGGATCGATTACGCCGTCGTCGTAAAGCAGGCCCGACAGGAACAGGGGCAGCGACTCGGCCTCGATCTGGTTCTCGACCATCGCGCGCATCACGGCGTCCGCCTCCTCGTCGAAGGGAACGCCCTTGGCCTGCGCCGCGGCGCGGCTGATAATCGAGATGACGCCTGCCAGCTGGACCGCACCCATCACCGCGGACTTGGCGCTGGGCCAGGCGAACAGGAAGCGCGGATCATAGGCGCGTCCGCACATGCCGTAGTGGCCCGCGCCGTAGGAGGCGCCCATCAGCAGCGAGATGTGCGGCACCCTCGAGTTGGAGACCGCGTTGATCATCATCGCGCCGTGCTTGATGATGCCGCCCTGCTCGTACTCCCTGCCGACCATGTAGCCGGTGGTGTTGTGCAGGAACAGCAACGAGGTGTTCGACTGGTTGGCCAGCTGGATGAACTGCGTGGCCTTCTGCGCCTCCTGGGAGAACAGCACGCCGCGGGCGTTGGCGAGGATGCCCACCGGATAGCCGTGCAGCTCTGCCCATCCGGTGACGAGACTCGGCCCGTACAGCGGCTTGAACTCGTCGAAGTCCGAGCCGTCGACGATCCGGGCGATCACCTCGCGTGGGTCGAAGGGAACCTTCAGGTCCGGGGGGACGATGCCGAGCAGCTCCTCGGGGTCATACAGCGGCTCGATCACCGTGGCCCGCGGGGCCGGGCCCTGTTTGCGCCAGTTCAGGCGCTTGACGATCGCGCGGCCGATGCGGATCGCGTCCCGTTCGTCGGCGGCGAAGTAGTCGGCCAGACCCGATGTGCGCGCATGCATCTCGGCGCCGCCGAGCGATTCGTCGTCGGACTCCTCGCCTGTGGCCATCTTCACCAGCGGCGGGCCGCCGAGGAACACCTTCGACCGGCCCTTGATCATCACTGTGTGGTCGGACATGCCGGGGATGTAGGCACCGCCGGCGGTGGAGTTGCCGAACACCAGCGCGATCGTCGGGATACCCGCGGCCGATGCCTTGGTGAGGTCCCGGAACAGCCGGCCGCCGGGGATGAATACCTCCTTCTGGGTGGGCAGGTCCGCGCCGCCGGACTCGACGAGCGAGATCACCGGCAGCCGGCTGCGCATCGCGATGTCGTTGGCCCGGAACGATTTCCGCACCGTCCACGGGTTGCTGGTGCCGCCCCGCACGGTCGGGTCGTTGGCGACGATCATGCATTCGACGTTCTCGACGACGCCGATGCCCACAACGATCGACGCACCAACCTGGAAGTCGCTGCCCCACGCGGCGAGCGGGCACAGCTCGAGAAACGGGGAATCCGGGTCGAGCAGCAGTTCGATGCGCTCGCGGGCGGTGAGCTTGCCGCGTCGGCGGTGCCGCTCCAGCTTCTCCGGCCCGCCGCCGCCGATCGCCTTGGCGTGCTCGGCCTCGACGTCGGCGAGCTTGTCCCTCATCGCTTCGGCTGCGGCCATGTACTCCCCGGACCGGGTGTCAAAGGTGGACCTCAGTATTGTCAAGGCAGCAGCTCCTCCGGAATGGCGATATGGCGGGCGCGGAGCCATTCGCCCAGCCCCTTGGCCTGGGGATCGAATCGGGCCTGATAGGCGGCGCCCTGGCCCAGGATGCCCTCGATGACGAAGTTCACGGCGCGCAGCTTCGGCAGCACGGATCTGGTGACCGGCAGGCCGGCGCACTCGGGCAGCATCTGCGTGAGGCGCTCGACAGTCAGCGCGCCTGCCAGCCAGCGCCACTGGTCGTCGGTGCGCACCCAGACGCCGATATTCGCGTTGCCGCCCTTGTCACCGCTGCGCGCTGCCGCGATCGTGCCGAGCGGGACCTCCCGCGCGGGCCCCGGCGGAAGCGGCTGCGGCAGGGCCGGTTCGGCGACATCCTCAAGGGCGCGGGTGTCGGTGCCCGGGGCGATGTCCACCCGGTTGCCGTCAGGCAGCACCGCGACGTGCGGCACCTCGGCGGCGTCGACGTAACCAGGGGTGAACACCCCGTACACCGATCCGGTGCCGGGCGCCGACGTGAGGCTGAATCCCGGGTAGCTGGCCAGCGCCAGCTCGACAGCGAGGCTGGAGAACGCGCGCCCGACGACGTCCGGGTCCGGGTCGCGCACCGTGCAGCGCAGGATCGCGCTGGCCTGCTCCTCGGTCTCGGCATTGGGCCGGTCCGTCCGCGCCAGCGTCCACGTCAGCTCGGCGGGTCTTGTGGTGAGGCCGGCCTCGAGCTGCGTGCGCACCAGGCTGGCCTTGGCCTCGATGTCGAGGCCGGTGAGGATGAATGCCATCTCGTTACGGAAGCCGCCGACCGTATTCAGTGACACCTTCAGCTGCGGCGGTGGGGCCTCGCCTGTGGCCCCGGTGATGCGTACCCGGTCCGGGCTGTCCTGTGCCAGCTCGAGGGAGTCGAGGCGGGTGGTCACGTCCGGTCCGGCGTAGCGGGCGCCGCCGATCTCGTACATCAGCTGCGCGGTGACGGTGTCGACGGTGACCGCGCCGCCGGTGCCGGGGTGCTTGGTGATGACACTGGACCCGTCCTGGTAGATCTCGGCGATCGGGAACCCGGGGTGGGCCAGGTCCGCGATCTCGGTGAAGAAGGAGTAGTTGCCGCCGGTCGCCTGGGTGCCGCACTCGATGACGTGCCCGGCGGCGACGGCGCCGGCGAGCCGGTCGTAGTCGGTCCGGCCCCAGCCGAAGTGGGCCGCGGCCGGGCCGACGGCCAGCGAGGCGTCGGTGACCCGGCCTGTGACGACGACGTCGGCGCCGGCCGTCAGGCACGCCGCGATGCCCCAGGCCCCCAGGTACGCGTTGGCTGCCAGCGGTGTGCCGAGGCCCAGCTCCGCCGCCCGCGCGGCCAGATCGTCGCCCTCGACGTGCGCGAACCGCGCTGTGACGCCGAGCTTTCCGGCGATCTCCCGCAGCTTCGCGGTCAGGCCTGCGGGATTGAGGCCGCCGGCATTGACGACGATCCGCACGCCACGATCGATCGCCAGCCCCAGGCAGTCTTCCATCTGCCGCAGGAAGGTCCTGGCGTAACCGAGGTCTGGGTCCTTGAGCCGATCACGGCCAAGGATCAGCATGGTCAGCTCGGCGAGGTAGTCGCCAGTGAGCACGTCCAGCTCGCCGCCCTCGAGCATCTCGCGCATCGCCGAGAGCCGATCGCCGTAGAAGCCAGAGCAGTTGCCGATCCGGATAACCCCGGGGCTCGCGGCCAGCCGTCGCGGCGTGGACGTCGTCATGCTGGACACCCTCACAGGCGGGGCTAAAAAAATCAAGCATGACTGATTTGTTAGGGCGATCAGCCCGTCGCCTGACTCTGCTGGTATCAGTTTTTGTCATCAATAGTCGACTAGTGGCTTACGTCCGAAATCATATCCATATATAACAACTTAATTAATAATATTGACCCAATACATCACAGGGCCAGAAGATGCGCTGAACCGCTCGCAAACAGCGAGCTTCCAGCGGCTCACAATCAGTGAGCCGCCAGAGGAGGGCGGATGAACTGGCGACGACGGATAACCATGCTCTCGGCGGGGACCGCAGTCACGGTCGCGGTGGCGATGTCTGCGGGCAGTGCCGCGCTGGCCGCATCATCGGGCCAGCCCGGCCATACCTCGAGCCCCCCGTTCCGGGTCAAGGTGATCGGGCGCCTCCCGAATGGCAAGCCGAAGCTGACCAGCACCTCACCCACCGGGCTGTCACCCAGCGCCATCGCCTCGGTGTACTCGCTGTCAGGCCTGTCCTCATCATCTGGCGCAGGCGCAGGGCAGATCATCGCCATTGTGGACGCCTACCACGACCCGAATGCGCTGTCCGATCTCAACACTTTCAACCGGCAGTATGGGTACCCCCAGTTGTCAGCCTGCACGTCGCTGTCGCAGTCCGGGTCATGCTTCATGCAGGCCGACCCGCAGGGCATCCCCACGGTGAACAGTGGCTGGGTGCTGGAGGAGTCGCTGGATATCGAGTGGGCCCATGCGGAGGCGCCAGGCGCAAAGATCGTCCTGGTCGAGGCGGCAAGCAACAGCAACACGAACCTGTTCAACGCGGTCTCGTACGCGAACAGCATCGGTGCGACCGAGGTTTCCATGAGCTGGGGCGGCAGCGAGTTCAGCGGCGAGACGGCCTATGACTCCGACATGGCCCACGCCGGCACCTTCTACACCGTATCCGCCGGAGACAGCGGGCACGGCGCCGGATACCCGGCCGCCTCACCGAACGTGATCGCGGTCGGCGGGACAACCCTGAACGGGTGCAGCGGGACCTCGTGCGCCGGATTCAGCAGCGAGACTACGTGGTCGAGTTCGGGTGGCGGCGGCTCAGCCTACGAGGCGATCCCGTCCTACCAGTCCGGCTACGCCGGCCCGGTGTACGGGGCCGCCACGATCTCCGGACTTACCGGCGGCATGCGCGGCATCCCCGATGTCTCGTTCGACGCCAATCCCAGCACCGGCGTGGCCGTCTACGACACCACCAGGTATCAAGGGCAGTCGGGCTGGTTCACGCTGGGTGGCACCAGCGTGGGCGCCCCCAACTGGGCCGGGATCCTGGCGGCGGGCGCGGCGGCGGGCAAGACCGCTCTCCAGGGTGATGCCGCCATCTACTCGGGCGGTTACTCGGCAAACCTGCGCGATATCACCAGCGGCACTAACGGCAGCTGCGGTACCGACTGCACCGCGGGACCCGGCTACGACCTGGTGACCGGCCTCGGAAGCCCGGTCAATTACCCGTGACCGCCTTACACCTCGCGCCCAGCGGGGCCTGCCGCCCGGCAGGCCCCCGCTGCCGGCCGTTCGTGGCGGTGGGCGGCCAGCCGAATTCTGGTCGCCGCTGTCGGCATACATCACCTATAGCGGGTATCGCAGGGGCGCCTGGGCTCGTTCCGGCGGCCAGATCACGCATCGCGCGCCATCTTGCCACTGAACGGTCAGCACCTGATGCCCCACCTGCTGACGGGTCTGCGGGTCGAGCCGGAACGGACCGAACATCGTGGTGACCCGAAGGTGGCAGGCGGCTGCCATCAGCGCGGCGCCGTCGGCGGTTCCGGCCTCCCGCAGGCACCGC
>DASQVO010000136.1:0-3758 GCA_035640715.1 Streptosporangiaceae bacterium
GCTGGCGGCGGCGGAGTGCGTCAGCCAGCCGTCGATGAGCCAACTGGTCCAGCGCCTGGAGCAGCAGGGCCTGGCCACCCGGGCGAGCGACCCCGCCGACGGGCGGGCCGCCCTGATCGCCATCACCGACGCCGGGCGGGCGCTCCAGGCCGACCTGCGGCGGGCCAGCCGCATCCGGCTGGCCGACCTGCTGGCGACACTGCCCGCCGAGGACGAGGCGGCACTGACGCTGGCCATGCACGTCGCCCTGCCCATCATCCAGCGGATGATCCGCAACGCCACCCAGCCCCGCACCCCCGCAGAGACATCCACGTCCTGCTCACCTCACGAAGGGGCGCAGAAGGAGGCAGAAAACGATGACTAACACTTCGATGGCCGCCGCCGGGCCGGCTGCGGCCGACGTTCTGGACTACCCGATGCCCCGGACGGTCGGCTGCCCGTTCGACCCGCCGCCCGTCCTGCGGGAGCTGCAGGCCGAGGCGCCGATCACGCGCGTGCGGCTGTGGGACGGCAGTACCCCCTGGCTGATCACCCGCTACGACGACCAGCGGGCCCTGCTCGCCGGCCCGCGGATCAGCTCGGACATCACGCACCCGCACTTTCCCAATACGTCCCCGGGTTTCAACGAGCGCCGGAGGCAGGCGCGGACCTTCATTAGCATGGACGACCCGGAGCATGCCCGGCTGCGCCGGATGGTAACCGCCTCCTTCGCCATCAAGCGGGTGGAGGCGCTGCGGCAAGCCATCCAGAAGATCGTCGATGCCCTGATCGACGACCTGCTCGCCGGCCCCAAGCCGGCGGACCTGGTCAAGGCGTTCGCGCTGCCGGTGCCCTCGCTGGTGATCTGCGAGCTGCTCGGCGTCCCCTATGCCGACCATGGCTTCTTCCAGGCCAACAGCAAGGTGCTCATCAAGCGCGACACGCCACTCGACGAGGCGCTGGCGGCCCAGCAGCGGCTGCTCGGCTACCTCGACCGGCTGGTGGGTGACAAGCTCGCCAGCCCGGGTGATGACCTGCTGTCCCAGGTGGCCGGGCGGGTCAAGACCGGGGACCTGTCCCGGCACGACGCGGCTGCCATGGGTCAGCTGCTGCTGGTCGCCGGGCACGAGACCACCGCGAACATGATCGCGCTGGGCACCCTCACGCTGCTGCAGCACCCCCGTCAGCTGGCGATCCTCCGGGAGGCCGACGACCCGAAGGTGATCGCCGGGGCCGTAGAGGAGCTACTGCGCTACCTGACCATCGTGCACAACGGGCGGCGCCGCGTGGCCCTGGAAGACATCGAGATCGGCGGGCAGGTCATCCGCGCCGGCGACGGCGTGATCCTGGCCAACGACATCGGCAACCGGGACCCTGCCGCCTTCGGTGACCCGGACCGGCTGGACATCGGCCGCGACGCCCGCAGGCACGTGACCTTCGGCTTCGGCGTGCACCAGTGCCTGGGCCAGAACCTGGCCCGCGTGGAGCTGCAGGTCGTCTACGGCACCCTCTACCGCCGCATCCCCACCCTGCGGCTGGCCGCCGACCTCGGCCAGGTCCCGTTCAAGCACGACGGGCTCGTCTACGGCGTCTACGAACTGCCCGTCACCTGGTAACCACAACCAACCGCTGAGGAGGATCTCATGAAGGTGACCGTCGACCAGGACAAGTGCATCTCCTCCGGCCAGTGCGTGCTCGCCGTCCCCGACGTGTTCGACCAGCGGGAGGAGGACGGCATCGTCGTCCTGCTCAACCCCAGCCCGCCCACCGGGCTCGCCGAGGACGTCAAGCAGGCCGCCGCGCGCTGCCCCGCACGGGCCATCACCGTCGAGGACTGATGGCCATGCCCGGCCGGGTCGTGATCGTGGGGGCCTCGGCCGCCGGCCGGGGGCGGCCGAGGCCCTTCGCCGGCGCGGTTATGACGGGGCGCTGACGCTGATCGGCGACGAGCCGTACCCGCCGTATGACCGGCCGCCGCTGTCTCTCGTGTTCACCGCGGGCGAGCCGCTGGCCCTGATGAAACTGCACGAGCTGGACCTGGGCAAAGCCAGGGAATTCTTCCGCCTGCGGTACTTCGGCGCGCTCTGGGCGGTCCACGTGGAAGCACCGCAGTCGTGTGAGCAGCTCATCTTCGGCCGATTTTGCCGTCCCGTGATTTATCCCTGGAGCTGCAGGTAGAGAACCTGGCGAAAGACTGTCGGCGCCACGGCTGTGCCAGCGGGGGGACCGGTTGCTGCGTTCGGTGACGTGGTGCCGGCCGTGGGCCACGGCCGGCGGGCCGATGGCGTATCGCTTCTCCGTTCCTCATAGATAGGAGTGTCTTATGCACCGCATGCTCAAACGCGCTGCGGTCAGCGCGATCCCCGCCTTGGTTGGCCTGGCGGTTTTCCCCGCCAGCGCCATGGCCGCATATCACCCCACCGCGATCGGCGCGCCCGCTAACGGGATCCTCAACTTCGGCGTAGGGGATAAGGCCACCGGCAACCATGTCTCCGGCTCCGGCGGGAGCGGCAACCTCCTATTCCAGCACATCACTGGCAGTGAGAGTGGAGCGACCGGAACGAACGGATCGCAGAACCATGGCAATGGCGCCGGAGCGAACAGCACTGGCCATGGAGCCGGAATCTTCATCGACCGCCGCCACTGAACAGGTAAAACTCGCACTAAGACTTTTAACCACGGGGGTTACGGGCTCTGGTGACGGTGGCGCACCGTGGGCTATCCCGGAACCATGAGGTATCCCGATGGTGGCGGGCTGACCGCGGCCGGCAGGCGCTGGCCTCCAAGGGGCCGGGCGGTGCCCGCTGCAAGCTCAGCCCGGCCCAGCTACGCGAGCTGAAGGTAGCACTGGTCCTCCTCCCGGCCGCTTGGGGCTGGGAGGAGGACCAGTGCTGGACGCTGCCCCGCTCCAGGCGGTCACAGTGATGGGCGCGGTTTTTAAGACCCATGCGGAAACCGCTCTGACCAGCACAGGCGCCCGGTCCGGTTGATGGTTTCGGCACGTATTTGGCATAACCAAGCTCTTCGGGCGCCCGGGGCGGCGTCGTAGGGTCCGGCCGCGCCCGCTATCCGGATGGCCGGCTACCGGGCATCCAGGACGCGTCCGGCAAGTGGCCTGGGCCGTCGAGGGGCAGGGCGATCTCCACGGCGGTGCCCGCACTAGGGGCGCTGCGCAGTGAGAGACGGCCGCCCAGCGCCTCGGCCCGGTCCTTGAGCCCGACCAGGCCCGAGCCGCCGGTGAAGTGCGCGCCGCCGCGGCCGTCGTCGCGGACGCACACGTGCAGGAGGCCGTCGCTGGTGGCCACCTGGACATCCACAACGGTGGCGTGTGCGTGCTTGGCGGTGTTGGTCAGCGCCTCGGAGACCGCGTAGTAGGCGGCGATCTCGGCCTGTTCGGGCAGCCGCCCCTTCACCTGGATGTCGAGGCGGACCGGGACGGCGGAGCGGCGGGCCAGCGTCTTCAGCGCCGGGCGCAGCCCGCCCTCGGCCAGGACCGCCGGGTGCAGGCCGCGGGCGATCTCCCGCAGCTCATCCAGCACGCCAGTCAGCCCGCCGACCACGCCGTCCAGCTGCTGCACCAGCTCACCGGCCCCGGGCGGCGCCGCCGCCTGCGCCGCGCGCAGTTGCAGGGCGAGGGAGACCAGGCGCTGCTGGGCGCCGTCGTGCAGGTCACGCTCGATCCGGCGCCTCGTCTGGTCGGCGGTGGCCACGATCCGCGCCCGCGAGGCGGCCAGGGCGGCCTGGGCATCAGCGTTGGCGATGGCGGTGGCGGCCAGCTC
>DASQVO010000137.1:0-2436 GCA_035640715.1 Streptosporangiaceae bacterium
CGCCTGAGCGGCTGTTACCGCGCGGTCGCGGCCCAGGCCGCCAGGACACGGTCAATAGACGGCGCTACCTTGTCGCGGGCTGTTTCCCGGGGAACGCCGGACATGAGAAGCGAGTCATACCCGGTGTCCTCGTGCCGCACCGAGGCGATGACGGCCAGGGTGATGGCCTCCTCGTCCAGCGAGCGGCCGGCGGCGGAGCGCCCGACCCGGCCGCTGCCCCGCAGGCTGGTATGCCGGGCGATGGCAGCGGCGCGCTCCGGCGGGCAGCCAGGGAAGAGCCGGGTGATCTCCCCGGCCATGCGGGCCGCAAGCTCCGCATCCTCGTGAGCCCGCCGCTCCCGGTCCCGTTCGCGGCGGCGCATGCGGACTTCCTCATCCGCCAGGCACTGCTCCTCGGCCTGCGCCAGCGCGGGCTCCTCGACGAGGGTGCCCTGCCGCTCGTAGCGCTTGCGGGTCCGGTTCCACCGCACGACGACCGCGGACAGCGTACTTGCCTTCTTGGCGCGCCGGGTGAGCGCGGCGTCGCCTGCCGGGAGGAAGATCAGATGGTCCATGTCGGCGCAGGTGAGGCAGAGCGGTTCCCCGGCTTCCATCATGAGGAAATCACCGGTGCCGCCGCACTCGGCGCAGACCCAGTCCCTGGCCGGCTGCACGACCACGAGGTCGGGCCCTTTGCCCTGGCGCTGCGTCAGGCGTTCCCGCTGCGCTTCCGACAGCCCGGGCGAGATCCAGTGGGTGCGGCAGGCGCGCTCGATCGCCGCGTCGCCGGCGGCAGTGAAGCGAAGCTGCCTGCGGTCCCGCGTCGCGGCGACATATTCGGTCTCTGCCGGGATCAGGCCGCTGCCTTCGGCCCAGCGCCGCAGATATTCGATCACGTAGGCCAGCCTGGCGGCCTCGACCTGCATGTAGTTATCGAGGCATTCGACCCGGCCCTGCCGCCAGCTATCGATCACGTTCCCGGACAGCCACCCGATGCCGTTCAGCACGTCGATCAGGGAAACGGACTTGCCGTGAGCAAGCGCCACCTTCGCGGCCCCGATCACGCGCCGCTCGAGCTTCGCCTGAGAATTCCGGCTCACGACGGTCAGCGTAGCGAGCCGCATGCCGGCGCGGCACTGGTGTGGAGCTCGACGGCTGCATCTGAACCGGGCGCTAAGCTGTCGGAGCCAAGCCGATCGCGTGCCGCCAGAGGAGTTCCGCAGCTCATGGGTTCCGCCCGCCGTCCCATCCTGGACATGCTCGACCGCTACCGTCCGCAGGGCGAGGCTGAGGCAGCCGATGTCGGGCGGGTACGCGCGCTGGCGGCGACCGTGGATGACCCGTGGCTGCGCTCCATCCCGCTGCACATCACCGCGTCGGCGGTGATCGTGCATCTGGCTAGTGGCCGGGTGCTGCTCCGCTGGCACCAGCGGCGGCAGGCGTGGCTCCAGGTCGGCGGGCACGGTGATCCCGGCGAGAGCGACCCGCTGGCGATCGCACTGCGGGAGGCCCGTGAGGAGAGCGGGCTGACCGATCTGGAGCCCTGGCCCGACGCGGAGCTCCGGCAGGTGGCGATCGTCTCGGTGCCCGCGAACAGCAAGGAGCCCGCGCACGAGCACGCGGACTTCCGCTTCGTGCTGGCCACGCAGGCGCCAGAGTCGGCCCGGGCCGAGTCTCCCGACGCGCCGCTGCGCTGGCTGCCAGTGCGGGAGGCGGCCGAGGCCACGTCCGAGGCGAATTTCCGGGACATGCTGGCCCGGGTGGAGCGCCTGTTCGGCTGACCGCACCTACGGTATGTGCGTGCCACCACGTCTTCGTTCGGCCGCTTATTCTCTCTTTCGCCTGGCGTCAGCCGGCCAGCATGATGCCGAGGAACAGGGCGGCCAGCGCGCACCCGCATGCCTGCGAAGCCTGCGGCGCGAACTTCCCTATCTTCTAGCCTGCGCGGCCCAGGCCGTGAGAACCAGTTGACTTCCCTGCCTGGCAATGCCCGGGATCTGCGTATTTCATGTGCCGTTTGACCCTTATTGGCTGTCCGACTGTACTGTGCCATTCGCTCAGGACTGCGCTCGTTCGGACTTAAGGGGAAAATATGCATCGTCAGGAGGGCGGGAACCCGCCGTCGCCGGAGCCGAAGGGCCCGAACCGGCGAGGGTTCTTGCGGACCGCGGGACTGGCCGGGGCGGGCGCCGCGGCGCTCGGTGCGGCCGGCGTGGCTCAGCGGCCGGAGCGGCACGTCCAGGGCGGAGAACGCGTTGGCGGCGTCGGAATGGGTGTGCACGACGGCGCCGACATCGCCCCGGCGGCCCATGATCTCGGTGTGGATGGGGTACTCGATGTGCCGCCGGCCCGTGCCGTGCAGGACCTCACCGCCCGGGGAGACGAGGACCACCCGGTCCGCGTCCACCTCCTCGAAACCCCAGCCGGCGCACTTCATCCAGGCACCACGGCCGCCGG
>DASQVO010000138.1:0-13105 GCA_035640715.1 Streptosporangiaceae bacterium
ACAGGCCGAACAGGGCGCTGATTGCACCGGCCGTGTGCCGGATGATGGCGCCGAGCCCGATCCCTGTCCCGCCCTGCCGCTGGTTCACCCGCTTACCGTTAATCTGTATTTATTCTGTTACTCTAAGTAACTGATGCATGGGGTAACTGATGCGTGGGGGGTGTGCTGATGGACGAGGACGGCAGGAACAGGCAGCAGGCCCGCGAGAAAATCACCCGGATGCGAGCCGAGGAACAGCGGCACCGGCGGCGGCGCACCTGGCTGCTCGGGACCGGCGGCCTTGTGGTGGCAGCCATCGCCATCGTCGCGATCACCCTGGCGGTGACCAGAACGAGCAGCGGCCGGCCGGGCAGAGAAGCCGCGGGGACGCCGGTGCTGACGCATGCCCCGCTCACCCCGCGCAGCAGTGCCGCAGGGACGCCGGTACTCAATCATGCCTCGCTTGGCACGCTCCAGCCGGCCGGCTCCGCGGGGCGCATCGGACCCGAGGGCGTCCCGGTCCCGGCCGCCGCGCCGCTGGCCGGCACCGCGGCGGCCGCCTCCGGGCAGCCCGTGGACGGGATCCGATGCCAGCCCGACGAGATGTCCGTGTTCCACATCCACGCCCACCTGACCATCTTCGTGAACGGCTCGCCTCGCCAGATCCCGGCCGGTATCGGGATCCCCGGCGCCCAGGTGCAGAACACGGCCAAAGGCCTGTACGTCTCCAGCGGCCGCTGCTACTACTGGCCGCACACCCATGCGGCCGACGGCATCATCCACATCGAGTCCCCCGTCCCGCACAGCTTTACCCTGGGCGAGTTCTTCGACGAGTGGGGCCAGCCCCTCGGCCCGGGCAAGGTGGGGCCGGCCACTGGGCCAGTCGTCGCCTTCTATAACGGCCAACGGTATGAGGGCAACCCCCGCAACATCCCGCTCAGCGCCTTCGCCCAGATCCAGCTAGAGGTCGGCACGCCGCTCATCGCCCCGGAATCAATCTCCTTCCCCGGCAACCTGTAACGTCAAGGACCGCGCCGTATTCGGCGCAGCCAGTAGTGGCTGGTTCCCGCCGTCAGCGGCCTGGGTACGTGCCGTACCCTGGCACGGACCCGCTGGGGATATCAGGTCTGGTAACCGAGCAGGGCCATCATGCCGGAATCCGGGGCGTGATACAGGCTGTGGCAGTGGGTCATCCACTGGCCGGGATTATCCGCGTCGAAGTCGCAGGCCACCTGCTGGCCGGGCAGCACGGTCACGGTGTCCTTGCGCGCGCCGGACTGACCGATCTGGAAGGTGTGCCCGTGGATGTGCATCGGGTGGGGCATCGTGGTGGTGTTCGCGAAGACCACCCGGACCCGCTGGCCCTGGCGCATCAGGAACCGGAGCGCGCCCGGCCGGGACATGTCGAAGGACTGGCCGTTGATGCCCCAGTTGTAGCGGGCCATGCCGCCGGTCAGTTCCAGCCAGTGCGTCACATCAGGCAGCCGGGCCGCCAGCGCCACCGGGGCCGCCGGGTGCAGCGCGCCATAACCAGCCAGGACCCGGTCCAGCTCGGCCGGCCGGATAGTGGCCTGGGGCGCGGACCCGGCGCCGGTGCGGACCAGGGCCAGCGCGGTTGAGTTCTTGCCCTCAGCCAGCGCGGCCAGCGGGAACACGCCGTCGCCGAGGGTGACCCGCACGTCGTAGCGTTCGCCCATGCCGATCAGCAGCGCGTCCGTCTGCACGGGATTAACCGGGTACCCGTCGGTGTGGGTGACGGTCATCGCATGCCCGCCGAGAGCGACCCGGAAAGGGGTGTCGGCGCCGGCGTTGATGAACCGGATCCGCGCCCGCTGCCCGGGCCGGGCGGTGAACGTGCGGGGCGCGGTGCGGATGCGGCCGTTGATCAGGTAGTAGGGGTAACGGACGTCACCGGCGTCACCGCCCAGCAGCGGGCTGGTAGTCCCGGAAAGCAGCGGCCCGGACCCGCTGCTCCCCATGGATCCCATCCCGGGCATCGAGGCGGCACCGGGCGTGGGTGAGGGGGACGCGGATGGCATGTTCATGCCGGTCATGCCCTTGCGCAAGCTGGCCAGGACCTGGTCGGGGGTGTAGCCGGTGCCGTCGATCCAGTCGTCCAGCACCACGGTCCAGTCACAGCATCCCGCCGTCACAGGAAGCGCGCACCGGGCCCGCGGCAGCCGGCGAGGCTGGCCCGGCGTGCCGGGCCAGCGCAGCGGCCGTTCTGGCCGATGCCGGCATGGCGGCTGGGTGACCGGTCCGGGGCGGCGCTCGCCGTGGCTGCCGCGGGCATCACTGGCATAGTCGTCACGGTCATCGCCTTCACCGGGGTGCCGCCCTGGCAGCGGCATCGCGGCATGAGTGGCCCGCCTGCCGTATGTACGGAGAGTAATTATACGAGTGCACCATGTAATCAGAGCATACCCGGGAGGGTGCCCAGGACAAGGTGGCACGCCGGGTGGCGGAGGAAGGAGAGGGGGAGGCGCATGCATGCGATAGCCCATGCCCTGTCCATCACCGGGTCGATGACCTGGGAGATCACCTGGGCGCTGATCCTCGGGTTCGCCTGTCGGCGGTGATCCAGGCGGTGGTGTGCAGGTCCACGGTCGTCCGGCTGCTCGGTTTGGCCGGTGCCCGCTACAGGCCAGGTCAGCTGACTCACATTATGTGACAATAGAACTACGGAAAGTAATCGCACTCTCCGGGGGTATCCGGGTGAGGCGTCCGGGCATGCAACGCGACATTCCGTTTCTGTGTACCGCACTCGCCCCGGATCATGGCGTGGCCTGGCCGACCTGTGTGCTGTGATGCTCACCACAATCGAAATACCCTATAGGGGTATCTGGTAGCGGGCATGACGGAGACCGGCGGAGGGAAGGCGGAAAAAAATGCATGCGGTGATTCACGCCCTGTCCATCACCGGGTCGATGACCTGGGAGATCGCCTGGGCGCTGATCCTGGGATTCGCGCTGTCGGCTGTCGTGCAGGCCGTGGTGCGCAAATCGACCATCGTCCGGCTGCTCGGCGACGACCTGCCGCGGACGCTCGCGCTGGCCGCCGCCCTCGGCGCTGCGTCCTCATCCTGTTCTTATGCGGCGGTGGCGCTGGCCCGCTCGCTGTTCCGCAAGGGCGCCAGCTTCACCGCGGCGATGGCGTTTGAGATCGCCTCGACGAACCTGGTGATCGAGCTGGGTGTCATTCTGGCGCTGCTGATGGGCTGGCAGTTCACGCTGGCCGAATTCACCGGCGGCCCGATCATGATCGTCGTGCTGGCCGTGCTGTTCCGGCTTTTCCTGCGGGACCGGTTGCTGCGCGAGGCGCGGCAGCAGGCCGGCCGGGGGCTGGCCGGGTCGATGGAGGGCCATGCCGCGATGGACATGTCCGTCGCCGGCGAGGGCTTGTTCATCAAGCGGCTGCTCTCCGGTGACGGGTTCACCGCCGTCGCCAACGTCTTCGTGATGGAGTGGGCGGCGATCCTGCGCGACCTGGTCATCGGGCTGTTCGTCGCCGGGGCGATCGCCGCGTGGGTGCCGGATTCGTTCTGGCAGGCGTTCTTCTTCACTGGGCACCCGCTCGCCGCCAAGCTATGGGGGCCGCTGATCGGCCCGCTGGTCGCGATCATCTCGTTCGTCTGCTCGATCGGCAACGTGCCGCTGGCCGTGGTGCTGTGGAAAGGCGGGATCAGCTTCGGCGGCGTGGTCGCCTTCATCTTCGCCGATCTCATCATCGCCCCCATCCTGAACATCTACCGGAAGTACTACGGGCCGAAGATGGCCGCCTTCATCCTCGGCACCTTCTACGCCGCAATGGCCGTGGCCGGCTACGGGATCGAGCTGGTCTTCGGCGGCCTGGGCCTGATCCCGGAGCGGGCGACCGCCAGGATCCCCACCCAGGGCATCTCCTGGGACTACACCACCTGGCTCAACATCGCCTTCGGTGTTCTCGCCGCCGTGCTGCTGATGAGGTTCGCCCGCACTGGCGGCCTGCCCATGCTGCGGATGATGGGCGGCTCACCGGACGCCGGGCACGCCGCCGGGGAGGCCGGCCATGCTCATCCGGCGGGCGGGACCGGCGCCCACAGCCATCATGGCGACACGGGCCGCCCCGGCGGTGACTCAGGACACCATGATGGCGCATACCGTGCCGGGGTACAGTATTGACTGCCGGCAACATGCCGGGCGGAACGGAGAGCGGCGTGTACGGATACACCCCCAACAAGGACGACTACCTCAAGCGGCTGCGCCGCATCGAGGGACAGGCCAGGGGCCTGCAGCGGATGGTCGAGGAAGACAAGTACTGCATCGACATCCTCACCCAGGTCTCGGCGATGACCAATGCGCTTCAATCGGTCGCGATCGGCCTGCTGGAGGACCATCTCGCCCACTGCGTTGCTGAGGCCGTCGCGACGGGCGGCGACACGGCGGCCGAGAAGATGCGCGAGGCCTCCGACGCGATCGCCCGCCTAGTGCGGTCCTGACCGGACAGACCCGCCCGCTGCCCGCTCCCTGCCTGGTACTGGCCGGCAGGGGATCACCCACCGGAGAAAGGGATACACCCATGACGACCACCACGTATGCGGTGACGGGGATGACCTGTGAGCACTGCGTGCATGCCGTGACCGAAGAGCTGTCAGGCATGGAAGGTGTTTCGCAGGTCGACGTTGACCTGGCGCCCGGCGGCGAATCCCGGGTGACCGTGACCAGCGAGGCTGAACTGCCGGAGCAGGCGGTCACCGCGGCCCTGGACGAGGCCGGGGACTACCGGCTCGCTACCGCATAACCCGGCCGCCGATCTCCCCGGGGTGGGGTGGGTGCGGCCAGCCGCAGTTTCCCGGATGAGCGCGGCCCGCCCTGCCTCACCGGAACGATCCCGCGCACATCCGCGCCCGGACAGGCAAACCAATAGCAATAGCGGCGCAGCCCTGTACACGAGGCTGGCAGCACCTCATCCAGGAAGGAGCAGTGCTCCGTTGAGCATGAGCACCACGCAGAGGTCAGGAATCCCGGCTGAGCCGGGCCAGAGCGTGGAACTGTCGATCGGCGGGATGACCTGCGCCTCGTGCGCGGCACGGATCGAGAAGAAGCTCAACAAGCTCGAGGGCGTCATCGCTACGGTCAACTTCGCCACGGAGAAGGCCCGGGTCACCTTCCCCGGCACGGTCAGCCCCGATGACCTGATCTCGGTCATCGAGCAGACCGGGTACAGCGCCGCCGTGCCCGCCCCGCCGTCGGCCGCTGCGCCGTCCGGGACCGCGCCGGAACAGGCGGCACCTGATGAGACGGCCGCGCTGCGGCAGCGGCTGCTGATCTCACTGGCGCTGGCCGTCCCGGTGGTCGTGCTGGCGATGATTCCGGCGTGGCAGTTCCGCAACTGGCAGTGGCTGTCGCTGACCCTGGCCGCGCCAGTAGCGGTGTGGGGCGCCTGGCCGTTCCACCGCGCGGCGCTCACAAACGCACGCCATCGCGCCGCGACCATGGACACCCTGATCTCCGTCGGGGTGACGGCCGCCTTCGTGTGGTCGCTGTACGCGCTGTTCTTCGGGAACGCCGGACAGCCCGGAATGCGGATGAGCTTCACCCTGCTCGCGCATCACGCCGGGACGGCTGATATCTACCTGGACGCCGCCGCCGGGGTCACCGTGCTGATCCTTTTGGGTCGCTACTTCGAGGCCCGTGCCAAGCGGCGGTCCGGCGCGGCGCTGCGGGCGCTGGCCTCCCTCGGCGCCAAGGACGCCGCCGTTCTGCGAGACGGCCGCGAGATCCGTGTCCCGGTGGAGCAGCTTGCAGCCGGTGACCTCTTCGTGGTCCGGCCGGGAGAGAAGATCGCCACCGACGGGGTCGTCGAATCCGGCAGCTCCGCGGTGGATACCTCTATGCTCACCGGCGAGCCGGTCCCCGCCGAGGTCACCGCGGGGGATGCGGTGACTGGCGGCTGCGTGAACACCAGCGGTCGGCTGGTGGTCCGCGCTACCCGCGTCGGCGCCGATACCCAGCTCGCCCAGATCACCCGGCTCGTGGAAGACGCGCAGAACGGCAAGGCGCCCGTGCAGCGGCTCGCCGACCGGGTCTCCGCGGTCTTCGTCCCCGTCGTCATCGGCATCGCAGTCGCGACCCTGCTTGCCTGGCTGGCGGCCGGGCAATCGCCAGGCGCGGCGTTCACCGCCGCAGTCGCTGTACTGATCATCGCCTGCCCGTGCGCGATGGGCCTGGCCACCCCGACCGCGCTGCTGGTCGGCACCGGCCGCGGCGCCCAGCTCGGCATCCTGATCAAGGGCCCCGAGGTACTCGAATCGACCCGCACCATCGACACGATCGTGCTGGACAAGACCGGCACCATCACCACCGGCCGGATGAGCCTGGCCGACGTGGTTCCCGCGCCCGGTGAAGACCCCGATGAGCTGTTGCGGCTGGCTGGAGCCGTCGAGGACGCCTCCGCGCACCCGATCGCCACCGCGATCGCCGACGGTGCCCGCCAGCGGCTCGGGCCGGACCTGCCCGCTGTGGATGACTTCACCAGTCACCAGGGTCTCGGCGTCTCCGCTGGTGCTGACGGGCACGCGGTCGTGGTTGGCCGCGCCGGCTGGCTGGAGGCCGAATGGGCGCAGCCCGTCCCGGCCGCCCTGGCCGACCGGGCAGCCGAAGCCGAGGCAGCCGGGCAGACTGCGGTGTTCGCCGGCTGGGACGGACACATCCGCGGCATCCTCATCGTCACCGACACGGTCAAGCCCACCTCCGCCGAAGCGGTCGCCACGCTGCGCGGCATGGGCCTTCGTCCGGTGCTGCTCACCGGCGACAACGCCCGTGCCGCCCGTGCCGTCGCCGGCCAGGTCGGCATCGACGAGGTCATCGCCGGGGTCCTGCCTGCCGGCAAAGCCGCAGCCATCAAAGAGCTCCAGGCCTCCGGGCGGGTGGTGGCCATGGCCGGCGACGGTGTCAACGACGCCGCCGCCCTCGCCCAGGCCGACCTCGGCCTGGCTATGGGCACCGGCACCGACGCCGCGATCGAAGCCAGCGACCTGACCCTGGTCCGCGGCGACCTGCGCGCCGTGCCCGACGCGATCGGTCTGTCCCGACGCACACTCGCAACCATCAAAGTCAACCTGTTCTGGGCTTTCGCCTACAACGTCGCCGCCATCCCGCTAGCCGCGGCCGGATTCCTCAACCCGCTGATCGCCGGAGCCGCCATGGCCTTCAGCTCGGTGTTCGTGGTCACCAACAGCCTCCGGCTGCGCCGCTGTAGTGGGAGAACCTCAGGTCGTACTGGCGGCCGTGTCCTCACATGGTCAGCCGGATGAGCCGTACTGGATCGGCACCTTGATGACCTGCGTCTTGGCCCATCTGGCCGGGCCACCGGTGAGCTGCCAGGCGGTCAGGGTGCTGCCGTCGGCGGCGAGCGCGTCTGCCGTGCCGGCGGCGGGCAGAGCCAGGGTAACGGTCCGTCCCGGGGGCAGTGTGGGGAGCGACCGCCAGGAGGCTCCGGGGCCGGCGAGGGTCTCCCCGCGGTTGCCGTTCAGGACGATGGCCGTGGCGCCGCCCTCGCCGAAGGACACGGATATCACATGTGAGCCGCCGAGCTTGAGGGCGGGGGACAGGCTCCAGTGCTGGCCGCCGTCGCTCGTCCAGGCCGAGAGCAGGCTCGCCGACGGCCCGCTGCCCACCTCCAGCAGCGCCACGTCACTGCTGCCCGTCCGGCTCAGCCGGAGCACCCGCACGCGCTGCCCGGCCAGCGAGGCGGGCAGCGCCGGGCCAGCCGGGCGCCATGACCCGCTGGTGTCGGCGAAGACTCCGACGGTACCGGCGTGGGCGCATGTCCCAGCCAGCAGCGGCGCCCCGGCCGGGGTGTAGGCGGCGGCGGTGAGCCCGGCCAGGGCGCAGTTCCGGCCCGCCGGGGTGGCAGCGAGAGCGTGCTCGCTGGTCAGCGTGGTCCAGCCGGCGCCAGAGGGCCCGGCGGATCCGGCGATGCTGACCTGCTGGTCCTGGCCGAGGGCGATCAGGTGGCCGTCGGGGGCGGCGGCGAGCGCGTCCGGGACGTCCGCGAGGCCGGAGGTGGGCGGGAGCGTGGCCCAGTTGCGGCCGCCGTCATGGGTGGTGATGATCGCGGAGAAGGAAAGGTACAGGCTGGGGCGCTCCCCGGTGATGAGCCCCTGGCCGGCCTGCCCGGCCAGGATGAGCGCGCCGTTGGTCGCGATGTCCGGCGGGGTCTGCAGGGACCAGCGGGTACCGCCAGCGGGGAGCAGGAACAGCTGCCAGAACAGGTTCGGCCCCGACGCCGCGCCCATCGGGACCGCCGCCCAGGTCGCACCCGGGCCCGTCTCCGCAGTGGTGAGCGAGAGCGGCACGGGGGCGGAGGAGTTCCCGGCTTCCGTTCGGCTGGAGACGCTGCCGCACCCGGCGGCCAGGATCGCGACCGCCAAGGCCGCTGCCGCGCGCCAGGACCTGGTCATGAGGCCCGCAGTAGCTGGGTGGCCGCGCCCGCCAGCTCGGCCGCGAACGATGACTGGGTGGCTACCGTGCCCGGCCCGGGATCGAAGGCCAGTTCCTGGCGCAGGTGCCCGGTCTGGTCGATAACGAAGGCGATGTCGTTGTGCGCGAGCATCGCGCCGCCGGGGGCGGTTTCCGAGGTGATGCCGTAGTTGCGGTAGACCTGCCGCAGGCGGGCGGGGCTGCCGGTCAGGTACAGCCAGTTCGGGACGTCGGCCAGGCCTTCCTGGCGGTCGAACGCCTGGGTGTAGGTCAGCTCGTTGTAGAGCGGGTTGACGTCGACGGCGACCAGCTCGACCTGGCGCGTGTTCGCGCCGAGGAGCTGGCCGGCCTGCCGGAATTCCTGCGCGACGAGCGGGCAGTCGGACACGCACACCGGGTCGAGGAAGGTCAGCAGCACCACCTTGCCGTGCAGGCTGGACAGCGGCACCTGCCGGCCGCGGGTGTCAGTGAGGGTGAAACCCGGCGCCGGGGCGTCGATGGGGCTGGTGGTCCCGTCGATGGCCTGCGCGAGGATGGTGCTGGCGGCCGGGGTGGCCTGTGCGGCCGCCATCGGGGCGGCACCCAGGATGATCACGCCGACCGCGCCGAGCGAGACCATGCTTCCCGGGCTGGCCGTCGTCAGCGACCGCCGCACCGCGGCCGGGCGCAGCCGCTCACGCCAGCTGGCCCCGGGCCCGGCGAGGACCTCTGCTTCGCCCGCATCCGGCTCCGCCGTGGCGGGTGCCGCCGCGACCTCGGGGACGCGGGTGAGGGCGAGGTAGCCGCCGACCGCCAGCAGCGCCATCGGGATCATGCTGTTCGGGTCGGTGCCCAGGCCGCCGAAAAAGCCGAAGTCCTCGATCAGCACCCAATCCGCCAGGCACACCGTGATGAACACGGCCAGGGCCGGGCGGGTCACCGCGGGCCGGCCGGACAAGAACGCCAGGCCGATGACCGCGAGCGCGACCACGACGAAGAGGTTGACCGCGAAGCCGTGCGCCCCGACGAAGCCGCCGAAGCCCGACACCAGGGCCGAGGTGACATGAGGCTGCGGTGTCTTGGCCATCGACTGGACCATGCCGGTGAGGGTGCCCGGCTGGCCGCCGGAGGTGCCCTGCCAGAACCCGCGGCCCGGCCAGGCCTGCAGGGCCGCCATGCCGGCCAGGAACAGCCCGAACCCGGCCAGGACCGCTTGGCCCAGCCGCGGCGTCCGCCAGCTCCGCTCCGGCAGCGCGATGAGGGCCCCGGCGGCGCAGTAGATGGCCGCCGCGCCGGGGGCGCCGAACAGCCACGTCAGACCGGGGGCGAAGATCCCGCCGAACGACTCGCCGAACACCCAGACGATCAGGCCCCAGCCCACGCTGGCCAGCCCGGCCAGCCGGGACGCGGTGCCCCGCGGCGCGGCCAGCAGCCACAGCCCGATCCCGGCCTGGATCCACACCGTGGCCGCCCCGGCCTGGATCGGATGGTAGGACCACGTGGTGCCCGCCCAGCTGACCAGGTGCTGGACCCAGGACGGCGAACTGGCCGCGGTCGGCTCCATGACCTGCGAGGGCAGGCCCGCGGCCATCCCTGGCTGCGCCTGGAGCAGCCCGTCGAACAGCCACAGCAGCCCGAAGCCGATCCGCAGCACCTGGCGCCCGGCCGGCTCGGGCCCGGCGGCGCGGCCCGGCCTCGCCACCTCGCCGGGCGTGGCGGCAGACCGCTGCTGGTGGACGCTGACCCAGACAATTGAGAGCACCGCGAAGATCGCCAGGGCGATCATGCCCTGGTGCAGCAGCGCCGCGCGGAACGCGGCGACAACTGTGGGATCATCAACGTTCAGGCCGCTGTTCATCCCGGGCATGACGTCCGCAAACCTCCAGAGGACTCAGGGCATTAACGGGCTCATGCCGTCTGGCACGCCGATGATGTCACCGTAAGGCCGGGTACCGCCTGGCGCGGCAGAGCATGAGGAAAATGTCATCTTCGGCCGTGCCCGCGGGACCGTGGGAGCGATGCCAGCGTACAACTACGACCCGTCGTACATGGCGCGAGGCCAAGTATTTATCATCGTGCTGAAGCAGCCCCCGGCGCGATCCGGAGCAGCCGGGCTTGCGGACATCGGGCCAGGCGGCCCGGCGAACCCTGGAAGGCGGGCGCGGGAGATGCTTTCGCCATTGCGCGCCGAGGCGGCCACGCCGGCCATGCGGGATGTCGAGCTTTCGATCGAGGGGATGAGCTGCGCGGCGTGCGCGGTGCGGATCGAGAAGAAGCTCAACAAGCTGGACGGCGTTTCGGCGTCGGTGAACTACGCGACGGCCACGGCACGGGTTACCGCACCGTCCAGCGTTTCGGTGCAGCTGCTCGCGGACGTGGTCGAGGCGGCCGGATACGCCGCCAGAGGCGGTGGCGAACCTGCTGCGGGTGATGAGGACGAGGCATCGGCCGACCGGCACGCCGCCGACCTGCGGCGCCGGCTGATCGTGGCCCTGGTTTTCTTCATCCCGCTGACCGACCTGTCGCTGGCGCTGTCGCTGGTCCCGTCGATCCGGTTTCCGGGCTGGCAGTGGGCGCTGGTCGGCTGTGCCGCACCGGTGGCGTTGTGGTGCGCGTGGCCGTTTCACCGGGCCGCGCTGAAGAATGCCCGGCATGGCTCGTCCTCGATGGACACGCTGGTCTCGCTGGGCATCATCGCGGCCTGCGGGTGGTCGGTCTACGCCATGTTCTTCCTCGACCGCGGCGGGCGGGGTGAGAGCGTGCTCGGCCAGCTCATCCACGCCTCCGGCGGGGGGATCTACCTGGAGACCGCCGCTACGGTCACCACGTTCCTGCTGGGCGGCCGGCTGTATGAGGCGCGTGCCCGGCGGACCGCGGGTGAGGCCATGCGCGAGCTGGCGGCCGCGGGCGCGAAGGACGTCTGCCTGCTCGATCCGGACGGGGCCGAGCATCAGGTCCCGGCCAGCCGGCTGCGGCCCGGGGACATGTTCGTGGTGCGGCCGGGGGAGACCATCGCCGCGGACGGGGAGGTGCTGTTCGGCCAGTCGGCGGTGGACCGGTCCATGATGACCGGTGAATCGGTGCCCGCCGAGGCTGCCGAGGGTGACAGTGTGATTGGCGGGACCGTGGCGCTGACCGGACGGCTGGTTGTCCGGGCGGTCAAGGTCGGCCAGGACACCCAGCTCGCGCACCTGATCCGGCTGGTCGAGCAGGCGCAGGCGCAGAAGGCGGCCATTCAGCGGCTGGCGGACCGGGTCTGCGGGGTGTTCGTCCCCGCCGTCCTGGCCTTCGCGGGTCTCACCCTGGCCGGGTGGCTGCTGGCCGGCAGCCCCGCCGGGCACGCGTTCAGCGCCGGGCTGGCGGTCCTGATCATCGCGTGCCCGTGCGCGATGGGGCTGGCGACTCCGGCGGCGCTGGTGGCGGCCTGCGGGCGGGGGGCCCGGCTCGGGATCTTCATCAAGGGCTACCAGGCGCTGGAGGCCTCCCGGTCGATCGAGGTGGTGGTGCTGGACAAGACCGGGACCGTCACCACCGGCCGGATGTCGCTGACCGGCGTGCAGCCGGCCGGCGGTGTCAGCCGCGCGGACCTCCTCCGCTATGCGGGCGCCGTCGAGCAGGCCTCCGAGCATGCGGTGGCCGCGGCGATCAGTTCGGCCGCGGCCACGGAGGCCGGGCCGCTGCCGCAGGCCGAGGCCTTCAAGGCGCTGCCGGGGCTCGGCGCACGCGGGACCGTCGGCGGCCGTGAGGTCATCGTGGGGCGCGAAAAGCTGTTTGCCGAACGGGGGATCGGTGTCCCTTCCGGCCTCGCCGCGCAGTGCCGGGCGTGGGAGCAGGCTGGCTGCACGACGGTGCTGATCGGCTGGGACGGCGCGGTCCGGGGCGCTGTCGCGGTCGCCGACACCGTCAAGCCGTCGGCGGCCGCCGCCGTCGCCGAGCTGCGCGGGCTCGGGCTGCACCCGATTCTGCTGACCGGGGATAACGAGGCCACTGCCCGGGCAGTAGCGGCCGCCGCCGGGATCGATGAGGTCATCGCCGGGACGCTGCCCGCCGGCAAGGCCGCCGTCATCAGGGATCTCCAAGCGCGGGGGCGTTCGGTGGCCATGGTGGGGGACGGCGTCAACGACGCGCCCGCGCTGGCCGCAGCCGATCTCGGGCTGGCGCTCGGCTCCGGCACCGACGTCGCGGTCTGCGCCGCCGACCTGATCCTGCTCCGCGATGACCTCCAGGTCGTCGCGGACGCGATCAAGCTGGCGCGCGGCACGTTCCGCACCATCCGGCGCAATCTCGCCTGGGCGTTCGGCTACAACCTGGTGGCCCTGCCGTTCGCCGCGCTCGGCTTCCTCAACCCGATCGTCGCCTCGGCCGCGATGACCCTGTCCTCGGTTTTCGTCGTATGGAACAGCCTGCGGCTCCAGCGATTCCGCATCCGCGACGCCGTGCCGCACGGGCGGGCCGTACCAGCCCGCCCGGTACCGGCAGCGTCCCAGGGCCGGGCTGCGTGAAAACAGCCGATCTGTCACCATTACTGCATCGGCATCCTCACCCAGGTGGCGGCCGCGACCAAGGCCCTGCAATCGGTCGCCCTCGGCCTGCTCGAGGAGCATCTGAGCCACTGCGTCACCCAGGCGGTGGCTAAGGCGGAGACAGCGCGGCCGGGAAGGTCCGCGAAGCCTCCGACGCGATCG
>DASQVO010000139.1:0-3913 GCA_035640715.1 Streptosporangiaceae bacterium
ACCTGGCACAACAGATTCTCCCGCGAATGCGACCATCCCCGATGAGTATGGCTGTAAAACCGTCGGCCCTGGCACCGAGAAAGCCGCCGAGCCGGGGCACACACGGCACCGACCCGGCGCGGCCGGGCAGGTAATATACTCCGTCGCTGCCTAACGGGCGACGCGGTAACCGTCCACGCCGTCAGGTCTGAGTCTGCCGTCCCAGGTGACCAGACGTGGCCACTCGCCGCTGGCGGATAGGGCCGTCAGGTTGGCTCTCAGCGCTTGATCATGCCCGATACGCGCCCAAGTCCTCCCGCAGCGCTGCGTTGCACCTGGTCAGGGTGAGGCAGATCGGTTCCCTAAAAAGCGGAAGGTCGGCGGTTCGACCCCGCCCCTGACCACCACCTCTTACCAGCAAAAACGCCCGGACCATGATCACGGTCCGGGCGTTTTCGGTGCGGTGGGGTCTCAGTTTTGGTCTCATTTATCCTTGCAGAGGCACTCGGGATGAAGTCTTCCGTCGGAAGCCGGGACCTCTGGGGAGATGACCGGTGGCCGACCTTGTGGTTGATCTGGGCCTGCTGGAGAGCACGGCGGGTGCTCTGAGCATGCTCATCGAGGAGTTCAGCAACGCGTCGCGGATCGTGACCTTGTATCAGGACGCGGTGGGCGAGCCCACGCTGGTCGCGGCGCTGCAGGCGTTCGCCGATGACTGGAAGGTGCACCGGGAGGACCTGCTGTCGTCGATGGAAGCGGTCTACAAGATGGCCACCCAGAGCCGCAAGGCGTACATCGCCCTCGATGACAAGCTGGCGCAGGATCTGAAGAAGGACACGGTCGCACCGGTGACCGGCGGGCCACGGTGAGCGCCGGGCGGCCGCCGGACTTCGAGCCGTTGGCGTCGGGGGATCCGGTTCCCGGTGATCCGCAGGAGATCGCGATGCTGGGGCGCCGGTATGCCGACACCGCCGCCGAGATCGCGCGGCAGGCAGCCAACCTCCGCAAGCTGGCGACCGCCGCGCCGGGGGGATGGAAGGGCAAGGCGGGCACGGTGTTCCATTCACACGCTGCCGACCTTGCCACCCGGATCAGCAAAGCCCATGAGCGTTACGCCACGGCGGGGAAGGCACTGCAGGCCTGCGCGGGGCCGATGGATGATGCCCAGCAGCGCGCCTACGCCGCGGTGTGGCAGGCGAAAGCCGCGCAGCAGCAGATGACTGCTAACGCGCCGGGGCCGCCGCGCCCGCCGGGAAGCCCGCCGCTCACCGATGTGCAGAAGGCGCAGCAACGCGCCCGCCAGGCCGCCTATGACGACGCGCAGTCGTCACTGGCCCAGGCCACCCGTCGCTTCGATGAGGCGGTGAGCGACTAAAGACCAGCGCGGCCCGGGCCGCCCGGCAGATCGGGTCGGCGATCAGCCACGACGGCCTGAAGGACTCGTGGTGGGACCGTAACTTCGGCTGGATCAGCGCGGTTTTTAAGGTCATCGCCATCGTCGTCCTCGTCCTGGCCGTGGTCGCACTGGTGCTGGCCATGCCGTGGACCGCGGCGTTTATCGCCGCGATGCTCAGTTTCCTGGGCGCGGACGTGACGGCGGCGGCTGTCGCCACGACCCTGGCCGCTGTCAGCACCTGGATCGGGTGGGGGCTCTTCGGTGTCACCGTGGTCCAGGCGGCCTTTGACGGCACGGCCGCCGCGACCGGCAAGGAGTCCTGGACCGCGTTCGCTCTCGACATTGTCGCCCTGGTGACGTTCAGCTTCGGGAAGGTTGCCGAGGCTGGCGCCAAGACACTTGCCGAGTCGGCGGCTGACAGCGGCAAGGCGGTCGCCGCGGGCCGGGCTGGCCGGGACGCGATGCGCGCCAGCGGCTTGCCCGGCTTGCTGTACTCCCTAGGTAGCCGGTTCAGCCTGGCGGCGAAGGTCATGCGGATAGCGGGCATGGGCGGCCAGTTCGATGCGGCCGTGCAGGCAGCCTCGGATGCCCGCACCGCGGTGGCCTCGGCGGTCAAGGCAGCCGAGCCTGGCAACCTGGCCACCTTCCTGACCATGAGCAGCTCCGGCGCTGAAGAACTCAGCAAGCTGGACACGCTGAGCGGGAAGGTTCCCGGCGTGCTGCGGATCGAGGTGGCGAAGGGCGTGGCCTACGCGCTGATGGGAGTCAGCGGAGCCGGGCAGTGGGGCAGTTTCATCGGCACGAACACCGCGAACGTGATCTCCTGGACCGCGGGTGACCCGGGCGGCGACCCGCAGGCGATCATCAGCTCGTTCCGGCAGTCGCTGAGCCGGGTGCCGTGATGGATGCGCCGCCCCGCGACTTCGCTGTCCTGCTGCCGCCCGGGTGGGTGCGGATCCCGCTGGATGGATCCGAGACAGCCCGGATGACGGCCGTCGTGACGGCGAAAGTGGCGGACGTGCCTGAGCCACAGCGCGGGCAGCTGCGCCAGCGGCTACTGCGCGTGCTGAACGACACGCTGCGCAGCGCCAGGGATGCCGGCGGAATCGACGTCCTGGTCAGCCTGGGTGAAGTGCGCGGCGTCCCGATCTCTGCCTCGTGCCTGGTTAGCTACCTTGACCGAGGGGAGAAGGTGCCATTGGATGGCCTGCACGCCGAGCTGGCCAATGGCGATGACATGGTTACCTGGGCCGAAATCGCCGGATCCCCGGCGATCCGGCGGCAGCGCGCCGGCGCCGCCGCGACAACGGTCGACTTCTTCACCCCGGTGCCGGGCCGTCCCGGACTGCTCAGCCTGTCGTTCGCGACGGCCGCGGCCGAGCCGCTCGCTGACGCTCTGCTGTCGCTGTTCGATGCGATCGCCGAATCGCTACGGTGGCAGTCATGAGCGCCGGTTTCGTGCTGCCGCCGGTCATCGTGGACCACGACGAGAACTGGATTACCGTGGATCTGCACGGCGACCTCGGTGACTGGGCGCGGAGGACCGCCCGCGACATCCTTTCCCGGATGCCGGGCCACCACGGCCGCCGGATCGAGAAGCACATGGTGTCCGTGCTGGAGGGCGCGGGCGCGATAGCGCGGCGGTCCCAGGACGCGTCCATCGCCTTGCTGCTCGTCCCGGACATTAATGACAAGGTCAAGGCGGTGGTCCGGTTCTGCCCGGTAGATATGGCGGGCCGGGACGAAGACGAGGCGTGGGCGGAGCTGATCAGTGCCCTGTCCACCGACGAGCCCCCTGACGTCACCGAGATCGCCACCGGGGTCGGCCCGTGCCGCCGCATCCGCCAGCGTTATGCGGCAGGCGAGGGACCGGAGCGGCCGGTCGGCCAGCACCTGAATTACGTGTGGATCCTGCCCCGCTGGGGTGCGGCCATCGTTATGACCACCGCGTTTGACGACCTGCTGGAAGCAGGCCGGTGGCAGCCCGCCCTCGACAAGCTCGCAGCCGGAGTCGGGCTCGAGCCGGAAACCGGGCCAGCCAACGAGGAGGCGCGGTCAGGTTGACTCACGGCAGCGACGGGTCAGTGATCGAAATCCGGCCCATGACACCCCCTGGTCGGCGGCCATCGCGTGCGCTCGCCGCCGTGCTCCAGAAATCCTTCCTGCGCGCTGACCCACAGGCCGGAACGCTGCTGATGGCCGAAGCACAGGCCCGCACCTGGCGGCCAGCCCGCGAATGGCTGCTCGCGCTGCCGACGACCGGCCGGCCCGACGCCGTCACGACGATCTGCCTGGCCAGCTACACGCAGCGCGTCAAATTCTGGGATTACCCTCTGTGGCGCCTGCTGCTGCTCGATCGCGAAGGCCGGGTACTGGCTACGGGCCGGGAACGGGAACAGGAGCAAGGCCGGGAAATGTGGCCTCCGGAGCTTTTCAGTCCCCTGCGAAAGGTCGGCATTGGTGTCAGTGAGGAGCAGTTCGTGAACCCTGCGGAACTGGACCGGGCCCACCCCAAGCGGGGAAATTGAATCAGACAAC
>DASQVO010000140.1:0-2134 GCA_035640715.1 Streptosporangiaceae bacterium
GGTGCCCGCGGACCGGCGCGCACGCTTCCAGGTCATGCTCGCCATCCAGCGGCTCACCTTTGCCCGGCAACGCGGCGACCTTCCAGCCGTTGCCGGGGAGGCGCAGCGGCTGCTGGCCCCCGCCGAAGCCGCCGATGCCGCCCAGCCCGGGCTGGGTGAGGACCTGCGCGCGCTGACGCTGATCAGCCTCGGCATCGCCGAGCTGTGGGCAACACGGCTCGAAGAGGCAGATCGGCACCTCGGGCAGGGCGTCGCCCTGGCGCACCGGATCGGGCGGCCCTATCTCGAGGTCACCGGCCTGGCGCATCAGGCGATGGTCGCGCACTTCCGGTCGTCGGCGCTGGCAGCGGAGCTCAGCACGCAGGCGGTCGAACTGGCCCGGCGGCACGGCTGGAGCGAGGAGCCGATCACTGGCGCCGCCTACGCGGAGCTCGGTGCCGCGAGGGTCTGGCAGGGACGGCTGGAGGAGGCAGAGCCGTGGCTCGGTCATGCCGAGCGTACGCTCCGGGCGGAGGCCGAACCGGCGACGGGACTGCTGCTCCACTACGCGCGCGGGGGGCTTGAGCTCGCGCGTGGCCGGGACGAGGAGGCGCTGCGCGCGTTCCGGGCGGCCGGGCGGCTGGCCGGGCTGATCGTCATACTGCACCCGTTCGCGACGCGGGTGCGAGCGTCCTTGCTGCTCACCCTCGTGCGGCTGGGTGAAACCGGGCGCGCCGAAGCCACCCTCGCCGGGATGGACGAGCAGGATCGCGACACCGGAGAGATGCGCATCGCCCTGGCGGCGCTGCGGCTCGCCCAGGACGACCCGCAAGCGGCGGCCGCCGCGCTCGCGCCCGTCCTGGACGGCTCCGTCCCGGTGATGAACCCGCGTGTCTGGCTGGCGCGGGCTTTCCTGCTGGAGGCGATCGCCCGCGATGCGCTCGGCGACCCGGCCGCTTCCGGGCGCGCCCTCGAACGCGCGCTGGATCTGGCCGAGCCCGACGGCGTGTGCTTGCCGTTCCTCCTGCACCGCGCGCCGGGACTGCTCGAGCGACATGCCCGGCACCGCACCGCGCACGCCGCCCTGATCTCCCAGATCCTGGACCTGCTCGCCGGAAGCAGGCCCGCGTCACCGCCCGGCCAACCGCAACGCCTGCGCGAGCCGCTCAGCGACAGCGAGACCCGCATCCTGCGCTACCTGCCCACCAACCTGTCAGCGCCAGAGATCGCCGGCCAGCTGTACCTGTCGGTGCACACCGTCAAGACACACATGCGCCACATCTACGCCAAGCTCGGCGCGCACCGTCGGGCCGAAGCAGTCGAGCGGGCCCGCGCCCTCGGCCTGCTCGCACCCGCCTCACGCAGGCCCTGGCAGCAGTCTCATTCTTAGTCTCATTCAGCTACGTCCGGCACCGTTCACACCAGTACGGCCAGGCACTCCCCGTGCAGGCCGCAGACATACCCGGCCTCCCGTGAACACAGGGACGCAGACTTAGAAAGCGTGCTGGGCAACCCCTCGCGAGTTCGAATCTCGCATCCTCCGCCAACGCTGAGCAGGGGAAACTTGGCGTGCCGGCCGTCTTGCTGGCCACCCACGATGGCGGCCGGCACGGAGGGGCGGGCCGTGTTCCGTTGACGGAGGCGCGGAATCCAGCGGGGCTACGGGCCGGGCCAGGTTCCGCCGCAGATCGCCGACGGTGATGGCGAACACGTCGGTGGACTCAGAGGTGGCCTCGTTTCCGCACGGGTTTTGGAAACCGTCGGCTTCGCCTTCCCAGGTCCGATCCTGGACCCGCCACACCAGCCAAACGGGCCTCTTACCATGTAAAACTCAAACCAGTACACTCGGTGTGATGGCTGCCGTGCCGGAGCAAACCCCCCACCACCGGATCGCCGGGGAGCAGGCCGCGCTGCGGCGAGTAGCGACCCTGGTCGCTCGCGGGACGCCGCCGGAGGAGGTGTTCGCAGCGGTCACCGCAGAGGCCGGGCGGCTGCTGCACGCCCGCCACGCCTGGATGAGCCGGTTCGGCCCCGACGGCGTGAGAACGGTGGTTGCTGCGTGGAGCACCAGCGCGGCCGTGGTGCCCCCTGTCGGCACCCGGCTGAGTCTCGGGGGGCGGAACGTGACCACGCTGGTGTTCCAGACCGGCCGGGC
>DASQVO010000141.1:0-5096 GCA_035640715.1 Streptosporangiaceae bacterium
CACGACGCCGTTTCCGATGACTGGCACCACGTCAGGCGAGAGGACGCCGGACGGCAGCATGTGCAGCGCGTAGCTGTCCTCGCCGATGACCACCGTGTGGCCCGCATTGTTGCCGCCCTGGTACCTGACGACGTAGTGGACTCGGTCGCCGAGCAGGTCGGTCGCTTTGCCCTTGCCTTCGTCACCCCACTGGGCGCCGACGAGGACGATGGCCGGCACGGGGCTGTCCTTTCTGCCCGCGAGCGTCATTCAGAACCGGCTGCGAGCCCGGACCTCCGGGGGGCGGCGCGGCCCCACGGCGGCGGGAACCTCCGCAGGCTTCCGAACAAGGCGAGCTTTGCGAAATAAAGCATGATGGAACCCTGACGGCTTCGCCGTGGTCATAGCGTGACACCGGGGCCGCGGGGGTTCTTGCGTTCCGAGATTACCTCAGGCCGGCCAGGCCACGCGGTAACGGTCGGCGAAGGCAACAGAAGGTAATCGTACCGGCCCAGCGAGTCCGGGCCTTCAGGTCCGGCGAGCGGCCGGTGTATCGGCCGGTACAGGCGCAGGCTGCGGACAGGCGATCGTTACCGGCCCAGCGAGTCCGGGCCTTCAGGTCCGGCGAGCGACCGGTGTATCGGACAGCACCGCAGCAAACTGACGGGGGGTTCCGGGGGGTCGCCCCCCCGGGCCAGCACAGTCCCCCCGGGCTAATACCGCCAGCTCCGCCGCGGCCGCCGGGCTGCTCTCGGCGAGGAAGTCGCGGCACCGGCGCGCCTCGTCCTCCTCGCCGATCGCGGCGGCGGAGACGGCAAGCATGTGCAGTGACCGGAGGAATCCCTGATTCGGCTCGTGCTCCCACGGAATTGGGCCGTTACCGCGCCAGCCCGCGCGGCGCAGCTGGTCCAGGCCGCGATGGTAGCCGACCCGGGCGTACGCGTAGGCGGAGATGATCTCGCCGTTGCCGAACGCCCGCTCGGCCAGGGCGGCCCAGGCGCGGGAGAACGCAGGGAAGCGCGCCGCGACATCGGCCAGGTCCGTTCCCGACCGCAGCGCTTCCTCCGCGTCGTGATCGGTCGGCAGGTAGGTCGCCGGCGGTCCAACGGGCCCCAGGCCGGGCCCAGCGAGCAGGTTCTCATGATCCATGGCCATATTCCTTTCCGTACGGGCCTGCCGATGCGGCCGCTGGTCGCTCAGCTCAGCCGCTTGCCTGCGGACAGCAGGTCCTCGCAGGCGTGCACTACCCGGGCGGCCATCCCCTGTTCGCCGGCCTTGCCGTAACTGCGCGGGTCATAGTCCTTCTTGCGGCCGACATCGCCGTCCACCTTCAGCACGCCGTCATAGTTGGTGAACATGTGGCCCGCGATCGGCCGGGTGAACGCGTACTGCGTGTCGGTGTCGACGTTCATCTTGACCACCCCGTAGGAGATGGCCTCGCGGATCTCCTCGAGTGCGGACCCAGAACCGCCGTGGAAGACCAGGTCGAACGGCTTGTCCTTGCCGTACTTGGCGCCCACCGCCTCCTGGATCTCCTTGAGTACCGATGGCCGCAGTTTCACGTGCCCCGGCTTGTAGACGCCGTGCACGTTGCCGAACGTGGCGGCGAGGATGTAGCGGCCCCGCTCGCCGAGGCCGAGCGCCTCAGCCACCGCCAGCGCGTCGCCGGGCGTGCTGTACAGCTTCTCGTTCATCTCGCCGACGATGCCGTCTTCCTCGCCGCCGACGACGCCGATCTCCATCTCCATGATGATGTGAGCTTTGGCGCACTCATCGAGCAGTTCCGAGGCGATCTGGAGGTTCTCGCCCAGTGGCACGGCGGAACCGTCCCACATGTGCGACTGGAACAGCGGATCCTGTCCTCGCGCGACGCGCTCGGAGGAGATCTGGACCAGCGGCCGCATGTAGCCGTCCAGCTTGTCCTTGGGACAGTGATCGGTGTGCAGCGCGATGTTCACCGGGATTTTGGCCGCCACGGTGCGGGCGAACTCCGCGAGTGCGCTCGCACCGGTAACCATGTCCTTAACCGAGCCCGACAGGTACTCGGCACCACCGGTAGAGATCTGGATGATCCCGTCGCTCTCGGCATCAGCGAATCCGCGTAGCGCCGCGTTGAGTGTCTGGCTGGACGTGACATTGATCGCGGGATAGGCGAAACCCTGCTGTTTGGCCCGGTCAAGCATCTGGGCGTAGATATCCGGAGTTGCGATGGGCATAGCGACTGCCTCCCTGATTTGTCTTCGGATCCCCAGTATCGCGAAGCACCGGCCGCTCGTGCATGGAGGCGTGGCGGTCGCCGCCTTCGTCGTCTGCCGGCTGCGTCGGTCCGCAAACGAGGCTGCGGCGCCGGTGCCCGTCGCCGGCCGGGACGGGAAGACGGGACTGAGCGCGGCTGGATTCGGGATAAAGCCACTTGCATGCCGGCTTCGGGGTTAATCTCCCCCAGTGGGCCGCCATCAGTCAGATCCTCATGGAACCGGCCGCTACGTGGCGGTCGGCGGCGGCATCGTTCTACTCGTCGCCCTTTTGGTGATCGGCGGGATTGCCCTGTACGGCTCGCTGACGTCCAAGAACGTGGGCAACACTCCGCCTGCCCGGCCGACTACGGTCGGCGGCGCGGCAACGCCGATGCCGGGCCAGCTTCCCGTGTTCACAGCCTTCGTGCCCTACTCCACGCCCAGGTCCGCCTGCTCGTAGGCGGCACGGTAGGGCAGTCCGAGCGCGGCGACGCGTTCCCGCGCACCGCGATCCACCAGTACGGCAACGCCCGCCACCTCGGCTCCGGCCTCGCGCAGCGCCTCCACGGCGGTCAGTACCGAGTTTCCCGTGGTCGACGCGTCCTCGAGGGCGAGTACTCGCCGGCCCTCGACGTCAGGGCCCTCAATCCTGCGCTGCAGCCCGTGCGCCTTCTCGCCCTTGCGGACGACGAAAGCGTCAAGAATGCGGCCCTGCCGCGCCGCCGCGTGCATCATCGCGGTCGCCACCGGGTCCGCGCCCATCGTGAGGCCACCCACGGCCTCATAGGACAGGTCGGCCGTGGCCTCCAGCATGACGCGGCCGGCGACCGGTGCGAACCGCCCGGCCAGCAGCACGCGCCGCAGGTCGACATACCAGTTCGCCCGTTGCCCGGAGGAGAGCACGAAATCGCCGCGGACAACGGCATTGGCCCTGATGCCGTCCAGAAGTTCGTCACGGTCACCCACGGACGGGATCCTAGCCGCCGCGCGCGGGCTGCCCGTGCCGCCAGCTGCGGGTCCTCTCCCCTCCACGGGACCCGCAGCCGCGGAGGGCCGCCGGCGCCGAGTCCCGTCCCCCCCACGGGACGCCGACGCCGGCGGCGTCAATGGGGCCAGCCCCTCTGTGTGGGAGACGGCGGAAACGTTTCGGCATGACGCGGGTTACTCATGATTCTTCGCGGCATTGACGCTTTCCGCACCTGCCCGCTGACAGCGGTACGGCGGGGTCGCATGCGGCCGGTACCGGGCTGGGCACAGGCAGGCAGTGACGGGGCAGACGCGGCATTCGCCCCGTCAGCAGCTATAACATCATGGGGACGGCTGGCCACCTTGTTAACTCTGGTACGTCAAGTCACGATGGTTGCGCTAGCGCCGGGGGAACGGAGGGCGCCCTGAGCAGCATGGAATACGCCGGAAAGGCATACGCCGGAAGCCGACTTCACTACGCTATGACCGGAGCAGGGGACTGCGGGCGGCCTCTCACGGTGGCGGCTTGATGCGGATAGTTCCCGCGCCGAGGGAAGGACGGGTGTTGCGTGGATCGCTGCGCGCTGTTCGTAGACGCGGGCTACATGCTTGCGGACGGCGCGATGGCCGTCCACGGGACACGCCGACGAGAGTCGGTTACGTGGGATTACGAAGGACTCCTCGAGCTTCTCGCCCACCTTGCCCGCGACCGCACCGGCCTTCCGCTGCTGCGGTGCTACTGGTATGAGGCGACCGTAGAGGGGCGGCGCACGGCCGAGCACGATGCTCTCGCCGACATGCCCGGTATCAAGCTGCGGCTGGCCAAGCTGCGCCCAGGCCGGCGGGAGGGCGTCGAGACCGAGATTCACCGCGACCTTACCGTTCTCGCCCGTAACGGCGCGGTCAGTGACGCCGTGGTGGTGAGCGCGGAGGAGGATCTCGCGCAAGTCGTCTCCGATGTCCAGGATCTCGGGATGCGGGTCACCATCGTGCACGTCACGGTGGACGGCAACTGGACCATCTCGCGCTCGCTGCGGCAGGAGTGCGACGACATCATGGAGCTGACCAGCGCGCATCTCCGTCCCTACGTCGACCTGATTCCCGGTGCCGAGCCTGCCCGCCCCGATGAGCAGTACCAGGGCGGGCCGCTGTCGGCCCGGTCGGCCTCTAATGGTCACTCGGCGAGCGTGGGCTCCTCCTACCAGGCATTGCCCGCGGGATCGGGCCACTCCGGCCCCCCGTCCATCTATACCGCGCCGGTCGTGGCTGAATACCAGCGTCCTCCCCAGCAGATAGCCTCCTACCATCAAGAGGAGCCGGAACCGCCCGCCCGGGATGAGCCGGCAGCCCCTTCCGGGCCTCCGCTGGTTTTCGGCCGCTCCGAGGCGCCTTCCCCGCCGGCGCCGGAGCGCCCCGAGCCGATCAGGCCAGAGCCCATGCGTGGTGAGCTCATGCACGGTGAGCCGCTGCCGTCTACCGGGATGCGGACGGACGGTTTCGACCGTCCCGATTTCGACACCCGGGGCACGGAACGTGCCGGGCGCGGCCGTGGCGAGCGGGGACATGGCGAGCCGGGCCTGTCGGCGGTCCCTGGGTCGCCGGGACGCGGCGAGGGTAGCGACGGCGAGCCCGCGCCCCCGCAGGACCTGTATGCGGCCCCGGTGCCCATGTCTTTCCGCACGCCGTCCCCGTCGCAGCCGCCCGTCGCAGATGACCCGTCCGCGCGGGACGAGCCTGGCAGTCATGCCCGCCCGCATCAGCAGGGCGAGCCGCCGGCGCAGGGCCAGGGGACGCAAAGGCAGGGCCCGCAGTCACCGGCCGGCCGTGGCCGCCCGGTCTCCGCGGATTATCCGCCCCGGATCCGGGGCGGAGAGGACCCGTCCGCGTTCGGGCAAGCTGGCGCGCAGGACCAGT
>DASQVO010000142.1:0-2833 GCA_035640715.1 Streptosporangiaceae bacterium
ACAAGGGTTACTCCACGCCGGAGCCCATGACCGCGCTTTGCACGTACGGGCCGTGCCCGGAGCAAAGGTATTCCTATGCGAATGTGATAGAGGCGAACCGTCGCTGGGCGACGGGCTGGCGGGGCGGCGCTGATCTTGAGGACGGCGCTGCCCAGGATGGTGATGCTGAACGGGAGCCTTGCGCGCCGGCCGGGGCCGATAGCACGGCAATCGGTGATTTCGGGGACGCCTTGGCAGATGCTGCTGCGATCGGCGGCTTCGAGGGCGGCATGGCCGATGCCACCGTGACCGGCGGCGCCGAGGCTGGCAGGCCGGTGTCCCGGGTGGAAGATTCCGGGCCACCCGTGGCGGACGTTTCCGAACCCGGCGACGTGTGGGCAGATTTGTGGCGGGAGGGGGCGTCCGTGTCCGGGGCCGGCGAGACCGACGCTGCCTGGGTTAATACCCGCAGGCGAGACTAGATTAGGGACGCCGCCTGCGTGGAGGATAGGAGAATGGACCCATGGCTGAATTCAGGCGATGGCGTGCCATCGGCCCGGCTGGATGCCCAGGCCGGTCGGCTGGACGCGCGGGCGTGCCCGCTGGATGCGCACGTGGGCCGTCTGGGTACGACGGGTCCACGGGACGGGGCGTCCGGATGAGCTCCCGGCCGGGGAGCATCATCAACGGGCGATCGGAGGGGTGAGCATGAGCGCGGAAGATCTCGAAAAGTATGAAGCCGAGATGGAGCTGCAGCTCTATCGCGAGTACCGCGACGTCGTTGGCCTGTTCAGCCACGTGGTCGAGACTGAGCGCCGCTTCTATCTCACCAATGAGGTCGAGCTGAACGTGCGCAACTCCGACAACGGTGAGGTCTTCTTCGAAGTCGTCATGCGGGATGCGTGGGTCTGGGACATGTACCGGCCCGCGAGGTTCGTGAAGAACGTCCGGGTCGTGACCTTCAAGGACGTCAACATCGAGGAGCTCTCGAAGAGTGACCTCGATCTCCCCGCAGACAAGCCCGGCTTCCCGTCTTAGCGCCGGCCTCTTCCCCGGCCCAGCCTCGTCCTCGCCGGTGCCCCGCTTGACCGGTGAGGCACGTCGTCTCCGGGCTCGCTGTGTCGTCTCCGGGCTGTCCCGTGGCCCTTCGTCCGGCCATCCTGCCCGGTGGAGCCGTCATTCCCCCGCTTAGCTAATCGCGAACCCCGGCGCGGGCAGACTGGCGCGGAATCACACCAACTGTGCGATTGCCTGGTCACCCTGGCCGCCCAGAGCCGATCCCGTCCGCCGCGACATGGCTGGCTCGTGAGTCAGCAGGCAGCGACGGACCGAAGGCCCTGTCCAGCAGGCCCAGCCCGCAGGCAACCTGCCCGGAATAGCTGTTGATCCGCTGTTGAGGTTTCATTGTCCGGCTATACGCATGATCGGAGCATGGGTTTTGGGCAGGTTACTCCGATCACGAATAACGGGCAGTGATGAGCGAAACGCCAGCTGCCGTATTCGGCCGGCTTGGCGCGGCTAGGCCACCGGAGCACCCGGAAGTACTGTTCGGGACGGCTTGCGTGCTGGGGGGCAGCATCGCCGGGCTCCTCGCGGCCCGGGTGCTCGCCGACCACGCGGAACGGGTCGTCGTGATTGAGCGTGACGCGGTCAGTGGCGATGGAGAGCCGCGCGCGGGCGTTCCGCAGGGCCGGCACGTGCACGTCCTGCAGCCCGGCGGGCTCAGGTGGATCGAGCACTGGTTTCCCGGATTCACCCAGGAAATGCAGGACGGCGGAGCGGTCCTTGGCCGTCCTGAGCATCGTGCGGTTTACCGGGACGGCCATCGGGTCCCCACCGGTGTACATCATCTCCTCATGGCCAGCAGGCCATTCGTGGAGGCCACGATCCGCGCCAGGGTCCAGGGACTGCGCAACGTCTCAGTGCTGCGGGCGCAGGCGACGGGCCTTGAGTACCGGGGAGATGAGGTTTGCGGTGTGCGTTACCGGTCCGGCCACCGCCGGGAGGTACTCCCGGCCGGCATCGTGGTGGACGCGATGGGGCGGGCCAGCAAGCTGCCGGACTGGCTTTCCGCGGACGGCTTTGACCGGCCCGCGCTGCAGCGGCTGCCGACCGCGATCAACTACACGACAGCCTTGTTCAAGCGGGCGCAGCGTCCGGAGGAACTGGCGCTGACCAATTCGGTTGCGCTTTTCGGCCCGCCATACCCGGCGGACGGGGTGGCCGTGGCCGCAGTCAGCGCGATAGAGAACGACCGGTGGATTTTGGGGCTGATCGGATACGACGACGTCCGTCCCGGCCGGACTCCCGGTACTTTCCGTGCCGCCTGCGCGAAACTGCCGCCACAGTTCGCGGAAGTTGCGAGCCAGGGCTTCGCGGAGGACATCGCGACCTATCACCAGGCGGAGAGCAGGCGCCGTGACTTCGCGGGGCTCGGGCACTTGCCGGCCCGTCTGGTCAGCGCGGGTGATGCCGTCGCCTCGTTCAACCCGATCTACGGGCAGGGCATGTCATCGGCCGCGCTGCAGGCGTCGTGCCTGTCGGAGTACCTGAGCACGGGTCCTGATCTCCATGTGCCGGCGACCGGGTTTTTCGAGCTGCAGCAGGTGGTGGTCGATGCCGTGTGGGCGATGTCCGCAGGCGGCGATGCCGCCCGACTGGACGCGCTGAGCGGCGCGGAAGTACCCGAAGAGGTGAGCCGCCAGCGGCGGGACATGGACCAGATCATGCGCGCCACCACCGTCGACGCGGACGTGTTCCGCGCGGTTCAGGATGTCACCGCCATGGTCGCCCACCCCAGCACCCTGGCCGATCCCGCGCTCCTCGAACAAGCCATCGCCGCGAACCAGCGCGA
>DASQVO010000143.1:0-13255 GCA_035640715.1 Streptosporangiaceae bacterium
AGCAGCCGTCTTGTAAACGGCAGGTCAGCGGTTCGAATCCGCTCACCGGCTCCACGTCAGGCCGCGATTTCGAACGCCGGATCGAGGCTGTGTCGGTCACATCGGCCGCCGCGGTGGCCACGGGCACGCCATGCCGGCTCAGGTGCTCTGTTGAGATCCCGGCATGTCCCGTGGCAGGCACGTGCTGTCAGCGCCCTTCATCATCCTTTCACTGTCACGCCGCATCCTTGGGTAAACGCAAGGCTTACGCGAGTAAACGCAGGGCCGGCCGCCAACCGGACGCGGCAGCCGCCGTGACAGCGGACCCGGCCAGAGAAAGAGCACCTGATGCGCAAGTTGCGAGCAGCCGGCGTCCTGGCCGGCATTTGCATAACGGCAGCATGCAGCTCGCCGCCGACGGCGACACCCGCCGTCGGCGGCGGTAACCGGTCCAGCACGCCAGCCACCTCTCCCGGCCGGGCCGATCCGGGTGCCGCTGCCGCCAGCGCCACCGCTGCACCCGTGCCGCCGCAGGTCACCATCTCCCGGGTGCGGACCGCGGACGGCTCGGTCGTGACCATCGCGGCCTTCCACGGCCCGGTGCAGTACGTGCTGCACAACGGCAGCCAGGACCCCGGGCGCGCATATGCCAGGCTGGTCCACGCCGGTCCCGCCGTCACCGGTGCCGAGCGGCAGCGCCTGCTCGCCGCCTTCAACGGCGGGTTCAAGATGCGCTCGCGTGCCGGGGGCTACGAGCAGGAAGGCCACGTATTGCGCGCGCTGCGCCACGGCCTTGCCAGCCTGGTGATCGACCGCTCCGGCCGGGCCCGGATCGGGGTCTGGGGCGCCGGCGTGCCCGCACCGGGCGAGGCGGTCTACAGCGTCCGGCAGAACCTTTGGCCGCTCGTCATTAACGGGAAGCCGACCGCCGAGTCGGCCAGATGGTGGCGGTGGGGAGGCACCGTTGGCCACGCCGAGTACGTCGCCCGCAGCGCGATCGGCCAGGACGCCTCCGGTGACCTCATCTACGCCGCGAGCATGTCCACGATCCCGGCCGATCTGGCGGATGCGCTGGCCCGCAGCGGTGCGCGGATCGCGATGGAGCTCGACATCAACTCCGAATGGGTCCAGCTGGACACCGCCCACACGCCGGGTGGCCCGCTCACCGCCGCTGTGCCCGGCCAGATCCGCCCGGCTGACCAGTACCTCACCGGCTGGACCCGGGACTACTTCACCGTCCTGGCCCCGCCCACCGGATGACCAGCAAGGGCGCCGCCGGTCATCGTCGCCAGCGGCCCCATGACCACGCGTCACTAACCGCGGAAGGCACAGGCCCGGCGACGAGGCCAGCAGGCCTGTGCGGTGAGGCCAGCAGGCTTGTGCGGCGAGACCAGCAGGCCTGTGCGTGTGGCGCGGAACACCCTTCGAACCGGGTTGCGCTTTGCCGGGCGCAGTGCCCCTTCATGATCCTGTCACTGTCCCGGCGCATCCTAATGCGCGTGAACGCACGCGCGATCTCCCCCACTCAGCTGGCGTCTGCTGCCGCCCGCCCCGGCAGGCGCCGGCCGCCAGGCACCGGTTCCCCCGCGCCTCGTCCGGCACTCGTCCGGGTGGCTCTGCTGGTGGCCGGCGGCGGGCTGGGGGCGACGACGGCGCTCGCGATAACGGCGGAAACCGCCAGCCAGCTCACCGCCGCAGGCGGGCCCGTGACCTTTGCCGGGAACGTCACCGGCATGGTGGGCACATATCTGGCTCTGATGATGGTGCTGCTAGTGAGCCGCATCCCTTTTATGGAGCGAGTGCTCGGGCAGGATGGCTTGCTGCGCTGGCACCGGCGGCTCGCCCCGTGGCCGATCAGCCTGCTTGCCGCCCACGCGGTGGCGATCACCGTCGGCTACGCGCAGGCAGCCAGAACCGGCCTGTGGCATCAGGTGGACACGCTCATCATGTCGTATCCGGACATTCTCGCCGCCACGGTCGGCCTGGCCCTGATGTGCCTGGCCGGCGTGGTCTCGATCCGGGCCATCCGGCGGCGCGTGCGGCGGGAAGTCTGGTGGACCGTTCACCTTTACCTCTACCTGGCGCTGGCGATTTCCTTCGCTCACGTCATCGTGCTCGGGCCGTCGTTCGTCGGCCATCCCCTTACCCAGGTCGTGTGGTCCGTGGCGTGGGCAGGAACGGCCGGGCTCGTGCTGGCTTACCGGGTGGGCCTGCCCGTACTCCGCAGCTTCCGCCACCGCCTGCGCGTAGCCGAGGTGCGGCCCGAGGGGCCCGGCGTCGTGTCCGTTGTCTGCCAGGGCCGGCGCCTCGACCGCCTTCCGGTATCCGGCGGGCAGTTCTTCTGCTGGCGCTTCCTCACCCGGGACATGTGGTGGCAGGCCCATCCCTATTCCCTGTCGGCGCTTCCGCAGCCGCCTTACCTGCGGCTGACCGTCAAGGGGGTCGGCGACCACTCCGCCGCGCTGGCCCGGCTCGAGCCGGGAACCTGGGTCGCTGTCGAAGGGCCGTACGGGACGTTCACCCGGCATGCCCAGCGCCGGCCACGTGCGCTCCTGGTTGCCGCCGGGATCGGCGTGACCGCCATACGGGCGCTGCTGGAAGACCTGCCGCGGGGCAGTCGGCCGGTCGTCCTGCTGCGGGTCACCCGGCGGGAAGACCTCGTGCTCGGCACGGAGATCGCCGACCTCGTTAAGCGCCGTGGCGGAAAGTTGCACGAGCTGACCGGTACCCGCGAGCAGGCCGCCATCGATGAGCGCTCACTGCCTCGTATCGTCCCTGACTTCAGCCAGCGCGACATCTATGTGTGCGGGCCGGAGGGTTTCGTGACCGAAGTCGTCAAGGTGGCGAAGTCCCTCGGCGTGCCCGGTGAAGCCATCCACCATGAGGCATTCGCCATCTGAAAGACAGGAGAACAGCCATGAAGGGGACACCACTGCTGGTCCTCGCCGGAACCGTCGCCGGCTTCGTCGGGGTCCTCAGCTTCCACACCCGCCCGGCCTCGTCAACCGCGCTCCCCGCATCCGGTGCCCAGCCGGGCGGCGCGCGGAGCGGGCACTCCGCCGCATCGCCGACATCAGTGCCCGCGACTCCCACCGCGGCCAGCGGAGCCGTCCGTAGCGCTATGGGATCGAGCGTGCAGTTCGGCTACGGGGTGCTGTCCGTCAAGGTCACGGTGCACGGGACCCGCATCACCGACGTTTCGGTCCCCGCCATCCAGACCGCCGAGCCGACGTCCCAGCAGATCAACGCGCAGGCCATTCCGATGCTCCGCTCTGAGGTGCTGTCGGCCCAGAACGCCAGGATCAATGGGATCAGCGGCGCCACCTACACGAGCGAGGCCTACGTCCAGTCCCTGCAGGCGGCCCTTGACAAGCTGCACGTCAAATGACCCGGCCAGAAACGGCGCGGGCGGGGCAGCGATCAGAGGCGGCAGGCGAGGACATCAGCGGGGCACCGCTCGTCACGCGCACCCTGCAGGTGATGGGCACCGTCGTCTCGACATCCATGCCGCCGTGGCAACCTCGGGTACCTACGAGCGGGGGCCGCACCTTTTCGACCCGGCCACCGGGCGGCCAGGAAACCGGGCCGTCTCAGCCACCGTCACCGGCCCCAGCCTGGCCCTCGCCGACGCCCTGGCCACTGCGGTGGCCGTAGGTGGCGACGGGCGCGCTGGCGGCGGTGGCCGCACTCGACGGGTACGCCGCCTACCTGATCCGCCCGGACGGTACCGAGGCGGACACCGGCGGCATCGATTTCGTCTCTTGAGGACCGTCTCACCCGCGGATTCACGCAGAAGAACGGGGCTGGCGGTAACTTTCAGCGACGATGAATGCGAGGTCTAGTGACTGGCTGCGGTTGAGCCGCGGATCACAGGCGGTCTCGTACCGCTGGTGCAGGTCGTCTTCGGCGATCTGGTGACTGCCGCCGATGCACTCGGTCACGTTGTCACCGGTGAATTCGATATGGATTCCGCCCGGATGGGTGCCGAGCGCCCGGTGCACATCGAAGAACCCGCGCACCTCCTCCAGGATGTCGTCGAACCGCCTTGTCTTGTGACCGCTGGGAGCCTCGAACGTGTTGCCATGCATCGGATCGCAGACCCAGGCCACCGGCGTCCCTGCCCGGGTGACCGCCTGGATCAGGGAAGGAAGGAGGTCACGGACCCGGGCGGCGCCCATCCGGCTGATAAACGTGAGCCGTCCGGGCTCACCGGAGGGGTTGAGCGCCGTGGCGAGCGCGAGGACATCCTCGGGCGTGGTGGAAGGGCCCAGCTTAACCCCGATGGGGTTGCGGATGCCCCGGGCGAACTCAATGTGCGCACCGCCGGTGGCGCGGGTGCGCTCCCCGATCCAGAGGAAGTGCGCAGAGGCGTCATAGCGCAGCCGGGTGTCAGGATCGGACCTGGTCAGGGCCTGCTCGTAGTCGAGGAGCAGCGCCTCGTGACTGGTGTACAGCTCCACCGAGCGCAGTTCCTGGGGATTGGCTCCGCAGGCGCGCATGAACGCGAGCGCCCGGTCTATCTCGTCGGCCAGGCGTTCATAGTGCTGTCCCGATGGACTTTCCCTGACGAAATCCTGGTTCCACTCGTGTGCTTGATGCAGGGCCGCGTAACCGCCGGTTATGAGGGCGCGGCACAGGTTAAGCGTGACCGCGGAGCAGTGGTATGCGCGGAGCAGCCTGCCCGGGTCGGGCGTTCTGGCCTCCGGGGTGAACTCGAAGCCGTTGACGGCGTCGCCGCGGTAGGCGGGCAGTTCGACGCCCTCGCGTACCTCGGCCGGACGGGACCGGGGCTTGGCGAACTGGCCGGCTATTCGTCCGATCTTGATGACGGGCACGCTCGCCCCGTAGGTGAGCACCAGTGCCATCTGCAGCAACGTCCGCAGTTTGGCGCGGACCGCCTCGGCGGTCGCGCCTTCGAATGTCTCCGCGCAGTCACCGCCCTGCAGTATGAACGCCTCTCCTCGCGTCACCGCGGCGAGGCGCTCCCGCAGCAGTTCGCACTCGCCGGCGAAGACGAGCGGCGGGAGCGCGGCCAGCTCGCTGGTCACCGCATTCAGCCGGCTGCGGCTGGGCCACTCCGGCTGCTGGCTTGCGGGCAGGCCGTGCCAGGTTCCCGGTACCGGCGCGACGCCCGTCGCTGCGGCCGTCATGGCCCGGTTCCCGGCGCTGAAAGGCTGAGCCAGATCACCCTTTCACCGTACCGGCGTGCCCGGTCCGTACTCCAATCCCGCTATTACGGCGATCCGGGAGATCCGGGCATAACGGCCGCCGGGTTCACGCCAGGGATGCCGGCGTCAACGAGCATGGCATTCTGGGCAAACACCGAAAGCCAGTAGTTCATGCGCTCGGCGTTGGTGACGTCCTGCCAGTGCCGGAACAGGCCCTCGGCGTCGCCGAGCGGGAGGCGGCCTTCAACCTGGTGGATCTCGAGCGTGAATGACACGCGGTCCAGGCCGCACGCCTCCGCTGCGGTCGCCGTGATCGCTGCGAGCCCGGCCGGCCCGTACATCATGTCCAGGGATTGGCGGCCTTCGTGGGAGAACGGGACCGGCAGCCGCTTCAGGAAGGTGAAGTGGTCGGAGAGGCCGCCGACGAGGGGATGCCCGTCGTGCAGGTGGAAGTGCAGATGCTTGCCGAGCCGCCCGATCGCACGGGTCATGTCCTGCACGTCCTGCACGACGCTCGCCACAGCATCCTGCACGTCTGCTGCCAAGCCGGGAAGGCGCTCGTCGGCGGGGCTGAGGCTCCGCAGGCTGAGACCCGGATGATCGCGCGCGAACCTGGCTGAGGCCTGCCTGATGCCAACGTGACCCACGTCGATGCAGCAACTGATCCGGTCGGCGTCTTTGAGCTGCTCCGCCAGCTCGGCGAACCAGCCAGGCTCCAGGCCGGCCGCGTATTCGACGAACACCTGGGGCGCACCCGGCCAATGGGCAATGCGCCTATCGAGCTCCCGGAGGGCAGCTACCGAGCGCTGAGTTTGCTCACCCATGTCGGCGTGGTCGTGGACGACCATGCCCGAAAGACGCCCGGCGAAGCGGGCGGCGAACTCCTCGACCACGCCGCGGTCCTGTTCGCGAAGCATATTCAGGCCGCGGTTCAGGTGAACCGTTGGCAGGCGCGAGTGCGGCGGTACGTACGGGAGCAAGCGGTCAAGCTCGTCCGGAGTGTCGGCGTACGTCTCGGCTGCCAGGCCTTCCTGGGCGAAGCGGAGGCCTGCGAGCCTGAGCAGCGCGTCATCGCCGGCGTACCGCTGCTGGAACAGGGCATGGACCGCGCCATGACCGGGTCCCGCACGATCCATAACACTCCCTCAGCTATCCACGCTGCATTGCCACTGTAGTCCCCGGGCAGCAGCGGCCGCGCGGCTCATCGGCCAGCCAGCCGTTCCACGACCGGGGCGAACTGCTCACTGAATGCGGCATTCACGCTGACATAGGAAATGCCGAAGGCGTCCCTGCGGCGCTGAAGCTCATCGGCCATCTCCTGAGTGCTGCCGCGCAGGATCATCAGGGAATCGTGTGCGATGAGGGTGGCCATGTCGGCTTGCAGGAAACGCTGCATCCAGGGCGGCACCTCGTCACCGACCACGAAGATGGGCAGCGCGAACTCAAGCTGGCCGGCCCGGTCCCCGGCCATCGCCCGCATGTCGGCTGCCAGTCGTGTCACCTCATCGCGGCTGGTCAGCGATCCGATGGCCAGCGTGACGATGTCCGCTTTGGCCGCGGCCACCGCACGTGCTTTCGGGCCGCTGGCGGCCATCAGGACCGGGGTGTGCAGGTCTCCGTCCAGCATGCGCAGATCATCGATGGTCTGCTCGGCCTGGGCCAGGCGCTCCGCACCCGACGTGGCAGGCTGGCCGAGCAGTTGGACCGACTGCTCCACGACCTCGGGCCGGCCCGTTCCTATGCCGAGCTCGAAACGGCCGCCGGTAAGGACGGAAAGCGTGTGCGCGTCCCAGGCCGCCAGCCTCGGCGGCCGCAGCGGGCTCGCGAGCACGAATGTCCCGACGTGCAGCGATGTGGTGGCCCCGGCCGCGATAGCCAGTGATGGCAGCGGGGACAGCAGCTGCATGCCGTCGGCCACCATCAGGCTCGAGTAGCCGAGTTCCTCGGCGCGCCGGGCGGTAGCCAGCCACTGCTTGCCGTCCTGTGCGGTCGCCTGTACAGCAAAACGGAAGGCTCTGCTCGTCATGAGCAAAGCCTATGGCGCGGTTACGGCTCGCGATCGTCCTTCGCACGGGCGCGGCGCTCCGCGCCCGTCTCCTCGTAGCCGACATCCTCGCCGGATACCCGGCCAACGAACTCGTCATTCGGCGTGGTCCCGGTCGTGGTGTGCTGATCCGGGTGGCGGGGATTGGGCTTCCCGCCCGTATCCCGGCTGCTGGCGACTCCAGTGTCAAGCGGCGCGTCAGCTTCAGGGTTGCGACGGCGCACTGCTCTGCCTCCTCGGCTCTGCCTCTCAGCTCTGTGTCAACGTCCCGGCATCTTCCCTGCGTGGGCGCATCTACTCGGCAATCCGGGCCATTACTCGGCAATCCGGGCCATGGAAACCGGCCGGGGAGTCCAGAGCACCTCCTCGCCCGGCGCACGATGGCGCAACGAGCATGATTTTGTTGGCAACGCAACTATTGGCATCGCTCAAACGTCTTTTCCCTGAGGAATGTTTAGCTGGGGCCTGGAAACAGTGATCTTGGCGACCTTGGAAGCCGGGCGGAGTGACATATGGGGAATCCTGTCCTGCCGGATGATGGAACCGGCTGCGGGACAGCGTCGGCCGAGTCCCCGCCAGCACGGGAGATAGCCGACGCGCCGGACGATCAGGCCGCTCCGGCGCCCCCGGCCGAACCCACCTCGTCCGGTGGCCCGGCTTCGCCGGGTGACGGCGTTCCCTCACCGGATGGCACGCCCCCGCAGCACGGCCGCCGGCGGAAGATCCTCATCTGGACCGCGGGAATCATGGCATGCGTGGTGGCTCTCGCAGCCATCGGCCTCTTCCTGCTCTGGCGTCACCTGAACGGGAACATCCAGCAGCGCGACATCAGCGGGCTGCTCGGCAGCCAGCCGGTCGACCTGCACCCGCAGGCCGAGAACATTCTGCTGATGGGCTCGGACACCAGGTTCGGCCAGGGCAGCGGCTACGGCAAGAACCTCACCACCGATCAGTCGGACACGATGATGATCGTGCACATTGCCGTGGACCGGGAGTGGGCCGAGGTGATGTCGATACCGCGTGATTCCTGGGTCAGTATCCCGGCCTGCAAGATGGGCAACGGCCAGATGTCGTCGCCTACGACGTTCAAGATCAACGAGGCGTTCGCGCTCGGCAACCTCTACGGGAACAACACGGCCCTCGGCGTGGCGTGCACGGTCAAGACCATCGAGCAGGACACGGGTATCTACATCGATCACTTCGTGACGGTCAACTTCACCAGCTTCAAGGACATGGTCTCAGCGCTCGGCGGGGTCCCGGAGTGCAACACCCAGCCCATCAACGACCCGCGGTCGGGCCTGAAGCTGTCCGCCGGGCACCACATACTGACGCCCACCCAGGCGCTGGCCTACGTCCGGGCCCGCTACACACTGGGCGACGGCAGCGACCTTGAGCGGATCACCCGCCAGCAGGCGTTCATGTCTTCCCTCATCGGCCAGGCGAAGAGCAAACTGCTCAACCCCGTTGCGATCTACCGGTTCCTGGACGCCGCCACCAAGTCGCTCACCATCGACACGAAGCTGGGCGGGGCGACTGGGCTCTACGACCTGGCATCGAGCCTGCAGAACCTGCCGTCCAGCAAGGTCGCCTTCTTCACGCTGCCCACCTACCCCCGGTCTGAGGTCGTCCCGACCGACACGGCCAACGTGCTGTGGACCCAGCCGCAGGATAACGAGATCTTCCAGTCCTTCCGTGAGGACGTCCCCGCCAGCAGGTCGCTGTTCACTACGACGGCCACTGCCCACCCGGCCGCCACGAAGACAGCCACCCCGGCCACCCCGGAGCCAGCCACCCCGGCTGCCACCGCGCCGGGCCAGGGTGCCGGCGGCAACGCGGCGGCCCCGGGGCAGACGACTACGCCAACCCCGACGCCATCGCTGTCCATCCCGGCCAGGACTGCCAACCAGAACATTTGCACTGGCGGATGACCGCGTGCCAGGCGGTGCGGCACCGGCGGGTGCTCTTGATTACCTCGCCAGTGGTTATTATCCGGGCCGGATACGGTTGACCGCGTGAAAGGGTGGTTCGCGCGCCGGACGCTGCTCGGTGCCATGGCCGTAGCGGCGGCCGTGGCAGCGGGCTTGACGGGGGCGGCCGGGTCAGCCAAGGCCACCACCACCACCGCCACCACCGCGGGCGCCGGTAGCCCGCCTGTCTCGCCGCACGTGGTCATCGTCGGTATCTCCGGGCTCCGCTGGACCGACGTATCCGCCGCCGCGACGCCGGCACTGTGGAACGTGGCCAGGAAGGGCTCCGTCGGCTCACTGGTCGACTACGCGGTGATTCCGCATACCTGCCCGGCAGACGGCTGGCTGACGCTTAATGCGGGCGCCCCCGCGCAGGTACCGCACGCGGAGAAAGCCCCGTGCCCGGCGCTTCCTGCGGTCATATCGCAGCCGGGCAAGCCTGGCCTCCCCGGATCGGCGCGGGTGCCGGCGATGCCGTCGCTGGTCTCCCGCAACGGGCGTTTCCACAACAGCCCGCAGTGGGGGCTGCTGGCCTCCGCCGCCGGGACGGGAAACTGCGCCACCGCCGTCGGGCCGGGCGCCGCGCTGGCATTGGCCAGCCCCGGCGGGCACGTCGGCTCCTACCTGCCCGCCGGATCCGCGATCAGCCGCCAGCTGCTGGCCCGGTGCCCGCTGACCGTGGTAGATCTCGGCTCCGTTCCAGCAGCCACCGGCGCTCAGGCCACCGCCGCGCGCGCCGCGTCCCTTCGGCACGCCGATGCTGAGCTGGCCGCGATCACAGCGGACCTGCCGCCCGGCACGACCCTGATGGTTACCGCGCCGGGAGCCAGCGGCATGCCGCCACACCTGCAGGTCATCGTGGTCAGCGGCCCGGCGTACCGGTCGGGCGTGCTCGACGCCGCCTCGACACGGCAGCCTGGGATGGCGGTGCTCACCGACCTGACGCCCACCGTGCTGCACTGGCGCGGGCAGGCCATCCCGGCCGGGGTGGCCGGCTCCCAGCTCACCCGCGCCGGCCGGGGAAGTCTCACCTCGGCGGTGCGCGGACTGGCAGACCAGGACACCGCCACCCAGGTATGGACGGGCACCCACACCATCTTCTTCTGGGCGTACGTGCTTGCGGACGTGGCCGCATTCGGCGGCATCGGGCTGATCTACTGGGGCGGGCAGGCGGAACGGCGGCGGCGCAGGGCCGCGTCGTGGCGGGTCGCCGGTACCTTCGCCGGGGCGGTACCCGCGGGATCGTTCCTGGCCAGCCTGGTGCCGTGGTGGCAGTTCCCCCATCCCGTGATCTGGCTGTACGGGCTCACGGTCGCGTGGACGGCTGTCCTGGGCGCGGTCGCCCTGGCCGGCCCCTGGCGGCGAGACCCCTTCGGGCCGCCGGGCGCGGTGGCCGCGGTGACGGTGGCGGTGATCGGCCTTGATGTAATGACCGGTTCCCGGTTGCAGCTGAACACGCCCTTCGGGCTGTCCGTCCTGGTGGCGGGCAGGTACTACGGGATCGGCGGCGAGGCCGTCGGCATCTATGCGGTGTGCGGCATGGTTGCCGCCGCCTGGGCCGGCAACGCGATGCTCCGGCGCGGCCGCGCCAGCGGCCAGAGCCAGCCTGGCCCGGCCAGCAGCCGGGACCCGGCCCGGCACCGCAGCCATGCACTCCTTGCGGCGTCGGCGGTCGCGGCATTCGCTGTCATCGCCTGCGGCTGGCCGCAGTTCGGGGCGAAAGTGGGCGGGACGATCGCCATGGTCCCGGGCTTCGTGCTGCTGCTCATGGCGATGGCCGGCCTGCCGATCAGCGTCCGCCGCGTCGCGCTGGTCCTCGGCAGCGGCCTTGCCTTGTTCACGGTGTTCGCCTTCACCAACTATCTTGTCCCGGCGACGGGGCAGTCGGACATCGGCGCATTCGCCGGGAACCTGCTGCATGGCCACGCTGGAGAGTTGCTGCAGCGCAAGGTAACATCCATGATCGGCTCACTCGGGGTGAACGCCTACAGCCCGCTGGTGCCCGCGATCGTCGTTGTGGTCGGGCTCATGCTGGCGAAGCCTTCCTGGTTCGCCCTGAAGGCGCTGCCGCGCGGCTATTCCGCCGAATCACTGCTGGGGATGACCCTGGCGATGATGTGGCTTGTCGCCGTGCTCGGCTGCTTTGCGGACGACTCAGGGATCGTTGTGCCCGCTGCCGCGCTGCCGCTGGCGCTGCCGCTCGGGATCGCCCTGCTGGCGGGCGTTCCGCCACTGGGCGACACGGTGCGCGGTCACGGACAGGCTTCCGGTGGGGCCCTCAGCCGCCGGCCGGACCGGATAGCTCGCTAACCGGATAGCTCGCTAAGGAGAACGGGTGCAGTACCAGCTTTCACGGCTCATCGCCGGGCCGTTCCTGCGCGGGCTGTGGCGGCCACAGGTAACGGGCGCGGAGCATATACCGGATTCAGGCGGGGCCATCCTGGCGTCTAATCACCTGTCCGTGATGGACTCCATCTTCCTCCCGCTGATGCTCAACCGGCCGGTGACCTTCGCCGCGAAGTCTGAGTACTTCACCAGTAACCGGCCCGGCCTGCGGCTGATGGGCCTGTACCTGCGCGCCACCGGGCAGCTGTCCGTTGACCGGGCCGGCCCCCGTGCGGCCCAGGACATGCTGGAAGGAGCGCTCGCCCTCCTGCTCAGGGGAGAGCTGTTCGGCATCTACCCTGAGGGCACCAGGTCGCCGGATGGACGGCTGTACCGCGCCAGGCCGGGGGTTGGCTGGCTGGCGCTCAAGTCCGGGCTGCCGGTGATCCCGGTCGCCATGATCGGCACGGACCACGTGCTGCCGCCCGGCCGGATGGTGCCGCGCCTGGGCAGGGTCGAGATAAGGATCGGGAAGCCGATGACCTTCGGCGAGGCCGCGGGCGCGGAGCGCGAGGCTCCGGGCAAGGCCCGCAAGGCCGTGGCCGATGAGGTGCTGCGGGCGATCCAGGAGCTATCCGGGCAGGAATACGTGCCGATGTACGCCTCCGTGCGCAAAGAACAGCTCGCCGCCGAGTCGGCGCGCCAGCCGTCGGGGACGGTAAAGGCCGGCTAGGGCACCGGGGTGCCGCCGGCTAGGGCACCGGGTTGTCACGGTCTCCGCTGCCGGGTGATCACCGGATCGGCCAGGCCGGGATGGGCCGTGTCCATCCCGGCACTCAGCACCCGGCCGCGTGGTCTCGCCGTCGCGGCATCATCGTGCCATTCACCTGCCCGCGCGGGAATCGTTCCGCCCGCTCCGGGCGGCCCTACGGTCCCGGGCTGATCGAGATGTGCGCGCCCGGCGGCAGGCCGAGCCGCTGGGCGGCGTCCCCCGAGTTGATGGCCAGCGAGACCATCCCGGCCCCGTCGGCGTAAGCGACCAGCTCGCCGGGCGCGACGGAGGCGAACATCTCGCGATAGGGGATGGTCAGCTGCTGGTGGCCGCAGCGAACCAGGAGGTTCCTGCCGTAGCGGACACCGATGCTGGCCGCGTCCGCCGCGGAGATGGACAGCTGCACGTTGCCGAACGTGTCGACCGTCAGCACCTCGCCCTCGGCCGTGCCGTCGTGCACGCGGCTCACCGGTGGGGGCAGCGTCACGAGATCGGAAACGTCGACCTCGGCTCCTGCCGAGGAAAAGTCAGCACCGGCGGCCAGGCGCGCGGCGACCGGCATGAAGATGTCCCGCCCGTGGAACGTTGCCGGCACGACCGGGTTCAGCCACCATTCCGTATTGGTGAGGCTGATGGCCTTCCGCGCGCCGCCGACTGCGGCCGCTGCCCAGGACAGCAGGCCGTTGTCCGGGCCGACGAAGACGGAATCGCCGGCGGCGATGGCGACGCCGCGCCGGTCGGTGCCGACGCCCGGATCAACCACGGCCACGTGCACCGCCGGCGGGAAGTAGGGAACGGTCTGGGCGAGCACGGCGGCGCCGCGCCGCACATCACCACCAGGGATGAGGTGGGTGATGTCGATGACGGGGGTCTGCGGTGCGATCCCGATGGCGACTCCGCGGCAGGCGGCGACGAAACCGTCCTCCAGCCCGTAGTCGGTGAGGAACGTCAGGCAGCTATAAGGGGTCACGATCCGTGAGCGTACGTCGCATGGGGGCGC
>DASQVO010000144.1:0-26810 GCA_035640715.1 Streptosporangiaceae bacterium
GGGATGAACGAGGCGTCTGGGACCGCGCGCAGATACCACTGGCTCACCACCAGGCGGTTCGACGCCGACCCGCACGCCGCCGTAGCTGGGCCCGCGGGCCGGGGGGTTTTGAACCTGGTGGCCGGCGAGGGGGAGGGCAACCGCCGGGTGTCGGTGGAGCTTGCCCAGCAGGGCCCGGGGCCGGTGATCCGGGAGCTGTGCCGGATGCGGGAGCTGGACATGCCGCACCGGCATGCGGTGCGGCTCGAGGACATCGACCCCAGCCGGATGGAACGGATCCTGCTGCGCGCATATGAAGCCCACCCGGAGGACTACACGTCGCTGCTGGCCGTGCCCGGCGTGGGCGCCAAGGGCCTGCGGGCGCTGGCCCTGGTTGCCGAGCTCGCTTACGGGGAACCGGCTAGTATGCGTGACCCGGTGTCCTATGCCTTCGCCCACGGGGGGAAGGACGGCACGCCATATCCGGTGGACCGCGCCACCTACGACGCGACCATCGAATCGCTGCGCCGGGTCGTGACGGAAGCCCGTGCCGGGCGCACCGAGAAGGTGCAGGCCCTCAAGCGGCTGGCAGGCTTCTCCCCGGCCCGGTGACGACGCGGCTGCTCATCGAGGGCCGGCCGGGCGCTGGCAAGACGACAGCGGCCCGGCGCTTGGTGGGCATCCTGCGGGAGCGCGGGGTCCCGGTCCGGGGTTTCACCACCGAGGAGATCCGCGACGGCGGCCGCCGGGTGGGGTTCGCGGTGACCGCGGTGGGCGGACACCGAGCCGTGCTCGCGCACGTGAACCTTGACGGGCCGCCACGGGTGGGCAAGTACGGCGTCGACCTGGCGGCGTTCGAACGGGTGGCCCTGCCAGCACTGGCCGATCCCGGAACGGAGGACGTGGTTGTGATCGACGAACTCGGGAAGATGGAACTCGCCTCGGCCGCGTTCCGCGACGCGGTGCAGCGCCTGCTCAGCACAGATTGCTCTCTCGTGGCCACCGTGCACATCCACCCCCACCCCTTCACCGACGCCCTCAAGCGCCGGATCGAGGTGGTCCAGCTGGATGCCAGCAACCGGGACCGGCTCCCGGTGGCGCTCGCGGACCGCCTCGCCCCGGATCGTCTAGGCCGGTGACCGGCCACCGGTCTAGCACCGGAGAACGCGCGGACTTCATAGACTCGCGGCTAGCAAGGAGGCTCTGCGATGGGCATCGTGGTTGACCGGCATGAGGGCGCGCCACTGGGCGAAGCCGATCTCGCGGCCCAGATGCGCGCTGAAGGCCTCAGCCCCCATGGGTGGGGCAACGCCCCCGGCGACACTTACGGCTGGCACGAGCACAGCTACGAAAAGGTACTGTATTGCGTCCGTGGCCGGATCGTATTCCACACCGGCACCGGTGACATCAATCTCGGCCCGGGAGACCGAATGGTGCTGCCGCCGCGCACACCCCATGCAGCAACCGTCGGTGCCGAGGGCGTCCGGTGCATCGAAGCACCGTCCTAAGGACTAAGCATGGGTTGCGCATGCTCAGCCGGACGCCCCGGACGGTGCTGGGCGTCCTGGGTTCCCGCGTTCGCGCCACGTCCGGTCCCAGCGGATCGTGTCCGTGGTCCGGGGATGCGGGGGCGGGTTCCCTCACGCCCCGGGGCCGCCGAGCCGGCCTGGACGGTCCGATGCCCCTGTCCATCGCTCTGGTGGGCAGGGGGCGGTGCCGTCCGTCGCCGGATCGGGTGCCCCAGGGCGCGCCTGCCGATCACCCCGCCTGCCAGCGCCGCCGTGAGCGGGATCGTCCTGGCCGGGGGGATCTGCCAGGACGCCGTGATGTACCAGCGGCCACGGGCCACGTCGTAGTGGATGCGGTAGGCCACCGCCCGGTTCGTCTCGATCCGGTCGGCCCACTCCTGCCCCCGGTAGGGGAACCGTATCCGGCAGGTGAGCACGTACCGGCCATGCGGCGCGTTCGCCAGGTGCGCCAGCGGGGCGGGCAGCTTGATCGACACTTCGCCGTCGGGGGTGACGCGGATGGTCTCGTTGCCGTACTGCTTCCCGGACTCGCCGTCGGCCTGGAGGAACCAACGCTCCGCCTCCCACCGCTGCCGCCACCCGGCCTCGGTGAGCTGCGCGGCGGCGAGGTTGTGCCGGTTCCGGAGCAGTTTCTTCCCGCCCCGCACCACGTGCACGATCGCGGCTTCCCGGTCCGCGCGCTCCCGTTCCAGCCGGTCCTGGAGAGTGCGCAGCCGCCGGGCCTTGGCGAACCACTCCTGCTTGCTGCGGTAGCCGCCCGGAGCGCCCTTCCTGCCGGGCACACCGACCGGCAGGGACAGCCGGTGCGCGATCGTGCCGATACCGGCTTCAAGGTCCCGGATGTGCGCGAGCTGGCTGCGGCAGGCCAGCGCCCACTGATCATGGCTGGCCCTGGTGATCGCCCCGGCCCAGCGCGCCGACGACACCGGCGTCAGCTCCCGCTTACGGGCCGCCCACGACTCCGCCGAATGCCCCCCGCCATCCCGGCACCGCCGCGCCAGATCCCGCGAGGCCAGCGAGCCAAGATGGGCACCCACTCCCCTGTCGTGGAGCGGCTTTCTGGCCGGTGAGCGGCCCGCAGATCCGGGTCCGGACCCGCAGGGATCTTGTCCGTGAGCGACGGCCCCGTAGCCACCGGTGCTGGGATCACATCATCGTGGCACCGCTATGGCCACTCCATGGAGCCAACCTGGGAACGCTCCTGCGTACCTGCGACGCGGTCGGTGCCTGCATGGCCGTACCGCGTCTGCCATGGGTGCCTGAAGCGCTGGCCCGCGGCAATACCCTGCGGCGTCCCGCATGCGTGCACTGGACCGGCCGAGATGCCTGCGGGTGGCTGCAGGAGCAGCGGTCAGCCGGATCCCGTGTTGTCGGCGTTGAGCTTGCCGATGAAGCGGTCAGGCTGGCCGATCTGCCCGCCGCCCGCCAGCGCACGGTCGCTGTGCTCGGGCACGAACGGTCGGGCATTCCGGCAGAGGCACTTGACCTGCTCGATGTGGCTGTGGAGATCCCGATGATCGGCACAGGCGCCAGCCTGAACGTCGCAGTCGCAGGATCACTCGTGCTCTACCGCCTCGCCGGGTTCATCTGATGGCCACGGGACTCCCGTGGTCCCCGCCGCCTCCTTCAAAGGCCCGCTTTCCGGGGACGGGCCGAGCAGGCGGTAGTGGACCTCCGCCGGGCGTTGAGCCTCGCCGTTGACCGGCAGCAGGTCCTGCGGGCACGCGGACAGGACCACGATCAGGTCCGTTTCTGCGCGCAGCCGGACGAGGTCGCCGGCCCGGCTGCGCGGCGCCGCGAAGCTCAGCGACCCGTCCGCCGTCCACGGCACGTTCATGAAGAGATTCAGTGGCGCGGGGACCGGCGGCGGGGACTCGCCCAGCTCACGCAGGGCCGCCGCGAAGTTGTCGGCACAGCTGGCGTGGTAGCTCTCCGTCCCGAGCTGCCGGTACCGCTCCGCGTCGCAGGAGGCCATCAGGGTGTCGTGGACTCCGGGGCTGGTGTCGGCGACGAGCGTCATCAGCGCGCGGCGGGCGTTGCTGTACAGGGCGTCGCCGACACGCGGGACCAGCCGCCCCAGCGCCACCCGCGTGTGCTCCATGGACATGTGCTCGGCCCATTCCGGCGGGCACAGCGCCCAGGTGTCCACAACCTGCGTGCCGGACGGGTTGATGATCTCGATCTCCGAGCCCCGCGGGATGCGGACGGCGCGGCCGCCGCGGGCCGGGATGACCGTGACCGGATCGGGCATCGCACCTCCCTGGTGAGCGGGGCTGGCTACCGGACAGTTGCTGATCTTAACTGGGGCATGCTGGACTGACGGATGGCACTGCGGAGATTGGACTGTCGTGCGCTTTGTGTTCACCCCCCCGGCCGAGGACGCCGCCGGCCTGCTGTCCCTGCCATGGGACCAGCCGCTGGAATCCTGGAAGGACGAGCGGCTGGTCGAGATCCGGCAGCGCGGGATCTCGCGGCACATCGTCCGGTTCGCCGTCGACGACGGCTCGCTGTACGCGCTCAAGGAGATCAACGAACGGCTCGCGCGGCGCGAGTACCGGCTGCTGCGGGCCCTGGCCGAGCTGGGCATTCCCGCCGTGGAGGTGGTCGGCGTCGCGGTGGACCGCGGCCTGGATGGCGACGCGATCCTGGTGACGAAGTTCCTCACGTACGCGACCACCTATCGCGCGGTCTTCTCCAGCCCCCGCGGCGGGCAGCCGACCGACCGGCTGCTTGATGCCCTGGTCGAGCTGCTGGTGCGGCTGCACCTGTCCGGCTTCTTCTGGGGTGACTGCTCGCTTTCCAACACGCTGTTCCGCTATGACGCCGGCACACTGGAGGCCTACCTCGTCGACGCGGAGACCAGCGAGCAGCATCCGGTGCTGAGCAACGGCCAGCGCCACTACGACCTCGAACTCGCCGTCGAGCGGGTCTACGGCGAGCTTCTCGATCTGCAGGCCGCCGACCTCCTGCCGGCGGACGTCGACCCACTGGAGATCGCCGAGGAACTGCAGCGGCGCTACGACCGGCTGTGGGACGAGCTCACCCGGGAGGAGATCCTCCGCCCGGACGAGCAGCGTTACCGGATCGCCGAACGGCTGCGCCGGCTCAACGAGCTCGGCTTCGACGCCGAGGAAGTCGAGCTGGTCAGCACCCCCGAGGGCAACCGGCTGCGGATACGTACCCGCGTCGCCGAATCCGGGCGCAGCAGCCGGCAGCTCTTCCTCTGGACGGGACTGGACGTGAGCGAGAACCAGGCCCGCCGCCTGCTGAACGACATCGCCAGCTTCCGCGCCTACCTGGAGCAGAAGGAACACCGCCCGGTGTCGGAGATCGTGGCGGCCAACCGGTGGCTCGAGGAGGTGTACGACCCGGTGGTCGCGGCGATACCGGAGGACCTGCGGGGGCGCCTGGCCCCCGCGGAGATCTTCCACGAGATCCTCGAGCACCGCTGGTACATGTCGGAGGCGGCCGGCCGCGACGTCGGCACCACCGCCGCGGCCCGCTCCTACTTCAAGCGGGTGCTTCCTCAGGTGCCCGAGCCGCTGGAAGGCACCGTCAATTCGCACCTGCCCAATGGCACGGCCGGCGCTGACCCGCTGGAGGGCACGGCCGCCGCTCAGCGGCCGGAGGAAGACACCAGCTCGGCGTAGAGCGCCGCCGTCTGCTGCGCGACCGCCGGCCAGCCGAACTCGGCCACCGCCCGGTCCCGGCCCGCGTGGCCCATCGCCTCGGCCAGGCCGGGGTCCCGGGCCAGCACGTTCAGCGCATCGGCGAGATCGTCCGGGCTGTCCGGCGGTACCAGCAGGCCGGTCTTGCCCTCAGCCACGACCTCCGGGATGCCGCCGACCCGGGAGCCGACCACGGCGGTCCCGCACGCCATCGCCTCCAGGTTGACGATCCCGAGCGGCTCATACAGTGAGGGGCACACGAATGCCGTCGCGTGGGTCAGCAGCTGGATGACGCTGCGCTTGGGGAGCATTTCCGGTATCCAGACCATCCCGGACCGGCTGGTCTGCAGGCTGGCGACCAGGCTTTCCACCTCGGCCAGCAGCTCGGGCGTGTCGGCCTGGCCGGCGCACAGCACCAGCTGCGCAGCCGGGTCCAGCCGGGCCGCCGCACGCAGCAGCACGGGCAGGCCCTTCTGCCGGGTGATCCGGCCCACGAAGATCACGTAGGGCCGGGAAAGATCAATGCCGTAACGTTCCGCCACGCCGGTCTCCGGGTCCGGCGCGTATTCACGGGTATCGATGCCGTTGCGTATCACCCGTACTCGTTCGGGATCGATCTCCGGATAGGTGGCGAGAATGTCGGCGCGCATGCCATCGGAGACCGCGATCACCGCGGCGGCCGAGGTGGCCGCCACCCGCTCGCACCAGGACGACACGGCATAGCCGCCGCCCAGTTGCTCGGCCTTCCACGGCCGCAGTGGCTCCAGCGAGTGCATCGTGACGACGTGCGGGATGCCGTAAAGCAGGCTCGCGAGGTGGCCGCCCAGGTTGGCGTACCAGGTATGGGAGTGAACGAGGCCGGCCCCCTCGACGGCGGCAGCCATCGACAGGTCGGCGGAGACCGTCTGCAGCGCCTGGTTCGCGCCGGCGAGCCGGTCCCACGGCCGGTGGGCCACGGCGCCGGGCCGGTCCCTGCCCTGGCAGTGGACAGTGAGATCCACCAGGCCGGCCAGCTCCCGCGCCAGGTAGGTCACGTGCACGCCCGCACCGCCGTACACCTCCGGCGGGTACTCGCGGGTGAGCAGCGCCACCCGGAGGCGATCGCTCCCGGCCCCGCCCGCACCGGGGCCGTCCGGCGCAGCCTGGCCGTCCGGCTGGGCACCGTCTGCTGTCACGGGGTCACCACCTGGCCCTTCCCGACGACCGTGACTCCCCCGGGCGATACGACAAAGCCGCGTGCCCGGTCGTGCTCGGAGTCCACGCCCACCGTCACGCCTTCGGGGACGACCACATTCTTGTCGATGATCGCGTTCCTGACCACGGCGTGGCGCCCGATGATCGTGTTGTGCATGATCACCGACCGCTCCACCACGGACCAGCTGTTGACCCGCACCCCGGGGGACAGGACAGACTCGCGGACCAGCCCGCCGGAGACGATAACCCCGTTGCTGACCAGGCTGTTGATCGCGCGGCCCATCCGGTCGCCGGACTCGTGCACGAACTTGGCCGGCGGCAGCGAGGGCACGTGGGTCAAGATCGGCCAGCGGTCGTTGTAGAGGTTGAACAGCGGCTGGACCGCGCACAGGTCCATGTGCGCGTCGAAGTAGGAGTCCAGCGTGCCGACGTCACGCCAGTAGGGAATGGCATCCGGGGCCGCGCCCGGCACCTTGTTGCTGAGGAAGTCATAGGCCTGGGCGCAGCCGTCCCGCACCAGCATGGGAATGATGTTGCCGCCCATGTCGTGCCGGCTGGAGTCGTCGGCCGCGTCCTTGCCCAGCGCGTCCACGAGCGCGTCGGTGGAGAACACGTAATTGCCCATGGACGCGTACGCGCGATCCGGGCTGCCCGGGATCCCCGGCGGATCGGCGGGCTTCTCGAGGAACGCCTCCACCGTGCGCCCGTCGGCGCCGACGCCGACCACGCCGAACTGGGTGGCCTCCTCCCTCGGCACCGGGATGCACGCGATCGTCACGCCGGCGCCGTGGGCGATGTGCTGGTCGATCATCTGGGCCGGGTCCATCCGGTAGACGTGATCGGCGCCGAAGACGATGACGATGTCCGGCTGCTCGTCGTTGATGAGGTTCATCGACTGGTAGATGGCATCGGCCGAGCCCGTGTACCACTGCGGGCCCAGCCGCTGCTGCGCGGGCACCGGGGTGACGTAGTCGCCGAGCAAGGCACTCATCCGCCAGGCGGTGGAGATGTGCCGGTCGAGGCTGTGGCTCTTGTACTGGGTGAGGACGCAGATGCGCAGGATCCCGCCGTTGACGAGGTTCGAGAGCGCGAAGTCGATCAGCCGGTAGAGGCCGCCGAACGGGACTGCTGGCTTGGCCCGGTCCGCGGTCAGCGGGCTGAGGCGCGTACCGGCCCCGCCGGCTAGCACGATTCCCAGGACGCACGGCTGCGACATTTCGGCCTCCTTGAACATGATGCCAGGGACGTGGTGCCCGGGGCCTACCGCCATGTTCTCCCGCGGCGGCCCGAACAGGAAAGAGGCTGGCCGTCTGTCTATCAGGCACACGAGGCGCCAGAGAGCTGCCGCCACTTCGACGCGAGGGATCCGGGATGGACGGAGGTGGTGCTGAGGCCGGCGGCCTGAGGCCAGGCAGCCGCTCAGCTCGGCGCGGAGGCCACGATGATCCGGTCGAAGTCCGGCGCGTACGCGTTCGGGTCCCCGATCTCGATCGTGTTGCTGCCCGCGGTGAGCGGCAGCGACACGGTCATCGTGCCGGTGGTGGTGAAGCTCCCCGTGGAGGGGAAGGACAGCGCCTGCGGTGTGCCGCCGTCCGCGCTGATCATCGCGGGCCGCGGATCTCCCGAGCAGTACACGAGGGTCATCCGGTAGGTCCCGGCGCTGGCCACGTTAATGTTGTTGAACGTCAGCGTGCCGCCGTTGCCCACAAAGCCGACCTTTGCGCCGCCGGAGCAGGTCGAGCAGGTCTGCGCGACGGCGCCGCCGGCCAGCGTGTTGGCTGGCGACTCGGCCTCATGCGACGTTGCAAGGGACGGCGTGGCCGCGCTTGCCGTCGTGGTGAAGCCGTTGAAGGTGACCTGGCCCGGTGATCCCGCCGCGTGCGACGTCACGAACATGCCGGCGTCCTGCGTCGCGGCCTGGCCGGGCACAGTCACCGACCCCACCGTGAGCCAGTCGCTGCCGTCGAACGAGTAGTAGCCCGTGTAGGTGGAACCGTTCCGCACCAGTTCGAGCCAGACGGGCAGGGACGCGGGGATCGTCTCGTTGGGCGGCGTCACCTGGTCGATGTAGGTCCCCCCATTGTTGTCCCACTCCAGCTGGATGCCGCCGGATGGGGACTCGAACAGGATGACCCCCTCCGGGCCGGTGCCCGAGGCCGTCATGTCGTTCCGCACAAGATCTGCGACGCGGGCGTGTCGGAGATCCGGGAGGCGTCGATGCTGTCCTGGTCCACGGATATGACGGCGGTGTTCTTCAGCAGCGCGAGGTCGGTGGGGTCAAGATTGGTCAGGTCGGTGCCGAGGATGAGCGGGGAGGCGGCCAGCGCCCACAGGCTGAGCTGGGTCTGCCGCTCGTCGTAGGTGAGCCCATCGTTGCTGCCGTTGCCGACCTCGATCGAGTCGTAGTCGTTGGCGACGGGCTGGATGCCGTTGATGGACCCGCTGGACGGGAACTTCGCCCCGTCGATCACCCAGCGGCCGTATTGATCGACGTTGGGGCCCTGGCTGCCTGGGCACTGGCACCAGAAGTCGTCGACGTTCACGTACCGGTACCCGACGCTGGCCAGGCCGCTGCTCTTCATGGCCGCTGCCTGGGCCTCGATGTCCGCCTCCGTCGGATTGTGGCGGATGAAGCTCCAGCTGCTCCAGCCCATCGCTGGCGTCAGGCCGACGCCATTGTCCTCCGCACTCGCCGGAGGCGCGGCCGAGGTGGCGGCGAAGACCGCGAGGGGCACCGCGGCCAGACCTGCCATGAGGCCACGGATCAATCTCTTCATGCATCCTCCCTGACTTGCGGCCACGCTGCCGCCGCGGCCGCGCTGCCGCCCGGGATAACGAACCTCTATGAGACTTCCTACGCTTGAGGACAAATTCCGTCAAGGATGCGCGAAGACAAATGTAAATAAACAGTGCGGGCCGCCTCCAGCATGGCGAGGACTTCGGCCGTCGTGGCCCGCTCACCGAGCCGGGGAAAGATCCGCTCCACGCTGTTCTCGTGCGCGGCGGGGTCGACGTCGGTCATCGCGTCGGTGGCCAGGACCACGTGATAACCGTGCTCATAGCGTCGCGGACGTTGAGTTGCCGGACGGCCGTCACCTGGAGCACCGGCTGATCCGCACGGCCCCCGGGGCGGGCGCGGTCGTGGTGGATGACCAGCAGCAGGTCCTGCTGCTGTGGCGGCACCGGTTCATCACCGGCTCCTACGGATGGGAAATCCCGATCGGCAAGATCGAAGCCGGTGAGGATCCGGCCGACTCGGCGGCCAGGGAGGTTGAGGAGGAAACAGGCTGGCGGCCCGGGCCGCTCCGTCCGCTGCTGCGGGTGGAGCCCGCCGCCGTGACCCAGCTGGAGATTGCTCTCGATACCGTGAATGAGAACGGCGTCGCCCCGTTCTGGTCGGTCTTGCTCACCGGCAGCCCCGGAAACAAGGTCTACGACTCGGTCTTCGATCCGACCAGCCGGGTCCCGGGTCTGTGGTTCCAGGGCACCGACGAGCACGAGCCCCCTCGCCAGCGCTGGCATTTCGACCTGTGGCTTGCCCCGGAGATGGCGGATGAGCGGATCACCGCAGCCGTCGCGGTAGGCGGGTCTGTCGTCGATGATTCGCAGGCACCGTCATTCACGGTCCTTGCGGACCCGGATGGCAACAAGGTCTGCGTCTGCACCTGTCTCGAGCGAGACAGAGGGCGTTCAACAAGGTCCGGCGGTATCAGCGGTGACTGGGGCGGTGGTTACGGCCTCGGCCGGGCCGCGCTGTGGGGGGCGATGCGGGCCGAGGACGGCCGCGGCCCGGACACGGCGCTGCGCCGTGGCCGCCCACTTCGGCGTCCCAGCCGTCCACGACGTCGCCGTCGGCATTCACCAGGGAAAGATCGACGAACGTGACCTGCGGGAGCTCGCCCCTGCCCTGCTGGCGGCTGCCGCCGATGGCGACCGGGTGGCCCGTAACCTGGTCCGGCGGCAGGCCGGGGAGATCGCCGCGATGGCACTGGTCGCGATGCGCCGCCTCGGCCTCACCGAGCTCCCGACCCCAGTGGTGCTCGGCGGCTCGCACTCCGTGATCGCCTCCTCGGCGTAGCGCGCCGATACCTGGGCTAACGCCGCATCAGGGCAGCTCAGGGGCCCAGTAATGTCCCCGCCCGCCGCGGTGGCGCGCTGACAACCAAGACGCTCGAAGCTTCCCCGCTCCGCAACTTAGCGTTCTCACGGCCGTAGGGATGCCGTTCACTTTCGCGCCCCAGGTTATCTACACAAGTGATGGCTCACCTAGGCAAACCATCAATAAAACACGTGCTGGCACGGGCCCGATCACACCACTCTTGCGCTGGATAGCTGCGGCTCGTGCCTGGCGGAGAGGTAAAACCTTGCGTGCGTTTCGTATACCCAGGTGGTTCCGGGCAGCGCTGGTAGCGCTGTGCGCAACCGTGCTGGCTGCGGCGTGCAGTAGCGCGTCCGGTACGACGGCGGGCGGGTCAGGCGGGTCGGGAAACAAGATGCACCCCGGCTGGCCGACCACGCTCGTCTACGGTGCCGTCGGCCAGGAGAGCGCGACAGCGGTCCTGCAGAGCCTTGCGCCGCTGCAGGACCTGCTCAAGGCCAAGCTGGGAATCCACCTGACGGTCGTGACCGGCACCAGCTACGCGGCGATGATCGAGGCCCAGCAGGCCGGGAAGGCGCAGCTCATCGAGTACGGGCCGTTCTCGTACACGATCGCGCGCAACTCGGGCCTGAAGATCCAGAACGTCGGTGTGGTGACGTTCGCGCCCAATACCGATGGCAGTTACTACAGCCTGGGCGTGGTCAACCCGAAGCTCAACCCGAAGGTCACCTCGATCAAGGACTTCGCCGGAAAGAAGACCTGCTTCTCCGACCCGGCGTCGACGTCTGGCTACCTGTACCCGTCGTACGGGCTGCTGAAGGCCGGGATCAGCCCGACCACCGGGGTCACGCCGGTCTTCGCCGGCACCGACTCCACCGCCCCGCTTGACGTGGCGAAGGGCAGCTGCCAGGTCGGCTTCACCAACACCGACTCGCTGCCGACCATCTTCACCCAGAACCACATCCCCAGGTCCGACATCAAGATCGTCTGGACCTCGCCGAAAATACCCGGCAGCCCGGTGGCCGCCAGCGACTCGCTGCCGGCGTCACTGCGGACGGCCCTGGAGAACGTACTGGTCAGCGACGCCAACTCGGCCTACTACGCAGCGCACCATTACTGCTCGTCGGTGACGGCGTGCACCAACATCACCGGCCAGTACGGCTTCGCATCGCCATCAGTGGCCAACTACAGCCTGATCACCCAGATCTGCGACATCACCAAGTCGCCCTCATGCAAGGCTTGATGAGCGACGTGAGCCCGGACGGCCAGCCGGCCGTCCGGGTTCACCAGTTGACCAGGGTGTTCGGGCAGACCAAGGCCCTGGACCGGGTGGACCTGGAGGTGCCGGCCGGACAGGTGCTCGCCATCCTCGGGCCGTCGGGGTCGGGGAAGTCCACCCTGCTGCGCACGCTGAACGGCCTCGTCGCCCCCACCTCCGGCACCGTGGAGGTGCTCGGCTGTGATGTCGGCGCCGCCCACGGCGCGCAGATGCGCGCCCTCCGCCGCCGGGTCGGGTTCATCTTCCAGCAGTTCGGCCTGGTCGGCCGGCTGACCGTGCTGGAGAACGTCCTCGCTGGCGCGCTCGGCCAGATCCGGTTCCCGCGCTTCGGTGTGCTGTCCTACCCGCGAAGGCTGCGCCTGGAGGCCCTGGCCCAGCTGGAGCGGGTCGGCCTGGACTCGCGGGCCTTCCAGCGGTCGGACACGCTGTCGGGTGGCCAGCAGCAGCGGGTCGCCATCGCCAGGACCCTCATGCAGCGGCCGGTCCTGGTGCTGGCCGATGAGCCGGTCGCCTCGCTCGATCCGGAGTCATCGGCGGCGGTCATGGAACTGCTGCTCCGGATCTGCCAGGAGGAACACCTGACGGTGATTGCCAGCCTGCATCAGGTGGAGCTGGCGCGCGGCTGGGCGGAGCGGATAGTGGGCCTGCGTGACGGCCGGATCACGCTAGACGCCAGGCCGCAGGACATCAGCACCGAGGAGATCATGGAAATTTACCGCGGCACCCGGCCCGGCCAGGACCCCGGCAGCGCCCGCCCGGCTGGGCCGGCCGCTGCCTTCACCGGGCAGCTTCGGTACTGAGAGGCCGCGCCGCATGGACATAACCCCTGGCAGGGCAGCGGCGCCGGCCCGCACCCTCCCGCCATGGACGCGCCAGCGCATCGGCCTGGCCGCGCTGGCCGCCACGGCGGTCGTCCTGGTGATAGCCGGGTGGCGCGAGATCGGCATGGGCGTGCTGCCGCTGTTCACCGGGATCGGCCATATCTTCCAGTTCGTCGGCCAGACCGTGCCGCCCGACTTCAGCAACTTCGCGCACACCGTCAACCTTGCCCTGATCACGGTGTGCATGGCGATCATCGGCACCGCGCTGGCCATGGTGATGGCGATACCGGTCGGCTTCATGGCCGCGCGCAACACGACTGTGCACCCGATTGCCCGATGGGTGGCGCGCGCCATCATCGTGATCTGCCGCGCCGTCCCCGACCTCGTATTCGCCATCGTCTTCGTCGAGGCCCTGGGTATCGGCGTGCTGCCGGGCGTGCTTGCGCTCGGACTCCACTCGGTGGGGATGCTCGGCAAGCTGTACGCCGAGGCGGTTGAGCAGATCCAGCCCGAGCCCAGGGAGGCCGTGACCGCGACCGGCGCCGGCCGACTGCAGAACCTGGCGACGAGCGTGGTTCCGCAGATCCTGCCATCGTTCTCCTCCATCACGCTGTACCGGCTCGACATCAACCTGCGCAGCTCGGTCGTCCTCGGCTACGTGGGGGCTGGCGGGATCGGCTTCCTGCTCAACCAGGACATGGGCGTGCTGCAGTTCCGCCGGGCGATCGGCATCGTGATTGTGATCTTCGTGCTGATCGTGGTCATGGAGGTCATCTCGGCGATCATCCGCCGGTCGCTGATCGGCACGGAAACACCGGTCACCTCCGCTGGCCTGGGCCGCCGCCCGGCCTTCGGTGACCGCATCATCGGGGCCTTCGGCAGGTCCAGGCGGGCTCCGGCCGCCGCCCGGCCCGCGCCGGCCCGGGACATCGCAGCATTCGACCGGGAGCGGGTCCGCCCCCCATGGACGCGCGAGCGGCAGCTTCGCTTCTCCTTCGCCGCCGGCGCGCTGGTTGCGCTGGCCGTCTCGCTCGTGGTCACCCGGATCAACCCGCTGCAGGTGTTCACCTCGGCCGGCCAGATCTGGCACACGCTCACCCTGTACTTCCCGCCCGACTTCAGCACCGACCGCAGCGGTCTGGTCAGCGGCACACTGCAGTCGGCAAGCGTGGCGATAGTGGCCACCGCGATTGGCTTCCTGCTGGCCGTCCCGGTCGGGCTGCTGGCCGCTCGCAACGTGGCGGACCGGTGGGCCTACCGCTGCGCGCGCGGGTTCCTGGTCCTGGTCCGGGCGGTCCCCGAGCTCATCCTGGCCATCGTGTTCGTGGTTGCGGTGGGCCTCGGCCTGGTGGCAGGCACATTCGCCCTGATCGTCGGCACCATCGGGTTTATGTCAAAGCTGGTCGCGGACGGGATCGAGGAAGTCGATCCGAGGCCGCGCGAGGCGGTGCTGTCGGCCGGGGCGAGCAGGCTCCAGGAGACGGCAACCTCTGTGCTGCGTCCCGCCGCTCCGGCCCTGGTCGGCAACAGCCTGTACATGCTCGACGTCAACTTCCGCTCGTCCACCGTCCTGGGCATCGTGGGCGGCGGCGGCATCGGCTTCCTGTTGCAGCAGAGCGTGCAGGTGCTCGCCTACCGGACCACGGGAGCGATCATCATCGCCACGTTCTGCGTCGTGCTGCTGATCGAGGTCATCACCAACTGGGTGCGCAAGCATCTGATCTGACGGCCATGGCGCCGAGTTGCCAGCCTGGCGCCCCGCACGGGCCCGGCGACCGGCACGACCACCGCCGGCAGAAAACTATCAAAGGCCCTCACGCGTCCGGTAGCGGTCGAATACCCGGAGCAATTCAGGCAACGGCAGGTCGGTGCCGTCCGGGTCCTTCGCCGCCTCGTCCCACCGCCGCAGCGCCACCGCGGCCTGGGCATCGGGATGTGCCGCGAACTGCCGCGCCTCATCCGCGCTCATCGGGCCGCCCTGCTTTTCAAGCGAGCGCACCGACACGGGGCTCAGCTGCCCGAAGTAGGCGTCGTCCGTGGCGACCAGGTAGCGCTTCGCCGGGACGTGCTGGGAGATCAGCCAGGCCACCCGCTTGCCGATGTGCTCGCGGGCGAAGGCGGCCCCGGCCTCCTCGTGCGGCAGCCCCGGATGTTCCTCGCGCACCAGCCCGGCGCGCCCGATGTCGTGCAGCGCGGCGGCCAGCACCAGTTCGTCATCTGAGCCGGCTGTGACCGCGTGCGCGGCGCACTGCAGCGCGTGCCTGCGCTGGTCCACCGCCTCCCCGCCGTACGGCAGGTCGGCCAGCCCGTTGATCAGCCCGGTCAGTTCCTCTCTGCTCAGCACGATCCCTCCAGGAAGTTGTCGATCGTCCGGGGCGGGGCGACCGGATGCCTGGGGCCCGCAGGCCCGTTGCCGTTCCCTATCCGCGGATGGCGGCGGCCAGCTCCTCGGCCAGTGCCGGTGTGGCGGCGACCACCCCCGACCAGCGGCGGGACAGGTCGGTGTCGATCTCGATCGGGCGGCCGCCCGCGTCGATCACCGCTCCCCCGGCGGCAGGCACCAGGACCATCGCGGCGGCGAGATCCACGATCCGGTGGGTGTCGCTGCCGGCGTCGGCGAACGCGTCGGTCGAGCCCTCCGCGACCAGGGCGGCCTCCAGGCACGAGCTGGACAGGATCCGCACTCGGCCGGCCCGGCCGGCCACCCGCCACCAGGCCGCGGAGTCCGTGCCGTGCGGCCGGAGCAGGCTCACCGCGGCGCCGTCCAGCCCGGTGCGGCCGGTCGTGCGGTACGGGGCAGGCGTCCCGGCCACCACGTGCCAGCAGCGGCCGGTATCCAGCCAGCAGGTCACCGACTCGGTGAGTACCCCGTCCCGGCAGACGGCCGCGGCGAACGCGGACAGCGGCACACCCGCCGCGGCGTTCGCGGTGCCGTCCACTGGGTCGACGACCAGGGTGGTGGCCGAGCCGTTGTCGATCACCCCGATCTCTTCGCTGATCAGGTTGACCCGGTGCCGGTTCACGACCTCGGCGATCGCGGTGTCCACCAGGATGTCCAGCCGCATGGTGGGCGTGCCGTCGGCACCCATCTGGACCTTCTCGGCCAGTTCCTCGCGGTCGAACCGTTCCCGTGCGCGCCGGAACGCACCGGCCGCCGCCCGGGTGGCCTCGGCGAGCACGGGGTCCGCGTGGCCCGGCACCACCGGCTCGGGAACCGGCCAGGTGATCATCCGCTCTTTCACTGACCGCCTCCCGATGCGGGCAGCACGGAACGCACGGCTGGCCACTGGCCGTCGCCGATCAGCACCAGGTCCGCCCGGCGGCCGGCGGCCAGGCTGCCCCGGTCTGCCAGGCCCGCGACCGCCGCGGGTCCGGCCGTGATCAGCCGTACCGCCTCCGGCAGGCTCGCGATCTTCTCGGCCACGATCCTGAAGCACGCCGCGAGCAGCGCCGAGGGCAGGTAGTCCGAGGCCAGGCCGGTGACCAGGCCGCGGCCGATCAGCTCCGCGGCCGACACGTTCCCCGAGTGCGAGGAGCCGCGCAGCACGTTCGGCGCCCCCATCACCACCGGGAAGCCGTGATCCCTGGCCGCTTCCGCGGCCTCGACCGTGGTGGGGAACTCGGCGACCGCGCCGCCCCGCGCGGCCAGCGCGGCGACCGCTTCCGCCGAGTCGGGATCGTGACCGAGCAGGCGGATGCGCCCCGCCCGCGCCAGCCCGCCCAGCCAGGCGAGATTCGCCTCGCGCACGTCCAGGTAGCGGGAGCCCTCGGCGATCAGCTCGTCCACGCGCCGCTCCGCTTCTTCCGCGGACAGCCCGTTGATGCCCATCAGGTAGCGCTCCATGTACCGGCGGTCGGCGTACTGCCCCTGTCCCGGAGTGTGATCCTCGTGTGAGACCAGCGCCGTTCCCTCCGCGGCGTCCAGCTCGCGGCGCAGCGCCTCGGCACCGTCGGCCGAGAGGAGGTCCAGCCGGTACAGGATCCGGTGGTCCACCGGGCCCCGGCCGCGGGCCCGCACGCAGGCGCACAGCTCGTTCGCGGTGGACACCGTGCGGGCGGTGCCGCCGGTGGCCTTGTGCTGGAACCCGGCCCCGTGGAACACCGTGGTCACCCCGGCGGCCACGAGCTTGCCCTCCAGGGACACGATCGCGAACTCCCACGGCAGCGGCGCGGTCGGCCGGGGCAGGCGCTCCCGTTCCAGGGCGTCGCTGTGCACGTCCACCAGCCCGGGCAGGCACAGCAGGCTGCCGCCGTCGACGTCCGAGCCCGACCCGGCCGGATGGTGGCCCACCTCGCTGATCACACCGCCGCGCACCACGACCCGCGCGTCGTCGACGATACGGTCCGGCAGTACCGCCCGCACATGCCCGAGCACATAGTCGGCCGGCGGCTCGGCCAGCGGCCACGGCCTGGTGGGGACGGAAAGCGTGCTCACGCCCTGTCTCCCGCTCGCCTCTGGGGCGCCTTTGAGGCGCCGCCTTCCCTCGTCGCTCGTTCCTCGCTCCTCAGTCCAGGCGACGCCGCGCCCCTTCGGCTCGCAGTGACCCCCGCGATCTGCTCGGCCGGCCCCTCGGCCACGATCCGGCCCTCCGACATGCGCACCGCGCGGGTGGCCAGCCGGCGCATCGCGTCCAGGTCGTGGAACACCGACAGCACCGCGACGCCCCGGCCTGCCAGCTGAGAGATCAGGGCCAGTGCGCTGGCCCGGTTCGCCGGGTCCAGCGCGGACACCGGCTCGTCCAGCAGCAGCAGCCGGGGCGGCGCGACCGTGCCGGCGGCGAGGTTGACCCGCTGCCGCTCGCCGCCGGAGAGCACACCGCAGTCCACGTCCCACAGCGCCTCGTCCAGGCCGAGGCTGCGCAGCGCGGCCGCCGCCGCCTCGCTCGCGTCCGGGCGGGACAGGCCGCGGCGCACGGCCGCCGCGGTCACCACGGCCTGCGGCCCGGTGCGCGGCGGGGCGGTGAGGAACTGCGCGACATAGCCGATCTCCCGGCCACGCAGCCTCGCCAGGTCCCGGTCCGGCAGCGCGGTCAGCTCGATGGGGCCCGTGGCACCGTGCAGCACGACCGAGCCGGAATCGGGCAGGTAGGTCCGGTACACGCAGCGGAGCAGGCTGGACTTGCCCGCCCCGCTTGGCCCGGCGACGGCCACATGCTCGCCGGCCGCCACGTCCAGGTCCACCCCGCGCAGCGAGCGGACCGTCCTGCCGTCGATCGTGTGCAGGGTGAAGGTTTTGTGTAGCTCACGAATACTCAACACCAACGAGTTCATCGCTGGCCTACCTCCTGGCCGCGGCCACCAGCCGCTGGGTGTAGGGATGGTGCGGATCATTGAAGAGCTGGTCGGTAAGCCCGCTCTCCACCACGCGGCCCAGCTGCATGACCAGGCTGCGGTCGGCGAGCGCTTCGATGACCGTGAAGTCGTGGCTCACCACGACCGCGGCGATGTTCCGCTCGGCGAGCAGGCCGCGCAGCAGGTCGAGCACCCCGGCCGCGACGGACGCGTCGAGCCCGGTGGTCGGCTCGTCCAGCAGCAGCACCGGCGGCTCGGTGGCCAGCGCCTTGGCAATCTGTACCCGCTGGCGCATCCCGCCGGAGAAGGTGCCTACCGGATCATCCATCCGGGACAGCGGGACCTCGACCCGCTCGAGTAGCTGCGCCGCCCGGCGCCGGATCGCGTGATAACTTCGCCAGCCGGCCGCGGTCAGCCGCTCCGCGATGTTGCCCCCCGCGGTGACCCGCAGGTCCAGCCCGGCCGCCGGGTCCTGGTGGACCACGGCCATGGTGTCCACCCGGAGCCGCCGCCGGGCCGCCGGATCCAGCCCGAGCAGGTCGGTCACCCCGTCGTTCATCGTGGCCAGGTGCACCGATCCGGCGGTGGCCGGCTCATCGCCGACCACGCAGCGCAGCACGGTGGACTTGCCCGAGCCCGACTCGCCGATCAGCCCGAGTGCCTCGCCGGGTGCCACGTCGAAGGACACGTCCCAGGCGGCTACGATCGCGCCCGTGGCCGGGCTGACCGCAGTGCCGAACTCGGGCCCGGTGCCGCCGACCGCCAGCCCGCCGCCGCGTCCGTAGACCTTGCCGATCCCGTCGACCCGGAGAATCCAGTCCTCCCCGGCCGGCTCGGCCATCCGGGGCGGGAGGTCGATGTCCCGTGCCGCCGGGCGCGCAGCCCGGCGCGCGGGGTCCGGCAGCCACGCCAGCGGCGCGTGCTCCCGGTGCCCAGCGACATCGGCGTCCGCCTCGGATACCCGCGTGCACCAGTCCGAATCACTGCACACGTACCCCCCACCGGCCTCCACGAGGAAGGTGTCGGTGCTGCCGCAGTAGGCGCAGCGCGCGCCCGGCACGTGCTCCACCTCGAACGGCACGTCGGAGAAAGTCAGCGGGGTGACGTCGGTGTGCGGCGGGATCGCGTAGATCCGCTTCTCCCGGCCGGCACCATACAGGTTCAGGTGGGCTGACTGGTGCAGCCGCGGCACGTCCCAGCGCGGTACCGGGCTGGTCGCCACCACATACCGGCCGTTCACCAGCACGGGATAGCCGGTTGACCTGGTGATCACCCCGTTGCGCACCAGATCCTCGTACAGGCTCACCCACATCGCCGAGTAGTCGGCCTGGGCGTGCATCCGGGCGCACTCAGCTACCGACTTCTGGACCCCGCGCAGCGGCTCGGGCACCGGCACCTGGAACACCAGGATCTGCTGGCGGCCGAGCGCCTCCTCGGGCACCCGGTGCCTGGTCTGCACCACGGTGGCCAGCCGGGTGTCCGTGGTCGGCTCGCACCCCGCGGCACCGGCGATCAGCCGGCGCAGGTTCGTGGCGTTGACTCCGCCGTCGTCACCCTGGTCGATCACCTTGAGCACGTCGCCCGCCCCGATGACGCCGAGGGTCACCTGGAGCCCGCCGGAACCCCAGCCGCGGGCGACCGGCATTTCCCTGGACCCGAACGGCACCTGATAGCCGGGCACGCAGACCGCGATCAGGATGGCCCGCCTGATCTCCCGCTTCGCTCCCTCGTCCAGCAGCCCCCGCATATCCGCGGCCGGGCCGGACTCCTCCAGCAGTGCGTGCACGGTCATCGGCGTTCCCTTCCCGCCGGCCCGGTCCCGGCTAGCTCTGTACCGGCTGGCTCACTACCGGCTGGCTCAGTACCGGCTGGCTCTGTACCGGCTGGCTCAGTACCGGCTGGCTCAGTCCCGGGTGACCCGGCATTCGCTGGCCCGGTGCCGCCCGATGCGGTGCCGCGCTGTCGCTCCGACCGGCCGGCCAGCTTGCGGTCGACCATCGACCGGAACGTCACGTAGTGCGGCAGCTTCAGGTGCTCGAGGAAGCCGCCGGAGTCCAGGCCGTCCACGGTGAGCAAGAGCACCTGCTGGAGCAGCCCGTCCTGGCCGAACCGCCGGCACGCGATATCCAGGTTCGCCATCGCGATGGCCTTGCGCTCGTTGTGGCCGAAGCACATCCCGTACCCGACGTCGAACTTGGTCCGGTCCTCTTCGGCGCCGTCCAGGTCTTCGATGGCCTCCGTCTCGGTGACCCGTACCGTGCCGACCTCCACCGGCTTCCCGGTATGCGGATGCCGCACCCGTACGGGCAGGCGGCCGTGACGCAGCTCGCCCAGGGTGACCTCGTGGATGTTGCCGTCCGGGCCGAGAATCGAGCGGTACCACAGTGATTGGAGCGCGCCGGTCTCCGCGCGGGCCATGCTGGCCAGCACCGCGGACCGTGGCGCCGGGGGCCGCGCTGCCTGCCTGGTCACGTCGAACGGCTCGTTGTCCGGCTCGGCAGGCCGCTCGGCGAGCAGGCCGAGCTTTCGCAGCATGGCAGAGAACCGCTGCGGGCTCCGCTCCCCGGTGGCCGGCCGGGCCGGCGGTGCCTGGCCGGCCTGGCCGTCGGGCGGCGACTGCTGGCGCTCAAGTAGGCGGCCGGTGTAGTCGGTCGTCCGTCCGAGCAGCTGCGGGCCGTCCGGGGTGCGGTACGCCGGGACGATCCGGCGGAGCGCGATGAGCTCATCCGGGTCGATGGGCTCGCTCACCGCCAGCCGGGGCAGCGTCGAGCGGTAGGCCCGCACCAGATGCGCCGCCTCCAGCGTGTCGCCTTCGGCCTGCCGGAACGCGTCCGCGGCCACCGCCTCCCCGTACAGCCCGGCCTCTCCCATGATCCGGTCCATCGCGAGCCGGAAGCGCTGCACGATCTGCTCGCCTGACACCCAGGGTGCGGCCGCGTGATCGCGCTTGTCCCGCACCAGTTTCTCGGCCGCCAGAATCGACTCCAGCCCGCCGCGAACGCCCGCGTATCCCATTAGTGCCCCTCCCTGATCCCCGCGTCTCCCATCAGCGCACTTCCTCGATCACCGTTGTGCTGCGCGGGACGGCGGCCAGCCGGCCATCCGGCGTTAGGAACACCAGATCAACGCCGACCGGGAAATCCCGTACCAGCCCGGCCCGGGCCGCCCAGAACCCGTCCGGCAGCCCGCCCACGGAAAGCGCCCGCTCACCCGCGATTCCCGGGCCGGACAGGCGCAGGCCCGCCGACTCACCCAAGCCGCTGACGGCGATGAAGACCTGCGCGCCCAGCTCCGGTGCGGCCGCGCTGCCGGTGCGAAGGCCGCGGAGCTGCTGCGGTCCGGGGACATCCAGCGCCGCGACCAGCCCGGCCTCCTCCAGCGGCCGGATCGCGGCGCCGGTCGCGGCCGTGACCAGGCCGGCCCAGCGCGGATCGGCGGCGAGCACGCAGACCGGGGTCGACAGATCGGCCAGTGCCAGCACCGGCAGCAGCGCCGCCGGGGTATCCCCCCCGGCGGCCATGCCCGCCGCGGGAATGCGCAGGATCTCACCGGGATGTGCCATGGCGTCAAGTACCGCGCGGAACACCCTCTGGCTGGCGGCGGGCGCTAGGCCGACCGCGTTCACCGCAGCTCCTCGAACCGCACGATGGTCGGCATCAATTCGCCCCATTCCTGCTCGTCCTGCCGCTCGATCCGTTCGGCCACCTGGCGGCACAGCTCGTCGACCAGCGCGGCCGGGCCGGGACCGCGCTGGGCCGCCGCGTCGAGCACGGCCGCCGCCAGCACCGCCGCCCGGTCCTCGCCCAGGCGCATGGCCCAGCCGCGCACGCCGTCAAGCTCCACCTCGGCACGGCAGGACAGCACATCGCCGAGCAGGAACCGCTGCCCCAAGATCGGCTCCCGCACCTGTGTAACCACACAGCCCACTTCCGGCGGCACCAACACGACCGGTTCCGGCCTGCCCGCCAGGCATTCATCCGCCAGCGCGATCAGCTCTCCGGCCTCGGCAGCTGCCAGCAGCTCCGTGCGGCGTTCCCGGGTGAGCGGCCGGCCAGGCGCAGGCCCGGATGGGGGGTGTGCGGGATTACTGTCCGGCATCCAATTCTCCGGTTCGTCGGGCCCGGCCGTTCATTTCCACCACGATCCGGCAGACGTCCGGGCGGGACCAAGTGTTGCTGCACATCACGGCGGCGCCGGTACCTTCATCCCGGCTCAGGCTTTCCACCAGCCACACCGGCCGCGTTCCTTCGATTTCCAGTCCGGTGACCACCTCATTCGCCGGGATCTCCATCCCGACCCGGCACCATGCGCGGCCCGGCCGTACCCTGGCCAGCTGACGGAGGATCTCGTCCACCGATTCCACCGCCCGTACCGCGACATCCAGCTCGGGCAGCACGTCCAGCGGGATCCACTCGTTGCTCCAGGAAGCCACCAGCCCGTCGATGTAGTACTGACGCACCAGCAGGTGCGCCAGTACCCCCGACGCCCGGTCGAGCCGGCCTGCGATGGCGTCGGGCAGCGGCTCCCGCCGGATCTCGCGGACAACCGAGCGCGGCACACCGCCCGCCTCCCGCACCGTCTGATGCCAGGAAGGCGCGCGGTCACGAGAGATCACATAGTCGATGCGCCTGCTGACGAACGTGCCGGACCCGCGCACGCGCCGCACCAGGAGCCGCCGCTCCAGTTCCTGCACAGCAGCGCGGGCAGCGGCCCTGCTCACCCCGAAGCGATCCGCGATCTCGTTCTCACTGGCGATCTTCGCGCCGGGGGCGAACCCGGCGCACTCCGCGGCAAGCACCTCCGCGGTCTCCAGGTAACGGACCCTGTTCATGGCCACGACTGTCCAGCAGGGGCTTGTCCGGACAACTTCGCGAGCGTGAACGCCTAGAACAGACTGTGTGAACGGCCCCGCTAGTTGTTGCGCCCGATGGTCACTGGCAGGAGATCATGACGGGTGCCGGCGTGCCCTGACCGCCCAGCCGACATCACCCGCCCTCTACCCGTGGCGGACCTACGGTGAACGCTCCTCAGAGGAGGGCTCACAATGCTCGCGGGCTACATCGTCTCGACGTACACCTGCGTTGACCAGGGCAGAACGCCCTTGACCCCCGGGTCAGAGCTCGTAGTTGAGCGTGTAGGAATGGCTGCCGTCCGGGCCGATGATGATCTGGCCCTCGCCGCGGATCCCGGCCAGGTCCCCGGTCCCGCTCGTCTCGACGATCTTCCACGTCATCCAGGGCACGCCGTTCTCCCCGCCGGCATTGTGCTGCAGGACAAAGCTGCCCTTCCGGCCGCCTAGGGTCCCCTCGAAGCGCTCGATGCCCGCGTACGCGGCCGGGTGCGCGGTGTGCACCGTGAGGATGTCCGTCTCGCTGGTACCGGTCAGGTCCCCGTGAAAGGTCTTCGAGATGTGCGCCCGCGCGAGCTTGACACCGCCGGAGTCGCTGTAGGGCGGCTCGTCGTTGAAGCGGAGATCAAAGGTGCCTTCTGCCCTGTCCATATCGGCTACTGTGCCGCATTTCCCCGCCCGGCGCAGCCTGCCTCGCCCAGCCGGCCCGCGCAATTTAGCGCAGCCGGCGGCCCACGCGGGCAGCCGGACTGAGGTAAGACATGACCGTGGACCCGGCACAGGCGTTGCGGCAGATTGCGTTCCACCTTGAGCGGGCGGGAGCGCCCACGTACCGGGTCCGGGCGTTCCGCCGGGCGGCACAGGTCGTCGACGAGCTCCCGCCCGGTGAGCTGGGGCAGCGGATAAGCCAGGGCACGCTGCGCGCCCTGCCCGGAATCGGCGCGGTCACCGCCGAAGCCATCGAGCAGGCGGCCGATGGCCAGCAGCCGGCCTACCTGGCGAAGCTGCTCGGCGAGGGGCTCCCGCCGCCGCGGACGGCCCTGCGGGCGGCGCTGCGCGGTGATTGCCACACGCACTCGGACTGGTCGGACGGCGGGAGCCCGCCCAGGGAGATGGCCGAGTCAGCCCGTGAACTCGGGCACGAATGGATCGCGCTGACCGACCACTCCCCGCGGCTCACCGTCGCCCGCGGATTGTCCGCCGAGCGCCTGTCGGCACAACTTGAGCTCATCGACCGGCTCAACGCCGGGCTGGCGCCGTTCCGCATACTGACCGGCATTGAAGTGGACATCCTCGACGACGGCTCACTCGACCAGCGTGAAGATCTGCTCGCCCGGCTCGACGTCGTGGTGGCCAGTGTGCATTCGCGGCTGCGGATGGACGCCGGGCCGATGACCGAACGGATGCTGGCGGCCGTCCGCAACCCGCACGTTGACGTGCTGGGGCACTGTACTGGGCGGCTCATCACCGGCCGCGGCAGGCCGGAATCGGTGTTCGACGCCGAAGCGGTGTTCACGGCATGCCGTGAACATGGTGTCGCGGTCGAGATCAACTGCCGTCCGGAACGCCAGGATCCGCCCGACGGGCTGCTGCGCCTGGCCGCCGAGACCGGCTGCGTCTTCGCCATCAATACCGACGCGCACGCGCCCGGTCAGCTCGACTGGATCGGCAACGGCTGCGCCCGGGCGGAGGAGTTCGGTATCCCGCCTGACCGTGTGATCAATACCCGCGGCGCGGATGACCTGATCTCTCGCCGGTTACCGTCGTGCGAGGAACGCGAGCTCCGGGACGAAATAGGCGGCGTTGACGGTACCGACTCCCGAGGCCAGGTCGTAGCCGGGCTTGGCGCTGAAGCCCTGGACCGTGTGTTCCTTGCCGCCCTGGGTGAATGACACGGTGTTGTTGCCCTTGACGACATCGACGATACCTGGGGCATGTGCCGCCGACAGCGCGTACAGGGCCGGGTTGATCAGCCCGAGGGGATGCCTGGCCACCTGGTCGGCGAGTGCCACGATGCCGGCGAACAGGGGCGTGGCCTCGCTGGTGCCGCAGGTCGGGTACCAGCCCGCGGGCTGCCCGCCGAAGCTCTGGTAGACATCCACGGCTCCGTTGCAGGCCCCGCTCATTGCGATGTCCGGCACGCCCCGGCTGTCGCCCACCACGTTCCGCACGCCGTTCTGGTACCACGGCCGGGAGAAGAAGATCGACGTGCCGCCGCCGCCGGCCAGCGGGTTCGGCCCCGCGCCCCCGGAGATGAACTCGTTGGTCGCCTTGCTGTAGGTGTCGTTCCAGACGTTGTCGGGAGCGGTGTGGTAACCCCTGGCGTCCAGATGCAACTGTGTGCCGCCGACCCCCGTCACCAGCGGGTCGCTGTCCGGCCACGACGTGAACGGGTGGGTGTAGTACGTCGTCTGGTTCAGGCCGACGTCCGCGGCACCGCTGTCGCCCGAGGCGGCGAGCACGGTGACGTGGTGCTGGTAGGCGTCGATGTAGGCGCCGCGCAGTGCCTCCAGGGCGGATTTGGAGGGGAACGTCTTCTCGGTCGCGCTGAAGCTCTGGCTGATCACCCCGCCGAGGTGATGGTTGATCACGTACTTCTCGGCGGTCACGATCTGCGGGAAGCCGGTCACGCCCTCGGTCTCGGACACCGGTGTCTCCACGAGGAGGATCTTGGCGTCCGGCGCCATGGTGTGGGCGTACTCGACGTCGAGCGTGGTCTCCCCGGCCCAGCCGACCATGTCGGAGTTGTTCGGGTTATAGGGCGGGACCGTCCCGGCCGGCTGGATGACCGTCAGCGACGGCGGCGCCGGGAGGCCGAAGGTCTTGTCGAAGACGGCCAGGTCATTCTGGATGGTCGGCGAGCCGAAGGAGTCGACGATGACGATCGTCGCGCCCTTGCCGTTGATGCCGTGCTGGAAGAGGAACGGCAGGTGGTACGCCTGCTGGATCTGGCCGGGCTCGTAGCAGGCGATGCTGTAGTCCGCCTCGCACTCGGCCGTGGTCAGCGGCTGCTGCTCTGCGTGCCCCGCCGCGTGCAGGACACCCGGGTGGACCACCACGTCGGGCTGGCGGCCCGAGGCCGCATTGCCGGCGGCGGAAACCGCGGGGCCAGCAGATACAGAGGCGGCAGCGGCGGCAAGTGCGCAGGCACCGGTAACGACCGCCAGATTCCTCACCAGGTGCACGACGACTCCCACGGCAAGTTATGACATCCGGGCGCAAGCACACTAACAGTCGCGAACGCGCCATAAGGTGACAATCAACGGAAAGGTGGCGCCCTCAAAGAGGCAGGGCGCTCTCAGAGGGAGACGGCTCCGCCGGTATCGCGCGGATTCACGCCGCAAGCTCCGCCCGTGCGGAACAATCGCAGGCTCCGTGGCCCTCCCGGCGACACCGGGAAGCGCCGACGTGGCGTCCGGCACGCTGCGCGAGGTCACCTTCGGCGGCACGGCCACGGTTACCATCCCCGGCCGGCCAGGACGTGCTGAGCCGGGCGCCACCGGGTAGGCGTGATGTCACCGACCGATCGCGGCGTCCGGAGAAGCACATGGCGACCACGCTCAACGAGCGCTCATACGCGTTCGCGCAAGACCAGATCAAGAACGGGAAGGTGGTGCTCGACCAGCGGGACGACTGGAGCGAGCATCAGCCATCGGCCCGTCAGGAAAACGAGTTCATCGAAGCCCACGGCTGGGATGAGTACGCAAACTGGCATCTCGGCCTGGATGACGAAGCGCCCGAGCACACCAAGGCCAGGTACAAATTCCCGTACGGCGACTTCGCGAGGGTGCACCGCTGCGGGATGCTTTCCGCGGAGGTACGGGCCGGGCGGAACAAGTACCGCGACATCGAGGACGCGGCCATCCGGCTGCGCGACATGATGGAGGAGCTGGATTACTGACCGGTGCGGCACGCACTCCCCCGCTGGAGATTCCCTGCCTGGCCGGGCACCGCGTCCGCACCTTCGTCATCCGCCGTGGCCTGCCGCGCGGTTGCCTGGAGAACGGTGCTTAATTCGCCCATGTCCGTTGTGGCCAGATTCGTCCAGGTCCGTTGTGGCCAGCGGGCAGAGCGTGCCGTCGCCGCTTATCCAGTACGCC
>DASQVO010000145.1:0-18391 GCA_035640715.1 Streptosporangiaceae bacterium
GGCCGGCGGGCGCCCAGCCGCAGCGGCCCCAGCCCCAGGTGCCGCAACCACTCCACGGCCGCCGCGCCGACCGCGCCCGACGCGCCGAGTATCGCGATCATGCCAGCAGGTCCCCGCCGGTGATGTCGCTGAGCAGGTCGACCAGCGTGGGCACGTGCGGCACGGACACGCAGCTGAAGTGGTCACCGCGGATCTCGGTGATTCGCAGCCGCCCCAGGGTGAGGCGTTCCCAGTAGTCGGTGACGCTCTCCTTGTTGCCGGGGAACGGATAGGTACCGCTGTGCCGCAGGAAGGTGATGTCCCCCGCGTAGGGTTCGGGCTGGTAACGGGAGATGGCGAACACGCTCTGCCGGAAGATCTGGAACAGGTTCATCAGCTGGTCCGGCTCGTAGCTACCGGCCGATGCGGGCATCGCCGCACACATCTCGGCCACCCGCTGCTGCCGGGGGATCTCCGCCAGCGCGGCGAACGCGGCGGCGACCGGGGCGTGCTGCCCGCCCAAGCGGGCCACCGCGCCGTCCGGCAGCAGACCAGGGCTGTCCATCAGCACCGCGTCCGCCGCCGCGGACACGGCCATCTCATCGGCGGGGAAACCGACCCGGGCCGGGTCGATGCCCATCATCACCGCGAAGGCGTACTCGGCGATCAGCTCATCGTCGAGGCGGAACGGCGGGCGGTGGGTGCTGATCGCGGTGAGGGAGGCAACCCGCGCGCCGCGTTCGGCCAGCACCCGGGCCACCTCGGTGGCGATCAGCCCGCCGAGGCAGTACCCGACCACGTGGAAGGTGGACCCGCCCTGGTCGAGCAGGGCCTGGGCATAGTCGGCCGCCCACCGCTGGATGATGATCGCCGGATCGGCACTCAGATACTCGGCCACCACCGGCAGTTCCAGCCCGGCCAGGCTGGCCCGGCCGCGGGCCCGCCGGCGGATCTCGGTGATCAGTGCCCGGTAGGGCACCAATGTGCCGGTGCCGGCATGCACCAGCACGGTCACCGGATCGGCGCCGCCGCCGTTGAGCAGCACGTACGGCCCGCTCGACTGGGTGGTGTCAGCGCCGGTCTCACTGCGCAGGTACGCGGCGAGACCGGCGACGGTCGGTCGGCGCAGCAGATGACGCAACACCACCTCCCACTCCAGCTCGGCGATGTCCGGCACCCGCTCACGCAGCTGGCCGACCATCCTGGCCACCAGCAGCGAATCGCCACCGAGGGCGAAGAAGTCGTCATCGCGGCGGATCTCCGGGCGGTCCAGCAGTTCGGCCCACAGCTCGGCGATCCGCATCTCCAATTCGTCCGCGGGTTCGGCGGAGCTCGGCGCGGGGCGGGGAATCGCATCGGCGGCGGACAGCCGATCGCGCAGGGCTGCCCGGTCGAGCTTGCCGTTGGCGGTCAGCGGGAGCTGATCGGCGATCCACCAGCGGGCCGGGACCATGTAGTCCGGCAACTGGTTGGCCATGTGCCGGGCCAGCTCGCCGGCCGTGACGGGCACCCGGCCGGTCTTGAACTGGGTCAGGATCGCGCTCTGCCCGGTGGCGCACAGCTCATCCCGCTCGGCCGGCAGCATCAGCGGTTCGGTGGCGCCGGCTTCGGCCAGCAGCTGCCGCCACTGGGGCCGGGTCAGGAAGGTCTGGTCGTGCTCGGCACGCAGGTCAGTGTGCCCGGCGGCGAGCCCGTCCAGAAACTCCATGGACACCAGCAGTGCAGGAGTGCGGTCGGTGGTGGTCTCGATGAATACCAGCCAGCCCTCTGGCACCAGCAGCTCCCGCAGGCGGGCCAGCGCTCGCGCCGCGTCAACCGCGTTGTGCAGCACGTTGGCGCAGACGATCACCTCGAACGAGTTCGGCTGGTAGCCCTGCTGGTAGGGATCGGCGTTGAGGTCGAAGGTGTCGTACCGGACCCACGGGAAATCGGTGAACTGCTCGGCGGCCGCGCTGAGGAAGAACGGGGACACGTCGGTGAACAGGTAGTCCACTGGGTGGCCGGCCAGCGCGGGCACCAGCGCCTGCGTGGTGCCGCCCACGCCGCCGCCGATCTCCAGCACCCGCAACGGGTTCTCCCCGGCGTGCCGGGCGGCGATGTCGCCGAGCGCGGCGGCCAGCGCCTCGTTGAGATGGCGGATGGCCAGGTTGTCCCGGTAGGCGGCCAGCGCGGTGTCCAGTTGCGCGCCCGGGAACAGCAGGGACCGGACGTCCAGCTCGTCGCGCAGCAGCTCGTCCAGCCGATGGACGCACAACCTGGTGTAGCGCAACAGGTCCGTGCTCCAGTCCAGCGAGGTTTCCAGTTCGGCGAGCCGCTGCCAGCCCGCCCCGGCCGAGGGCAGGCCGGCGGCGTGCAGGTTCCGGTAGCGGGCGCCGTCCCGGGTGAGCAGGCCGGCGGCGGCCAGCGCGTCCAGCCAGCGGCGCAGCAGCCGGCCCCGGGTTTCGCCGGCCCGCAGCGCGGTCCGCACCTCCTCCACGTCGTGCGCGACCTCAGCATCGGTGAACAGTCCGGCCGAGGTGAGCGTACGGGCCATGGCGCCCAGCGCGACCTGGTCCAGGGCGGCGAGGAATTCCGCCAGGTGGTCCCGGTCGAGGCCGGTGGTGGCCTGGTCCAGCACGGCCGCCGCGCGCCGCGCCGGCCGTGGGTCGCCGCCGGTGGACGGGCGGTGGGCCGGTTCGGCAATGGCCGCCAGGCGCTGGCCGGTCACCCGGTCGCCCTCCACCAGCACCACGGCGGCGGCCACCGCCGGGTGCGCGGCCACCGCGGCCTCGACCTCGGCCAGCTCGATCCGGTAGCCGCGGATCTTGACCTGGTTATCCTCCCGGCCGAGGAACTCGATGTCCCCGCTGGGCAGGTAGCGGCCCAGGTCGCCGGTCCGATAGAGCCGCTCACCGGTGTCCGGGTGCGTGATGAACCGCTCGGCGGTCTTCGTCTCATCGCCCAGATAGCCCTCGGCGAGGCCGGCACCCGCGATGTACAGCTCGCCGGCCACCCAGTCCGGGCGGTGCCGCAATGCCTCGTCGAGCACGTGGAAGCGCTGGTTGGCCAGCGGGCGCCCGTACGGGATGCTCGGCCAGGCCGGGTCCACCTTGCCGATCGGATAGTAGATCGACCAGATCGCCGCCTCGGTCGCGCCGCCGAGGCTGACCACCGACAGAGCGGGCGCCTTGGCCCGGATCGTGTCCGGCAGGCCTACCGGAATCCAGTCCCCGGACAGCAACGCCAGCCGCCACGAGTCCGGCAGGGGATCGGGCAGCGCGGCCTGGTGGTGGGCGAGCATCTGCAACTGGGCCGGCACTGAGTTCCACACGGTCACGCCGTACCGGGTGATCAGTTCGGCCCAGTGCGAGGGGTCGCCGCGGCGGGCCGCGTCCGGCAGCACCAGCGTCGCGCCGGCGGCCAGCGGCCCGAACAGGTCGTAGACCGACAGGTCGAAACCGAGGTTGGCCAGGCCCAAGGCCCGGTCGTTCGGGCCGATGCCGAACCTCGCGGTGATGTCGCGCACGGTGTTGGCCGCGGCCCGGTGGCTGATCATCACGCCCTTGGGGACACCGGTCGAGCCGGAGGTGTAGATCACGTAGGCCAGGTCGTCCGGCTTCGCCCGCTGCTCGGGCAGCTTCTCCGGTACGGGGCCCGGCGCCAGGGTGTCCACCGCGATGACCGAGGTGGCCGGGGCGAAGTCCTCGGTGCCGGCCAGCCAGGACTGGGTGAGCACGTGGTCGATGGCCGCGTCGGTGAGGATGGTGCGCCGCCGGGCGGGCGGCTGGTTGGTGTCGATGGGCACGTACCCGCCGCCGGCCAGCAGCACGGCGTAGGCCGCGACCACCTGTTCCCAGCCCTTGTCCATCACGATGGCTACCCGGCGGCCGGGACGGCAGCCCAGTGCACGCAGCTGGCCGGCCACGGCGACGGCCCTGGCCAGCAGTTCACCCGCGGTGAGCGTGCGGGTGGGGGTGAGCACCGCGACCGTGCCCGGGTCCGCGATCAGCCGGGCCAGCGCCGGCTCGTGCAGCAAGCTCTCGGGCAGCGGCGCGTCGGTGTCGTTGACCTCCCGCCGGCGGCGCAGCATCTCCGCCGGTAGGTCGACAATGGACTTTTCGGTCCAGCCCTGTCCGGCGGCCAGCCGGCGCAGTGCCCCGGTGAACGCGGCGAAGGCATCGTCGATCAGGCCGTCCGGGAACACACCGTCCCGCACGTCCCAGGTGACCATGAGGGCGTTGTCGGCCTCCCGGACCTGGCAGTCGATCCACACCTGCGGGGTGCGGGTGCAGCCGTACGACTCCGGCCTGCCGGCCGGCGTGTCCAGCATGCTGGTGAACACCACGGGCATCAGCAGGCCCGGCTGGTCGCGTCGGCGGGACAGCTCGGCCAGCACCTCACTGCCCGAGTACAGCGAGTGCGCCAGATCCTCCATCAGCTGCCCGGCCAGCAGCCGGGCCCGGCTGACGAAGTCGTCGCCGGCGGTGGTGTCCACGGCCAGCAGACTGACCGTGGTGAAGTCGCCGACCAGCCGGTCGACCTGCGGGTGCAGCGGAAGCCGTTGGGACACCGGCAGGTTGAGCGTGAATCGGGGTTGCCGGCTCCAGCGGCCGATGGTTTCGGCGTAGGCGGCCAGCACCGCGCCGGACGCGGTGAGTCCGTGCTCGGTCGCTGCCGAGCGCAGGGCCGCCCAGTCCGCCGCGGCCACGGTGGCCTGGTGCCGGGTGACCGTTGGAGGCGCCTCCGCGTGTCGGTCGTGCAGCGGGAGGTCCGGCGCGGGCGGCAGGGTGTCGATCCGGTCGTACCAGTAGGCGCGGTCCGCGGTGTACCGGTCGCCCTCACGCAGCCGGCGATGCGCCAGCACGTAGTCGCGGAAGGTGATCTCCAGCGGCGGCAGCGACTGTTCCGGGTCGGCGTAGCGGGCGAACAACTCCTCGACCAAGAGGGTAACGCTGGAGTAGTCCATGACCACCAGGTCGACGGACAGGTGCAGCACCGCGTCCCCGTCGCCCCGGGTGACCTCCAAACGGACCAGCGGCCACGCGCCCGGCGGATTGTCGATGTTCCGCAGCCGGGACCGGGTTGCGGCGACGGCCTCCTGGAACGCCAACTGCCCCGCGCCGCGCACATCGACCGCGGCGACCGGGTGCCGCGGCAGGTCGGTGCGCACCTGCTGGTGGCCGTCCTCGCTGACCACCGCGCGCAGCATGTCGTGCCGGTCCACCAGGCCCTGCCATGCGGCGTCCAGCCGGCCGGGATCCAGGTCGGGGAAGGTCCACTCGACGTAGGCGTGGCAAGGCAGGCCGCCGTAGTCGTAGGCGGCGCCGCGGCCGACCAGGTAAGCGGCCTGCACATCGGTGAGCGGGAACGGCTCGGTGCGCCGCTCCGGCTCCGGGCGCAACATGGCCGAATCGTCGGTGGCGCGCAGGTGTTCGAGCACCTCGTCGCGGTGCGCGCGCAGCAGATCCCGGTGCTCGTCGGTGAGCACGCCGCGCGGCGCACGGAACCGGATCTGGCCGTCGTCCTCCCACAGCCGAACCCCGGCGCCGGTCAGGGTGGTGATGAGCGTGCGGATGTTCACAGGACTCCGATCTCGAATGACGATGGGCTCATGGTCTGCGCCTGGATGTGGGCGGCCAGGTCCGCGATGGTTGGTGCGGCGAGAAAATCGCGCGTCGTGATGTCCGCTGTGAACAGTTGACGGAGCGTGCCGAGCAGTCGGAGAGCCGACAGGCTGGTGCCACCGCAGGCGAAGAAGTTGGCCGTGCGGTCGTGGATTTCTGCCCCGAGCAGGTCGGCCCAGGCCGCGGCGATCCGTTGTTCGACCTCGCCGGTGGGTGGCTCGCCAGCCGTGGCCGGTGCCCGCGCGGCCAGTTCGGCGAGCGCGGCCCGGTCCACTTTCCCGTTTCCCGTCAAGGGCAGCTCGGCCAGCTGGTCGATCCGGCCAGGCACCGCGTACCTGGGCACTCGGGAGGTCAGGTGGGTGGTGAGTTCCCGGCTGTCCAGCTCGGTGCCGACCTGGACGAACCCGTGCAGGTGGCGGGAGCCGCGCGATCCGGCGGCGACCACGACCGCCCGCCGTACGGCCGGATGGGTCTCCAGCGCGGCCTCGATCTCGCCCGGCTCGATCCGGTGGCCGCCGATCTTCACCTGGTGGTCCATCCGGCCGAGGAACTCCAGCGTGCCGTCCGGCCAGTAGCGGGCCAGGTCACCGGTGCGGTACCAGCGCTCGCCGCGGTGTTCGGCGAACTTGGTCGCGGTCAGCCGGGGATCGCAGCGGTAACCCGCGGCGACGCCGGTCCCGCCGATCCATAGTTCGCCCGCCGTCCAGTCTGGACAGTCCCGGCCGAACGGGTCGACCACACGGTGGTGCTGGTTGCGCAGCGGCACGCCGTAGGGCACCGAGGTCCAGTGCCCGGGCACCCGGTCGACGTCGGTGACGTTCGACCAGATCGCCGCCTCGGTGGCGCCGCCGAGGGCGACCAGCGCGGCCCGGCCCGCGGAGCAGTCGTGCAGCCTGGGGGCGAGGTCGAGGCCGACCCAGTCGCCGCTGACCAGGGCCAGCCGCAGGCATTCGGGCAGCGACCCGTCGCCTACGGCGGTCAGCAGCATGTCCAGCAGGGCAGGCACCGAGTTCCACACGGTCACCTCGTGCTCGGCGAGCAGCGCCAGCCAGTGGGTGGGCTCGCGCCGGTCGGACTCCTCGGGCAGCACCAGCGCGCCACCGGCGGCCAGTGTGCCGAAGATGTCGTACACCGACAGGTCGAAGTCGAGCGCGGCCAGCCCGAACACCCGGTCGGCCGACCCGACCCGGTAGCGCCGGTTGATGTCGGTGATCGTGTTCACCGCGGCCCGGTGGCTGATCTCCACGCCCTTGGGCTCGCCGGTCGAGCCGGAGGTGAAGATCACGTAGGCCAGGTCGCCCGGCTCCCGGTGCACCGGAGTTGCCAGCGGGGGAGCGGTGAGCAGTTCGGTCATGTCGAGACCGTCCGCTCCGATGGCGAGCCCGCGGCCGGCGACGGCGCGGATGCGGTCCCGGCGGGCGGCCGGCTGGTCCGCCCCGACCGGCACATACACTCCGCCGCCGAGCAGCACCCCGAGCACCGCGCTGATCTGCTCGGGTCCCTTCGGCAGGGTGATCGTGACCGGGTTGCCGGGCCGCAGGCCACGGTCGAGCAGTCCTGCCGCGACCCGGCGGGCGCGGTCGGCCAGCTCGGCGTAGCTGAGCCGGCCACCGGGCCACAGCAGGGCCACCGCGTCGCCCGCCCGGCCGGCCGAATCGAGAAAACCGCTGTGCAGCAGCTGTCCCGGCACCGGCCCGTTGGTGGCGTTGATCCGGTCGCGTACCGTGCGCTGGGCCTCGGGCAGCAACGCCGGCAGCGGCTCGTCGGCCGCCGCATCGGCGGCCCAGTGCAGCAGCCGGGTGTACGCGGCGAACATCGCGTCCAGCACCCCGGCCGGAAACAGCTCCTCGACCGCGTCCCACTGCACGCTCACACCGCCGCGAGCGGGGATCACCTGGTTGTCCAGCCACACCTGGGGTGTGGTGGACAGGCCCCACACCGGTTCACCGAAGGACTCCGGCGGGTCGGTGGCCAGGTCGGCGCCGACCCCGACCGAACTGGTGAACACCACCGGCACCACGGCGGCCACCTCGCCCTGACGGTGCGCCTGCCGCTGCGCGATGTCCACAGCGGACACCGCGCGGTGGTCGAGATCCCGGCCGAGCCGATGATGCAGACGGCGGGCGGCGGACAGCCAGGGTTCGTCCGGCGCACGGTCATAGGAGGTCAGCGCGAGCGTGGTGAAGTCGCCCAGCACGCGCCCGGCGTCCGGGTGCGCGTCCTCCCGGTTGAACAGGGTGAGGGTCACCGCAAGCGCGGCCTGCCCGCTCCACGCCGCGAGCACCTCCGCGTAGCACGCCAGCAGCAGGGTGGACGGGGTCAGCCCCCACTGGCGGGCCCGGTCGCCAACCGCCTGCCAGACCCGCGGCTCCAGCCAGGCGCCGCGCCGGACGAACCGGGGGCGGGTGACCGTCGCGGGGTCGACGGCCAGCGGCAGCGCGGGCGCGGGCGGCAGGTCGGCCAGCCGGTCGGTCCAGTACCGCTGGTCCCGTTCCACCGCCTCCGGCGCGGGGCCGGCCTGCAGCACGTAGTCCCGGAACGACATTCCGATCGGGGCCAGCCGGGCGTCGGGGTCGCGGTAGAGCTGGTCGAGTTCGGCGTAGAGCAGCATGATGCTGCGGGCGTCCAGCACGCTGTAGTCGAGGCTGATCCCGACCCGGGTGCGCTGCTGACCGTCCCGGGTGTACCGCTGGGCGCGCACGTCGAACAGCGGCCACCGGCCCAGATCGGCACGGCGATGCGCCAGCTCCGCGCGGAAGTCGTTCTCGGTGACCGGGATGTGGAACGCCGGGACCTTGGCGAGCACCCGCTGCCGGCCGTCGGTGTCGATCACCGTACGCAGCGCCTCGTGCCGGTCGATCAGCCGGCGCCACGCCTTCGTCAGCCGGGTTAGGTCCACCTCGGCGCCGTCGAACTCGGTGTAGTGGTTGGTGCCCACACCGCCGAGGGGCAGTTCGTCGGCCCGGCCGATCCAGTAGGCCCGTTGCGCGTCGGTCAGCGGGAACGGCTCGTGCCGGTGGATCGGATCCGGCACCACCACCGCGTCGGGCGCGGCGTCGGCGAGGGTGACCGTGGTGGCGAATACGCGCAACACGGGGGCGGCGAACAGTGCGGCCACCGTCGCGCCGCGCACGCCCAGCCGGTTCAGCTCGCGGACCGCTCTGGTGGCCAGCAGCGAGTCGCCGCCGAGCCGGAAGAAGTCGTCACCGGCGTTGACCGTGTCCCGGCCCAACAGGCGTGCCCACACTTCGGCCACGGCCTGTTCGACCGGGCCGCTGGGCGGGTCGGCGGGCGCCGGGGCGGCCGACTCCAGCTCGGCGGCCAGTCGCGCCGCGATGGCTTTCCGGTCGGGCTTTCCGTTGGCGGACAACGGAAGTTCGGGCCACACCGCGATGTGGTCGGGCACCATGTGGTCGGGCAGCGTCGCGCGGGCCGAAGCCAGCACGTCCGCCACGGCGACGGCCGGCCCGGTCACGGCTGCGGCCAGCTTCGGCGCCGGCGCCTCGACCAGCACCGCGGCTGCCTGCTCGACGCCGGAGGGGCCGCGCAGCGCGGCCTCGATCTCGCCCGGCTCGATGCGGTGGCCGCGCAGCTTCACCTGGTGATCGGCCCGGCCGAGGAATTCCAGCGTGCCGTCCGGCCGGTAACGGGCCAGGTCGCCGCTGATGAACCACCGAATACCTTCGTGGGTCACGAAACTCGCCGCCGTGCCCGCGGGATCGCCGCGGTAGCCGGTCGCCACCCCGGCGCCGCCGACCCATAGCCGCCCGGTGACCCAGTCCGGGCAGTCCCGGCCGCGTTCGTCCACCACCCGGCACCGCACTCCGGGCAACGGCACACCCCAGCACGCCGGATCCGCGGTGTCCTCGTTGACGGTGGAGTGGATGGCGGCTTCGGTCATTCCGCCGAGCGCGACGAACCGGCAACCCGGTGCCCGTTCGGCCAGTCGGGCCGGCAGGGCCGGCGCCACCCGGTCGCCGCCGACCAGCACCAGCCGCAGCGAGTCACCCAGCGGCGCGCCGGCCGACACCAGCATGTCCAGCAGCGTCGGCACGCAGTTGAGCACGGTCACACCGTGCTCGCGCACCAGATGCGCCCAGCAGGCCGCGTCCCGGCGTTCGGTGTCGTCGATCAGCACAACGCTGCCGCCGGCCGAGAGCGGCGCGAACAGGTCGTAGACGGACATGTCGAAGTCCAGGCCGGCCAGGGCCAGTGACCGGTCCTCGGGCCCGAGCCGGTATCGGGCGTTGAGCACGTCGATGGTGTGCGCTGCGGCCGCGTGCCCCACCTCGACGCCCTTGGGGGTGCCGGTCGAGCCGGAGGTGAACAGCACATAAGCCACCGCGGGATCGCTGGGCGGCTGTTCGTCCCGCTCATGCAGCCCGGTCGCGTCGATCAGGAATTGGGCGCGCGCGGCGGCCAGGACGCGGTCCTGACGGGCGGGCGGCTGGTCCGGGCCGACCGGCACGTAACAGCCGCCGGCGCGCAGTACGCCGAGTACGGTGGCGACCTGGCGGACCCCGCGCGGCAGGCTGACCGCGACCGCGTCCCCGGCGCGCAGCCCGCGGCTGGTCAGCTCGGCCGCGATCTGGCCGGCCAGCCCGGCCAGGTCGCCATAGCTGACCCGCTCGCCGGCCGACGTGACCAGCGCGATCCGCCGCGGCGCGCGGGCGGCGTGCGCGAAGAAGGCTTCGTGCAGCCCCCGAGGGCGGGGTACCTCGCCCTCGGCGACCGGCCGTTCGTGGTGGGCGATCTCCGGCAGCGCCGGACGTGTCCAGCTCGTGGGGTCGTCGATCAGGGCGCCGACCAGCTGCCGGTAGGCGGCGAACGCGGCATCGACCACGCCGGGCCGGAACGCGTGCTCGCGCACGTCCCAGTTCAGCAGCAACCCGTCGGCCAGCTCGGTGACCTGCGCGTCCAGCCAGACCTGCGGTCCTTGGGAGATGATCCACACCGGCTCGCCGAAGCACGCGCGCACCGGATCGGAGAACACCGGCCCGAGCCCGACCGCGCTGGTGTAGACCACCGGTGCGAGCAGCTGGCGCAGATCGTGCAGCCTCGCCAGGTCACGCAATACGTGTATCCCGCTGTAGGCGCCGTGCTCGACCCCGGTGTGCAGCCGGCGTTGCACCGCATGGGCCTGGTCCGCGAACGACCGGTCGGTGCCGAGTTCAACGTGCAGCAGCAAGGAACTGGAGAAGTCGCCGACCAGCCCGGCCACGTCCGGGTGCAGTGGTTCCCGGTCGAACAGCGGCAGGTTGAGCAGGAACTCCGACTGGCCGCTCAATGCCGCGAGCACCTCGGCGAACGCGGTGGCCAGCGCGGCACTTACGGTCAGCGCGTGCGCTCGGGCGCGGGTTTTCAGCCGGTCCAGCCGGGCGGGCTCGATCCAGTGGCTGTGCCGGGTGGTGCGAGCGTAGGCCGACCCGGGTGGGGTGGGCTCGTCCGCGCCGATCACCGTGGGCAGGGCGGGCGGCAGGGGCAGTCCGGCCAGCCGCTGTGCCCACCATTCCCGGGCCTGGTCGGCTGCCTGTTGCTGGCCCGCGGCCCGGTCACGCAGGTAGCGGTCGAACCGGTAGCCGAGTTCGGGCCGCGGTTGGCCGGGATACTGGTAGCAGTGCCGTAGGTCGTCCAGCAGGATGCGGAGGCTGACCGCGTCGGCCGCGATCATGTCGAGATCCAGGTGCAGCCGGGTGGCTCCGCCGGGCAGCAACGAGAGCGCCAGGTCGACCATCTCGCCCTTGTCGACCGCCATCCGGCGATGCGTGTGGTGGTCCCGTAGCCGCTGCAACCGTTGTTCCCGTTGGCTTTCCGGCAGCGAGCGCAGGTCGTGCACGGTGAGCCGGTCCTGCTCGCCGGGCTGGCCGATCACCTGAGTGCCGTCGGGCAGCACCCGGGCACGCAGTTGCGGGTGCCGGCGCAGTACCCTGGTGAACGCGGTGGCCAGCCGTGCGGGATCCAGGTCGTGGCCGTCGAATTCGACGTAGAAGTGCGCGGCGACACCACCGAGCGGCTGCTCGTCCTGGCGGCCGATCCAATACGCGTGCTGCATCGTGGCCAGCGGAAACGGCTGGTTTTCGGCCCGCTCGCAATCCCCGCCGCCAGATCCGTTCGCGGCGGCCTGGGATGGGGACGACGGCGCGGCCGCGGCCGACTCGGCCAGCAGGACCACCCAGGCGTCCAGCCGGGGGTCCGCGGTGAGATCGGCGAAGGTCACCGCGCTGCCCGCTCGCCGCCAGCCGCCGACCAGCGCCATCAGGCCCAGCGAGTCGAGACCGAGTTCAAACAGATCCTGTGCCCCGTCGATCTCCCCGGCCGGACGTCCCAACACCGCGGCCACGGTGGCACGTACCTCATCAGCGGGTATTCGCGCGATGGCTGGCCTGGCTTCGTGACCTACCTGACTCACCGAGAACGTCCTTCCACCCATAGCCCGGTTGAGCGTCAGCCAGACGCCTGGCTGAGGCGCCCACTGTCACAGCTGCGTGAAAATGAATATCATTTTCCTTTACGTGTGGGCAATGGTGCGGATATGTGACGAAGGGAACATACTGTGATGCCAACGCATCCCGGCTGGCCGGACGCTGACGCGCGGCACTACCGGCAGGCGGGCTACTGGCGCGGCCGGACCTTCGGCGCGCTGCTGCGGGACTGGGCCATGCAATGGCCGGACCGAACGGCGCTGATGGACGGGAACCGCCGGTGGACGTTCGCCGACCTGGACGCCACGGCTGACCAGCTGGCCGGTGCGCTGGCCCGGCTGGGCATCCGGCGGGGTGACCGGGTGGTGCTTCAGCTGCCCAACCGGGCGGAGTTCGTGCTGCTCTGGTTCGGCCTGCAGCGGCTCGGCGCGGTCCCGGTGCACGCGATGCCCGGACACCGCAGGTCCGAGATCGGCCATTTGCTGCGCTCGTCGGGCGCGGTGGCCTACATCGTCGTGGACCGGCACGCTCGCTTCGACTATCGCGAACTGGCCGCCGAGATCCTGTGCGACCCAGCCGGTGAGCTCTGCCTGCGCCACGTCGTGGTGATCGGAGATCCAGGCCGGCACACGGGTTTCGTCGCGTTCGCCGATCTGCTGGCCGGCCCCGGCGCCGCGACTAAGCCGCACGACGAGCGCGTGCGCCCTGGCGATCTAGCCCTGTTGCTGCTCTCCGGTGGCACCACCGGCCTGCCCAAGCTGGTACCACGCACACACGACGACTACGCCTACAACGCTGTCGCGAGCGCACATGCGGCGGGCCTGACCGAGGACTCGGTGTACCTTGCCGTCTTGCCGATCGGCTTTAACTTCACCTTCGCCTGCCCCGGTGCGCTTGGCGCGCTCTCCTGTGGTGGCACCGTGGTACTCGCACCCGACCCGAGCCCGCAGACCGCATTCGGTTTGATCGAACGCGAACGAGTGACGATCACAGCGCTGAGCCCACCCTTGGTGCCACACTGGCTGGACGAGTTCCGCACAAGCAGACCATCACTGGACACTCTGCGCGTACTCCAAGTAGGTGGGGCACGGCTGGCAGAAGACGTCGCCCGGCAGGTCGACGCCGAACTAGGAGTCACCCTGCAGCAGGTGTTCGGCATGGCCGAGGGCCTGATCAACATGACCCGGCTGGATGATCCGCCAGATTTGATCCATACCACCCAGGGCCGGCCGATCTCACCCGCGGACGAGATCCTGGTCGTAGACACCGACGACCACCCCGTCCCCGACGGCGACATCGGTGAACTGCTCACCCGCGGCCCCTACACCGTGCGCGGCTACTACCAGGCCGAAGCGCATAACCGCACCGCATTCACCGCACAGGGCTTCTACCGCACCGGCGACTTGGTCCGCCGGCTTCCCTCAGGTCACCTCGTCGTTGTGGGCCGCAGTAAAGACCAGATCAACCGAGGAGGCGAGAAGATCGCCGCCGTCGAGGTCGAGGAACACCTCGTCACCTACCCGGCCGTTGTCGCCGCCGCCGTGGTCGGCATCCCCGACGACAGCCGTGGCGAACGCACCGTGGCCTTCCTGGTCTGCTCCGACCGACCACCCACAACTCGTGAACTGGCCCGCTTCCTCGCCGAGCGTGGCCTCGCCGCCTACAAGGCACCAGATCAGGTGGTCGCGGTCACCCGGCTGCCGATGACCCCCGTGGGGAAGGTGGACAAGAACGCACTGATGAACCAACTGCTGTCGTGACCGAAGCCGCCTCCTGCGCATTCTCCGTGGGCAGTTGAGCGCGCCATACGGAAAGCCCGCAAGAAGGTCAAGGGCCTCCCTGCGGGCTTCCGCTCTCACGACCTACGGCACTACTTCGCTAGCCAGTTTTGCCTCCGGTGCCGGCGTCAAGACCGTCCAGGCACGGCTTAGGCACGCCAGCGCCAAGACCACTCTGGACACGTACGGCCACATCTGGCCGGACCGGGACGAGTCCACCAGGGCCGCCGCTGACGCCGTGATCATCGCTTACCGGACGGAACAGCGCCGGAACACCGTCCCAGCCATGCCATGAATGTGCAGGCCAGAGCCGATATAGCCGTCACACGTCGTAGTAGAGCTCGAACTCGTGCGGGTGCGGGCGGAGCCTGATCGGGTCGAGCTCGTTGGTGCGCTTGAAGTCGAGCCAGGTCTCGATCAGGTCTTCGGTGAACACACCGCCCTCGGTGAGGTAGCCGTGGTCGGCCTCCAGCGTGTCGAGGACCTTGTCCAGCGACCCCGGCACCTGCGGGATGGCCAGCGCCTCATCCGGCGGCAGCTCGTACAGGTCCTTGTCCACCGGCTCGGGCGGCTCGATCTTGTTCTTGATGCCGTCGAGGCCGGCCATGAGCATCGCGGGAAACGCCAGGTACGGGTTGGCCGACGGGTCGGGCACCCGGAACTCCAGGCGCTTGGCCTTCGGGTTCACGCCGGTGATCGGGATGCGGACGCAGGCCGACCGATTGCGCTGCGAGTACACCAGGTTGACCGGCGCCTCGAAGCCGGGAACTAGCCGGTGGTAGGAGTTCACCGTCGGGTTGGTGAACGCGAGCAGCGAGGGAGCATGCTTGAGCAGGCCGCCGATGTAGTACCGCCCCATGTCGGACAGCCCGGCGTAGCCGACCTCGTCATAGAAGAGCGGCGAGCCGTCCTTCCACAGGCTCTGGTGGCAGTGCATGCCGGACCCGTTGTCGCCGAACAGCGGCTTGGGCATGAACGTCACCGTCTTGCCGTGCGCCCGGGCGACGTTCTTGATCACGTACTTGTAGAGCATCAGCTTGTCGGCCATCTGGAGCAGCGGGCCGAACCGGATGTCGATCTCCGCCTGCCCGGCCGTGCCGACCTCGTGGTGCTGCATCTCGACCTCGATGCCGCACTGGATGAGCGTGCGGACCATCTCCGAACGCAGGTCGGTGTAGTGGTCGGTCGGCGGCACCGGGAAGTAGCCGCCCTTGTAGCGGGGCCGGTAACCGAGGTTGCCGCCCTCGTCGTCGCGCCCGGTGTTCCAGGCGCCTTCCTGCGAGTCGAGGTAGTAGTAGCCCTCGTTCGGGCCGGTTGAGAACCGGGCCGAGTCGAAGATGTAGAACTCGGCCTCGGGGCCGAAGAACGCGGTGTCCGCGATGCCGGTGCCGCGCAGGTATTCCTCGGCCTTGCGGGAGATGTTGCGGGGGTCCCGGGTGTAGGGCTCTCCGGTGAGCGGGTCATGCACGAAGAACGTGAGGTTCAGCGTCTTGTGCGTGCGGAAGGGGTCGAGCACCGCGCTGGTGACATCAGGCATCAGCAGCATGTCCGACTCGTGGATCGCCTGGAAGCCGCGGATCGACGACCCGTCGAACATCAGGCCCTCGGTGAAGACTTTCTCGTCGAAGATCTCGGCCGGCACGGTGAAGTGCTGCACTATCCCAGGCAGGTCGCAGAACCGGACATCAATGAACTGCACCTTCTCGTCTGCGACGAATCTCAAGACCTCGTCGGAGCTTGTGAACATCAACCCTCCCTGGGACGGGCACGCATATCGGACTTATCGCCACTCATCGGCATGTTATTGACAGACGCCCTTGGACACTAGACCCTAGCAATTTCCGTCCCGTGTCCCTTGTGTTTCACGCATGTTACGCGCGTGGGCCTGGAGCGTATGCCCCGCGGCCGATCATCAGCGCTCTGCGGCCTGTCGCCAGCAGGCCGCGGGCCCGCTGGCGCCCGGCTGACGATACCGTGGTGATGTGGCCGATCAACAATGGGCCGGATCCCGTCCGGCCGGAGCGTCGGCGGCGGGCGCACGCGAGGTATCGACGTACCCGGGCGAGAAGTTCGGCCTGCCCGATAGCGGGCACCGCTCCGTCGCCGGCATGGGCCGGCGGATTGCCGCGCTGTTCATCGACTGGCTGCTGTGCACGCTCGTCGCGGTCGCGCTGCTGCACTCCCAGTACTGGACGATCGTCGTCTTCGCCGTGGAGGTCTACGTGCTTACCGCGCTGACCGGGACCACCGTGGGGAAGAGGATACTCGGCCTGCAGGTGGCACGGCTTGACGGCAAGCCGGTCGGGCTGGGGTGGGGGCTGGTGCGCACGCTGCTCCTGCTCGCCGTGGTACCGCCGCTCGTCACCGACCGGGACCGGCGTGGCCTGCACGACAAGGCCGCCAACACGATCGTGCTGCGGATCTGACTCCAGGTCAGCGGATGCGCGGGCGGGGCATCCGGGGCTGCCGGCCGCTGCGCGGCATCGGGCCCTTGGGAGCCTGAAGCGAGGCGGGCAGTGCCTTGAGCCGGAAGTTGAGGTCCGCGATCTGCGTGCCCTTGAGGTTGCGCGGTAGCCGCATGATCTTGCGTTGAAGCTGGCGGAGCGGCACTTGCCCTTCGGCGTCGCCAACCTGGAAGTCGTAGACCGGGACATCGAAGGCGACCCGCGCGACCCGCTTCTTCTCCGCCGCGAGCAGGCTGGGCAGCCGGTTGGGCGAACCCTCGCCGACGAGCACGACGCCCGGCCTGCCGACCGCGCGGTGCACCACGTCCATGTTCCGGTTGGCGGCGATCGCCGGGGTGACCGTCCAGTTCCCGCGCATGCTCTGCAGCACCGCGGCGGCCGCGCCGGGCTGCCCCTCGATCGCCGAATACTGCGCGGTCTGCGCGAACCTGCCGAAGAGGAAGACCGGAACGAGGAGCCCCAGCAGCACGCCCAGCGGGATGAGGTACCCGCCAAGCCCCGTGAGCAGGCCGACGACGATGAGGATGACCAGGATCGCCACCCCGCTGCCGATGACTATCGGCAGCGCCCGGGGGTTGGCCTTGTGCACGAGGCCAGCCACCATGCGTATCTGCTGGATACGCCCAGGAAGCTCCTCGCCGTCCGAGTTTTTCCTCTTCGCCATGCACGGCAGCATATGAGTTCAGCAGCCCTGGAGGAAACCGGAGCGGGGGCCGGGCTGACACTTATCCCCGGGCCAGCACCGCCTGCCGGTACAGTCGGCCGGCCCGGTAGGAGGACCGCACCAGCGGGCCGGACATCACGCCGGCGAACCCGATGGCCAGCGCCTCCTCGCGCAGCTTCACGAACTCCTCGGGCTTCACCCAGCGCTCCACCGGGTGATGCCGCGGCGACGGGCGCAGGTACTGGGTGATTGTCAGCAGCTCGCAGCCTGCGGCGTGCAGGTCGGCCATGGCCTCGCTGATCTCGTCCCGCTCCTCGCCGAGGCCGAGGATCAGGTTGGACTTCGTGACCAGGCCGGCCTCCCGCGCCTGCGTCAGCACCTCCAGCGACCGCCCGTAGCGGAAACCGGGGCGGATCCGCCGGAAGATCCGGGGCACGGTCTCGACGTTGTGCGCCAGCACCTCGGGCCGCGCGCCGAAGACCTCCGCCAGCCGGTCCGGCTCGGCGTTGAAATCGGGGATCAGCAGCTCGACGCCGCACCCCGGCACGGCCGCATGGATCTCCCGGCAGGTCTGCGCGTACAGCCACGCTCCGCCGTCCGCCAGGTCATCCCTGGCCACCCCGGTCACCGTCGCATAGGCGAGCCCCATCGTCGCGACTGACTCGGCGACGCGGCGCGGCTCGTCGGTATCCAGCGGCCCGGGCTTGCCCGTGTCGATCTGGCAGAAGTCGCAGCGCCTGGTGCACTGGTCACCGCCGATGAGGAACGTCGCCTCGCGATCTTCCCAGCACTCGAAGATATTCGGGCAGCCGGCCTCTTCGCAGACCGTGTGCAGTCCCTCGCGGCGCACCAGGTCCTTCAGCTGCGTGTACTCCGGGCCCGTGCGGAGACGGGTCTTGATCCACGGCGGCTTCTTCTCGATGGGGACCTGGCTGTTGCGGACTTCGAGCCGCAGCATCCGCCGCCCCTCAGGTGCGAGTACCACGCATGCCAGCCTACGTTCTGCCCGCCGTGCCCCCGCCCATCCGCATGACGCCCCCGTCACCGCCGGGCGTCCGTGACGTGCCCGTTGACGCCATGCACCACGGCGAAGAACAGGAACGTCGGATACTGGCCCGCGCGATCCCGCCAAGCCACGTCAACGGCACGCCGGACGGTGGCGGGCGCGGCGGGCGTAGATGAGGCAGCCGACGGCGCCTGCGAGGATCCCGCCGCATCCGGCCAGCAGCAGGAGCCCGCGGGCACCGAGGGGGGCGAGGAGGCCGCTCGCGGCTGCCATGCCGGCCGAGGCTGCGCCGAGCTGGATACCCGAGTAGAGCGCGAACACCCGCCCGGCGATCGGCGGCGGCACGTGCTGATTGAGGTAGCTGCGGGTGGCCAGCACCTCGAGCCCGTCGGCCAGGCCGCCGAAGGCGTAGGCGAGGGCCGCCTGCCATAGCCGTGCCGCGAGGCCGGCCAGCGCGATCCCGGCGCCCGTCGC
>DASQVO010000146.1:0-20937 GCA_035640715.1 Streptosporangiaceae bacterium
CCGTCTCAACACCTGGCTTTCCGGCCTCGTCGCCGCGACGCCGCCGCCGGTGCGCGGCGGCAGGCAGCCGAAGATCCTCTTCGCCACCCAGGCGGGTATCCGGCCGCCGCATTTTGTGCTCTTCACCACCGGATTCCTCGAAGCCGCCTACCGCCGGTTCATCGAGCGCAGGCTGCGGGAGGAGTTCGGCTTCGCCGGCAGCCCGGTGCACGTTTCGATGCGGTTGCGGGAGAAGCGCGGCGGCCGTGGCGCGTCATCGCGCGGCCGGAGTTCCGCCGGCCGGCGCTGACTGTAGCGCCGGGCCCGCCGGGTGGGGCATCGCGCGCCCTTGTCCGGCATCATTATCTGTTACTGGCATGATCTGTTATTGGCATGGTGGACGGGTGCTGCCTGCTGAGCTGACCGAGATCAACCGGCTGTGCGTCTGGCACCCGTACGCGCCGATGCCGGGATGACCGCGTGCTTGCGGCCGCCACTGCCGAACCTAACGGACACATTCACTTGGAAAATTACAGGCGGGAGGTTGGTGCCATCGGCAGCCTGCTCGTGGACCTGAACCAGGTACGGACCTGCGGTCGTCCCGATTCCAGTCGGCCGGACGCTGACCACCTGGCTTGCCCGCCCGCCCGGCGGTACCGAGAGACTTCCCGCCGCGGGAGTCAGCGAAAGCCCCTTCGGGACATCGGCTGTCCAGCTCACGGTTTGCCTGGTACCGGTGACGTTCTGCGCGCCGATCGTGACGGCGACGCTGCCGCTGGCGGCCACGTTTACCGCGGGATCGCTCACGAACCCGATGGCCGGCGCCTCGCCCTGGCTGTATGAGGCGGGAGCAGCGGCCTTGCCTGAGCCCCAGGTCTGGTCGGGGATGGCCGACAGCGTGAAACCGAGCGTGGCGCCTTTTTGCACCACTGAGGCGGGCAGCCAGGGCTTGTCCCATGCCGCGCCGTTGAGTGTGAGCCTGTGCACGTACGGTTTGCCCGCCCCGGCCCCTGGTGCGTTGATGCGAAGCTCGCCGCCGCCCGGCATCGAGATCGTGATCTGCGGGAACAGCGGGCTGCCGACGGTGAGCTCTGACGTTCCCGGTGTCGCCGGGTACAGGCCGATCGCGGCCCAGACGTACCACGAGCTTATGGCCCCGAGGTCGTCGTTGCCCGGTTCGCCGCCCGGGAGCGGAGAGTAGAGCTGGGTGATGATGTCGCGTACCACCCGCTGGGTCTTCCACGGCGCACCGGCATAGTTGTAGATCCATGGCGCGCCGAACGTAACCTCGTTTCCCGCCCATTCATACGGTGCGCCGGATCCGGCGTTGAGCTGGGTGAAAAACGTGTCCAGGCGGGCGATCACCGCACCCGTCCCGCCCAGCGCCGTGAGCAGGGCCGCGAGGTTCTGCGGGATCATCCACGTGTACTGGGCCGCATTTCCTTCCTCGAAGCCTTCCTTGTTGGTGGCCGGGTCGGTTGCGGGCAGGAAGGCGCCGCCCAGGCCGCGCGGCTGGATGTAGCCGCTGGCCGGGTCGAAGACGTTCTGCCAGTTCTGAGCGCGGCTCATGAACGTGTCGTAGGTAGCGGAGTCGCCCAGCGCGCCGGCGAACTGGGCGATGGCGAAATCGGCGACCGCGAACTCCAGGGTCAATGAGGAGCCCATGCTGGAGGTACTGGAATCGGTGGGCACGTAGCCGTCCTTCAGGTAGTCGGCTATGCCCGTCATGGTCGCCTGGTAACCGCGCGGGTAATACCATCCCTGGCCGAGCGGGCTCGTGGTGTCGGTGGCGCCCTTGATCATATATTGCAGCGCGGATTTCGTATCAAAGTCCGTGGCCCCGAATGCGTACGCGTCAGCGATTATCTGGTCCGCCGAGTCACCGCCCATTCCCGCGGTGTAGGTGTTCGCGACCGGCCACTTGGGCAGCCAGCCGCCCTGCTCGGCGTCGTTGACGAGCGACTGCATCATGTCACTTGCCTGGCTGGGCACCAGCATGGCCAGCAGCCGCACCTGCGAACGGTAGATATCCCATCCGGAGTAGTTGGCATACTGCACGTGTCCCGACGCGGTCTGGTGCACTACGCCGTCGAACCCCATATAGCTGCCGTCCACGTCACTGAACGTTGTCGGGCAGAGCAGCGCGTGGTACAGCGCGGTATAGAACGTCGTCAGCTCGCTGCTGGTCCCGCCCGTCACCTTGATTTTCAGGAGCATCTCGTTCCAGAGCGCATACGTCTGTTTCTGAACGGTGGCGAAATCCGAGCTGGTCGCGGCCAGGTTCTTCAGCGCGCCGTCGACGCTGACGTAGGAGATCGCGACCTTCGCGTGGACAACGGGGCTGTGGGCGATGTTGAAATCCACCCATCCCCCGACGCCCCGCCCGCTGACCGACTTCGCGCCTCTGCTGACGGTCGCGCCCCGCCAGGTGCCGTACGAGACGAACGGATGGTCGAACTCCACCGCGAAATACACCGTGTACAGCTTCGTCTGGGAGTGGCCAAGGAAGTGACCGCCGGTCGTCCAGCCGACAACGGTTCTCGGACCAGTAATCTGCAGCGACGAACCGTTGTAGCCCATGCTGCTCGTGGCGTTGATCAGCATCGTCGCCGTGCTGCCGGCTGGGTAGCTGAACCGCCCGAGCGCGCCCCGGGTCGCCGCGGTCAGCTCGGCATGGATGCCGTTGCTCAGGTGCACGCCGTAGTAGCCGGCCTTCGCGCTTTCCGTGCGGTGCGAGAAGCCCGAGGTATAGGAAGACCAGGAGGTGCCCGGCGATCTGGTAACCGGTTTGGTGGTCGGCAAGAACTCAATGTCCCGGAAAATGTAGGACCCGACCCCGCTCAGCCGGGTGAGGCTGAACCCCTCGATTACTGAATCGCTGTACGCGTAGCCCACAGGCTGATTCACGCCGGCGGGACTGGTGTCCGGGCCCCACTGAATCATCCCGAACGGCGCATCCGGGCCCGGGAACATGTCAACCGCGCCCACGTTCCGCCCGCCGATGCCGGTGCCGATCATCGGGTTCACATAGGAGGCCGGATTCGGAACCGGCGTGGGTGCCGCCGTCGCCGCCGCTGCCAGGCCGCCGCGGCCGGTGAACGCCAGTCCGCCCGCAACACCGGCCGCGGTCAGCAGCGTGCGCCGTGAGATCGCTCCCCGGGAAGGTGCGGCATCGCGATTCTGCGCATAGTTCATCCGTCGGTCCTCCTGCGTTGCGGTACTGGCAGCCGTACTACGGCCGCGTTGTCCGCGGCGCAGGATCTTGCTGACCGGCGGTTACGCTATCGGCTTCCAATCCGCGACGCAATGACCTATGGCAAGACTGTAACCAGGGCTGTCACCCAGCTTCGGATGGGAATCTCTCCTGGCCGTTCGGGGTCGGCTAAAGTCCCCCACACCCTCGTTCGGCATGATTTTCCTCTCTGACATGCTGGGCGGATGCTGCCTGCCGAGCTCGCTGAAACCGACCGGCTGCGCGCCTGGCATCCGTACGCGCCGATGCCGGGCACGCATCCGCCCCTGGTGGTGGAATCCGCGTCCGGGGTGCGGCTGAGGCTGGCCGCGCCCGCAGGCGGGCACTGGGAGCTGGTAGACGGCATGTCGTCGTGGTGGGCGGCCATCCACGGCTACCGGCACCCGGTCCTGGACGAGGCGGTCAGATCCCAGCTCGGCCGGATGAGCCACGTGATGTTCGGCGGGCTCACGCACGAGCCCGCCGTGCGGCTGTGTGACCGGCTCGCCGCGCTCACGCCGGACGGGCTGGAGCATGTCTTCCTCTGCGACTCAGGCTCGGTCGCCGTCGAGGTGGCGATCAAGATGTGCCTGCAGTACTGGCGCTCCCGCGGCAGGGCGGCCAAGCGGAAGCTGCTGACCTGGCGCGGCGGGTATCACGGCGACACGTTCTGGGCGATGTCGGTGTGCGACCCGGACGGCGGGATGCACCGGATGTGGGACGGCGTGCTGCCCCGTCAGATCTTCGCCGGCCTGCCGCCGGCCGGCTTTGGTGCGGGCGTCGACCCCGGCTACGCCGCCCACCTGACCGGCCTTATCGCCCGGCATGCCGATGAGCTCGCCGCGGTGATCATCGAGCCGGTCGCCCAGGGCGCGGGCGGTATGCGCTTCCACGACCCGGGCTACCTCCAGGTGCTTCGCTCGGCCTGCGCCGAGCACGGGGTGCTGCTGATCTTCGACGAGATCGCCACCGGCTTCGGCCGGACTGGCGAGCTGTTCGCGGCCGGCCACGCCGGGGTGAGCCCGGACGTGATGTGTCTGGGGAAGGCGCTCACCGGCGGCTACCTGACGCTGGCCGCGGCGCTGTGCACCACGGAGGTCGCCGACGGAATTTCCGGCGGGGAGCTTCCCGTGCTCGCACACGGCCCGACGTTCATGGGCAACCCGCTCGCCTGCGCGGTCACGAACGCATCGCTGGACGTGCTGCTCGGCCAGGGCCCGGGCGGGTACCCGGCCGGCTGGCAGGCCGAGGTGCGCCGGATCGAGGCGGGGCTGGCCGCCAGGCTAGCCCCAGCCCGTGGCCTGCCCGGCGTCACCGATGTGCGGGTACTCGGGGCGATCGGCGTGGTGCAGCTCGCCCGCGACGTGGATGTCGCGTCGGCGACCGCGGCCGCTGTCGGCGAGGGTGTCTGGCTGCGCCCGTTCCGCGACCTGATCTACACCATGCCGCCGTACATGACGGATGACGACGACCTGGCCCGGATCTGCGCGGCCGTGCTCGCCGCCGCGGCCGCCTAGCGGCCCGGTCGCGGGCCGGCGGCATCGGCCCGGTCAGCCGGTCGGCCGGCGGGCGTGCGCCGGCCGCACCCAGGCGGTCAGCTTCGCCTACCGGTACGGGCTCATGAGGCCCCCAGCCACACCGCAGCTGCGCTCCGAGTAATGCTTTCCCTGCTCAGGGCGCCCGGGACCGTCAGGTATTCGAGAGCAATTCCGTGGGGCAGGTTCAGGCTCGCCTGTCGTAGGTAGTTACCAGATGCTCCATGCCACGTCCCTTCTAGTGACTAGATGTGTACGGACAGTGATCAACTGGTCTCTTACGGTTCTTTCGATAACTCTGGGCAATATGGTGATCACGGTACGTTAGGGATAGATGGTGATCTGGTGGGAGATGTGGCGCAACTGCATGAGACAAATTTCTCTGATGAAATCCTAGATGGGATTTCATTCCGCAGCCGCGGTCCTGTATCGTACTGCTTGTCAAGGAACAATCCGGAGTGGGTTCGTTACTGTATGCAGCTAAATGGGCCGGTGCCCGCGCCGCCTGTGGCCGACTCCCGGAGCGCCCGGCCGGCGCGGCCTGAGGAGGTGAGCCGCCTATGACAACGATGGGTCCTACCGTACGTAGGCGGAGACTCGGTTCGGAGCTGCGCCGCTTGCGAGAGGCACATTCCATAAAGCTGGAGGAGGTTGCCGAGCACTTGGGTGTAGCGGCATCGACGCTGTCGCGCATCGAGACGGGCAAGGCTCCGACCAAATCCCTGTACCTGCACGCGATGCTCGAGATGTACGGCGTCACCGATCCAGGCCAGCGCCAGGTACTCGTCGACATGGCACGTGAGGGCCACCGCAAGGGCTGGTGGTCCGTGTACGACGACGTGCTGCCCACCGGGTTCGGCATCTATGTCGGCCTCGAGGTTGAGGCCGCGGGGCTGCGCAGCTACGAGGATGAGGTAGTACATGGCCTCTTCCAGACGCCGGACTATGCCCGGGCCGTCCTCCGGGAGGTATTCAACCGGGACAGCGACGAGCAGGTTGAGCGGTTGGTGGACCTGCGGATGAAGCGCAAGGACGTGCTGGATCGCAATCCGCCGCTGGATGTCTGGCTGATCCTGGACGAGGCGGTGATCCGGCGGGTCATCGGCGGCCCTGAGGTCATGCGGGCTCAGCTGACGCGGCTGACCGAGGCCAGCAAGATGCCGAACGTCACGATCCAGGTGCTGCCGTTTTCCAGCGGCGCGCACGCAGGGCTGCGAGGCTCCTTTTCCATCCTCGAGTTTCCCGAGCGGGCCGACCCCGATGTGGCATACGTCGATTCCCTCGCCGGGATCATCTACCTGGAGAAGGACCGGGAGGTGCGCTCCTGTGCCGAGGCGTTCGACCGGCTCCGGGCGACGGCCCTGTCGCCGGGGGCATCAGCGGAACTGATCGCCGACGCCGCAAGGGATCTGGCATGATCACCAGGCCGGGTCAGCCCGGTCCGGTGCGTCCTGCCAGCAGCAACAGGGAACGTCGTAAGTCAATGGAAGGATAGGCGGATGGATACCGACCTCAATGGATTGCACTGGTTCAAGAGCAGCGCAAGCAGCACCGCCGGGTGCGTGGAGATAGCCCATCTCCCCGATGGTGGCGTGGCAGTCCGCGATTCAAAGGACCGTGCCAAGACACCTCACATCTTTAACCGGCACGAGTGGCAATGCTTCCTCATCGGTGCCAAGAACGGGGAGTTTGACCTTCCCCATTAGCAGACCGCGAGCCTGAGGGTGTCCGGGGCTCAGCTCCGGGCGTGGGGGGGAGTGGCGGGTCCCGCTGACGCGGGACCCGCCACATTGCCTCACGCCCAGGGCGGCCGGTCAGGACCTGCTGGTCAGGCTGGCGCCGGGCGGTCGAAGTCGCCGTCCGCGACGCCGCCGATGAACGCATCCCACTCGGCGGCGGTAAAGATGAGCGCCGGACCGCTGGGATACCTGGAGTTCCGCACGGCGACACCGCCGCCCGGCAGGAACGCCGTCTCGACGCAGTTGCCTCCGGTGGGACCGCTTCGCCGGCTCTTGATCCACGTGATACCCCGGAGCTGGCTTGCACGCATGCCGTTACGGACGCGGCTCATCATTCTCCCTCCAGTTCGTCAATGATCGACCTGAGGATCTCCGGGGTAGCGGCAGGCCGCGCGCTGATGACGCTCAGCCGTTCCATCGCCAGCATGTACTGGTCGACGTCGGCTTGCTTATCGAGGTAGAGAGCGCTCGTAAGGTGCTCGACATAGATGACGTCCGGCAGCTCCCTGTCGTTGAACCGCAGGATGCTGAACCCGCTCGGCACCACGTGACCCCCGACGCCGTATGGCACGACCTGGAGGGTGAGGTTGGGCCGTTCGATCGCGCGGAGCAGGTAGCGGATCTGGCCCAGATGGGTGCGGGTGTCACCGACAGGGCGCCGTAGTGCTGGTTCCTCGATGATGACCCACAGCTTCAGATCACCGTCAGCGAAGCGCCGCTGCCGCTCCTTGCGGACCATGACGTGCCGTTCAGCCTCGTCGGGCGCGAAATAGCCCAAGCGGAGGACAGCGGCGGCGTAATCCTCGGTCTGCAGCAGCCCCGGCACGAACTGCGGCTCGTAGATGCGGATCGACGCGGCTGACTCTTCCATCCCGATATAGGTCTGGAACCACTCGGGCAGGATGTCGCTGTGGCGGTGCCACCAGCCGGGTCGATTCGCCTGCTCCGCGAGCGCCAGCAACTGCTCCCGCTCGGCAGGCTCCACGCCGTAGTGGGTCAAAAGATCAAGGATGTCGATTTCCCGGATCGCGTTCCTGCCCAGCTCGATGCGGCTGATCTTGGATTCGGATCCGCGGATGACCTTGGCCGCCTCCTGCGCCGAGATCCCCCTGCTCTCACGCAGGTGCCGCAAGTGCGTGCCAAGAAGGATGCGAAGGACGGTCGGTCCGTGTGCCGCCTTCGTCATCAGGCTCACCTGTCCTCTCCGGAACGCTGTGCGTGACCCGCCTAGGCTGGCCACCGCGGTCCCGCATCTCGGCCACGGACAGTTCTGTCGCGGCCGGCTCCACGGGTGCCCGGACAAACCCGCCGCACTTGCTTCTAGAACTTCAGCTCAGAAGTGTCCTGCTTCCGCAATTCATATATGCAATTGCGTGCCGGCCAGCGCCGCCGTCGCCAGACCATAATAACTCATATGGGATTTCACGCCATGCCTCAGGCGCCGCGCCGGCAGAACGTGCCGCGCAACTTGTGAATCATTAAACGTGTTTGCTTGATCCGTCCCGGCGCGCGGGTCTGGCGCAGCAGGGCTGGGGGACAGCCGGCACGCGCTGCCCGTCATGCGATGTCCGGCGTATGCCGCCCCGGTGTGCGCTGCCGCCACGCGCCGCCCGCCACGCGTTGCCCGGCGCATGCCGCCCGCCGCGCGCCGCCCACTGCCCGGCGTGTGGCACCTGCCGCGTGGCCTCCCGCATGGCGTCGCAGTGGCGCCCGGCGTTGGGCCATCCCGTTCCCGGCGAACGGGCGCAGCCATGCACAGCACGCCGCGCACAGGGGCGTAGGCGTGCACATCCCCGGCCGCTGTGCCCCTCTCACCCCCCGGGCGGCCTCCGGGGCCTTCGCGGCATCCGGACGAGTGTAGCGGCCGGCTAGCGCTGGGATCGTGATCGCCGGGCTTCCGCCATGACGCCCGGGATCGGTATCCGGCCGGATGCGGCGGCCAGGACGGCCGGGCACGCCAGCGTTCCCGCGCCGTCCTGGCGTCCCGGCGCTCAGGCGTCTAGATGCCGGGCGGCCATGGTCCGGACGGCCATGGGTCCAGGCGGCCAGGGGTCCAGGCGGATTATGCACGGGCCCGGATCACGACCGTGCGATGCGTATATCCGGGTCAATTTCTTATTACAGCATGAAGGAGTTTTCCGATGACTGAGGAAAATTACTGGAGAAAGAAATTCAGGCCATCCCGGTGTGGTCCCGTATTTACGATTATCCCCTGGCAGGGAGGACAATTACCCAGCCCCACAGGGCGGCTGCCGCCGGGATCGCCCGCGCTGCCCAGCGTCCGCACGTCCCTCCAAGGGAGCCGGGGGTCCCGGGCCGGACTGTCCGGCACCCGGTGGCGGAACGAGGAATACGGCAGTTCCCCGGCATCGCCCCGGAATATCGACCATGGGTAACGTGCATGGAGTCGCGCAGCGGGCGGTGCCGGGAACCCGGGTGTACGTGGACAACGATCCCGTGGTGCTCGTCAACTGGAGGCCCAATCCGGGCAGCACGCCGCCCAATCCGGGGAGGTGTACTTCTGCGCTATGGCGGCCCGGAAGCCGTGAGCGTGGCCTGGCCCCGAATCCGGGCGCCGGGGGAGGATGCGTAGGATCGCCTGTGATGTGCCGAGGGGCCGCTCCCCGGGCGGTCGGCGTCACCTCGGTGGAAGCCCGATAGGGCAGCGATAAGGCAGGCAGGGAGTATGCGCTACAGGCCGCTTGGAACGTCTGGACTGCTGGTGTCCGTCGTGGGGCTCGGCTGTAACAACTTCGGCCGCAGGCTCGACCTGAACGGGACGCGGGCGGTCGTCGATGCCGCAATCGACGCGGGTATCACGCTCTTTGACACGGCCGACATCTACGGCGGCGACGGCGCGTCGGAGAGCCTCCTCGGCGAGGTCCTCGGCCGCCGTCGCGACCAGGTCGTGCTCGCGACCAAATTCGGGCACCGCATCGTGGACATGGGATACGGCCCGGCGGTCGGCGCGAAGGGCGGGCGCAGCTACATTAAGCGGGCCGTGACGGAATCGCTTCGCCGGCTTCGCACTGATTACATCGACTTGTACCAGATTCACACGCCCGACCCGGTGACACCGATCGACGAGACCATCTCCGCACTGGATGATCTGGTGACCGAGGGCAAGGTCTGCTATATCGGCCATTCCAACTTCTCCGGCTGGCAGCTTGCCGACGCCGAGCACGTGGCTCGTCAGCTCGGCCGTACCCGGTTCATCTCGGCCCAGAATCACTGGTCCCTCCTGGAGCGGGACGCCGAGGCGGACGTGGTGCCCGCGGCGCGGCACTTCGGGCTCGGCGTGCTGCCGTACTTCCCGCTCGCCAACGGCCTGCTCACCGGCAAGGTGCGGCGCGGCCAGCCGCTGCCCGGCGGCTCGCGGCTCGCCGACCGGCAGGGCTACGTCACCGACGGCAAACTCGACCGGGTCGAGGCCTTGATCAGCTGGGCGGAAGCTCAGGGAGCCAGCATCCTGGATGTGGCGATCGGCGGCCTGGCTGCCATCCCCGGATGCTCTTCCGTGATCGCCGGGGCGATGAGCCCCGAACAGGTCAAGGCCAACGCGGTGGCTGGCGACTGGATCCCGTCACCCGATCAGCTGGCCGGGATTGACGGTATTGTCCCGCCGCCGGATAAGGAGAGCTGAGCCGCGCTGCTAGCCGGCGGCAGCGGCCGTCTGGTACAGGGAGCTCACGTTGGCGCCGAAGACGACGGAGTATGAGACGGACGGGCTGTCGCCGCCCTCCTCATAGCCGCCGATGACGCCGATCACCATGCCCTGCCCGGTCGCCTGGTCCACCCGGACGAGGAACGGGGCGCCGCTCGTGCCGTCTGTGTAGCCGTCGCAGTCGAACTCCAGCTGTGTCGCACTGAAGGCCCGGGTCCAGTTGCTGCAGATGACTGGCTCATTGGCCCCGTTCGGATAGCCCATCACCCGCGCCCGCTCGTTAGACGGCTGGCCGATGCCGAGCTGCTCCGCTCCGGTGACATCCTCGATCGGCACGCTCGCGTTATGCTGGCTGACCGTCACGAAGGCGACGTCATCGTCGGGATTGGACGATGACGTCCACGCCTGGTCCGTGAAGACCTGCGTCACGTACCAGATCCCGTAGGGAGCGTTGCCGTTTACGTAGCCTGGCACGAAGGCGATGGTGCCCTGGATGCCGGTGACGCAGTGCGCGGCGGTGATGAGCAGGTTCTTGTGCGGGCTGTTGATGACACTGGCCGTGCAAAAGTGGGTTCCGAGCTTACCGTTGCTGGTGGTGAACAGGGCGCCAACGGCCGGTGTTCCCTGGAATGGCGTGCTTATGTGCGAAGATGCCGGAAAGAGCCCGACCGCGTTCCCGATCTGGGCGACGAGGTTGTCCGTGCCGCCATCGGCGGGCGTTGCGAAGATGATGGCGACCACGGTGACCACGGTGAGCACAGAGGTGCTGACGATCCGGGCAGATGGCTTCGCGAGCCAGCGGCACCAGCGAGATTCCCGCACCCTTCCCCACCATTCGCGTTGCCGCAGCGGCACCTCTATCCTCCCAATCCCGGTCCGGCCTCGCAGGCTTGTGCCAGTTCCCATCCACGTGCATCGATGCTTAATTGTGATGGAAGAAGCTGGATGAAGCCAGGCCCCTAGCCTGCGAAGGTCCTTAGAGATTACTGAGTGCGGTGCTGAGCCGCTGCGCCGGGCCGCTCTGGGCGGGCTGGGCTGGATGGCGGCCGGCTCCACGGCCTGAAGCAGCGCGTGAGTCGCCGGAAGCCGCGGATTGCTGTCGCGGATCGTGCGCCTGCCTGGCGATCTGTCAGTTCTTCTTTCCAGCAGACGGGAAAGAAAGACACGGGCCCGGGCGGAGGGCTTACATCTCCGGCAGGTCGCCCTGGACGGCCTCGATGTCGATGACGACCCGCAAGACCCAGCCGACGAGAACGACATCCGCGGCCACCGACTGGTTCCAGTTGATCGCGAAGTCCTTCCTGTGCAGCTCGGTGGTGGCGCGGAAGGCCGCCCTCTGGCCGCCCCACGGGTCCGGGCCCGTGCCCTGGTAGGTGAGGTCGAGCTGGACAGGCCGTGTGGTGCCGTGCAGCGTAAGCTCGCCGTCGACCGTCCACCGGTCATCGCCCTGCGGAGTCACTCCGGTGCCGATATATTCGATCAGCGGGTAGGTCGACACATCGAGGAAATCCGGCGATCGCAGGTGATCGTCCCGCATTTTGCTACCGGTATCGATGCTGTCAGCCCGCATGCGGGCCTGCACGGTCGACCATTCGACAGGCTCTGCGATGTCGATCGTCCCGGAGAATTCGTTGATGACACCCTTGACGCTCGCCAGGCCCATGTGCCGAGTCGTGATCGTGATCGTGGAATGCGCTGGATCGATGGTCCACTTGCCCGGCGGCGGCAGGTTCACCCCGGCGGTGCGGTCGAGCGTGATCGTGCCCAGCGTGGCGGACCCGCTGGCCGTGACAATCGTGGTACGTGCGGCTGGCGCGTAGCCCGGGGCCATGACGATCGCCGTGTAGGTCCCGGGTGCGAGCGGCCCGGTCACCGCGAGCCCGTCGTCGTCGGCGTCGGCCCGCGCGGCCTGGCTGCCCGCCAGATCCGTGACGGTGAGGACGGCGTTGCGCACGGCCCAGCCATCCTTGCTGCGCACGCGGGCTGTCACGCCCGCGGCTGCCGCCGCGCCACCCAGACGTGGGCCGGGCGATACGGTGCTTTCACGGTTGGGAAGTTCCGTGCTCAATGCTTTATGCCTCCGGGTGACCTAGCTGGACGTCGTGAAAGTGCGGCTGGCCAGAAGAGATCCGGAGCCTGCTCGCGGCCGGCGGGTAACCGCTGGCGATGACCGTGTAGTCGCCCTCGGCCAGGTTCTCGAAGGAATACCTGCCGTCAGGGCTGGTCGTCGCCACCGCCACCACGTTTCCGTCTGTGTCAAGCAGCGTGATCCGGGCGTCAGGCACGGACGTGCCCGCGGTGGTGCGCGCGGCGCCTTCGACCCGAGCGCCGGCCCGCAGTTCCGCGTCCTGCATGGTTTCCTCCCCGTCAGCCACGACGACCTGGAGTGCCGTCGGCTGGCAGGAGGGAGCGCTCAAGGCGACGGTGTAGCGGCCGGGCGCCAGATCCTCGATCAGGTACCGGCCCGCTTCCCCGGTTCTGCCGGCCGCCACGACCTCGCCGCGCAGGTCCGCAAGCGTGACAGTCACGCCGGCCAGCGGGGAGCCGGTTCCCGCCGCGCGCACCGTCCCGGTCAGCCGGGAGGCGCCGGCCAGCAGCACGTCGACCTCCACCGGCTGGCCGCCGACGCGCACGGCGGACGCGTGCGGCCGATGAGCGTTGGCCATCGCGATGAGCGTGTAGGTTCCCTGCCCTGGTGCTGATATCCGGTACGAGCCATCCGGGCCGGTGCTGTCCCGCCCGGCCTGCCTCCCGGCCGGGTCGATCAGCGTCACCGTGGCGCCCGCGAGCGGTGCGCCGCCTGGCTGGCGGACATGGCCGTGGACGGGCGGGCCGGCGGGCACGGCGGTGTCCGCGACGGCTGTCGGCGCGGCCAGGTACGCCGGCGCACGTTCCGCTCCGTTCGGTCCCTGGCCGTTGAGCCCGGCCAGCGGGACGCCGGCTCCCACACCTGCCAGGACCGGCGTGCGCTCGCCCGGTTCCATCGCCTGCTGCGCGACGGCCGGGCCGGCCGCCACGGCGCTGACCGCTGCCTCCGCCTGAGCGGTCTCCGCACCCACGGTGGTGCGGAGCCGCGTTTCCTTGAGGAACAGCGACAGCACGAACGCGACGCCGAGCAAGGGGACCAGGTACAGGAAGATGGGCGGCAGCGCGTAGGAGTACGCCGTGACGATCGCATGCTCGACGTTGGCCGGGAGCGAGGTAAGTTCCTTGGGCGTCAGCCCCTGGACGTTGGGCAGGTGGGCGGCCGAGCCGGGCGGCAGCAGGTGCGAGATCTTGAAGGTCAGCCTGCTGGTGAACAGCGCGCCGACGATCCCGCTGCCGACCGTGCCGCCAATCTGGCGGAAGTAGTTGTTGGCGGCCGTCGCCGCGCCCAGGTCCTCGCGCGCGGCGGCGTTCTGCACGGTCACTATCAGGATCTGGAAGACCAGGCCGATGCCGATACCGAGCACGGCCATGTAGATGCCGTTTTCCAGCCGGGTCGAGGTCATGCTTATCCGGGACAGCAGGCCCATGCCGACCGCGCCGATGGCGGTCCCGAGGATCGGGAAGATCTTGTACCGTCCGGTGGCACTCACGATGCGCCCGGAGGCGATCGACGACACCAGCAGTCCGCCAACGAACGGCAGCATGAGCAGCCCGGACACCGTCGCGCTCACGTGGTCGACCGCCTGCAGGAAGAACCCGATGTAGGAGACCGCGCCGAAGAGAGCGACGCCGACGACCACTCCGATCAGCCCCGAAATGTTGAAGACGCCGCTGCGGAACAGCCGCAGCGGGATGATCGGCTCGGCCGCATGCCGCTCAGCGAGCACGAACAGCGCCGCCAGCACGACGAAGCCGATTCCCAGGCCGATGATCTCGGGGGAGCGCCAGGCATATTTGGTCCCGCCCCAGACACCGAACAGGACGATGCAGGCTGACGCGGCGGCGAGCAGCACCATGCCCAGGATGTCGAGCTTCGGCTTGTTGTTGTGCTTGGCCAGGTGCAGCGTGAAGATGACGACGGCCAGGGCGACGATGCCGATCGGGACGTTGACGTAGAAGATCCAGCGCCAGCTCACGTGGTCGGTGAGAGTACCGCCGATCAGCGGCCCGGCGACGGTGGCGATGCCGAACACGGCCCCGATGAAGCCCATGTACTTGCCGCGTTCACGCGGGGAGATGACATCGCCGATGATCGCCTGCGCCCCGATCATGAGTCCGCCCGCGCCGGCGCCCTGCACCGCGCGGAACGCGATCAGCTCGCCCATGTTCTGCGACAAACCGGATAGCACGGAGCCGACGAGGAAGATGGCGATCGCGAAAATGAACAGGCCCTTGCGGCCGAAGAGGTCGCCGAGCTTGCCGTAGATGGGCAGGCCGATCGTGGAGGTCAGCAGGTACGCGGTCGTTACCCACGTCAGCTGGCTGACGCCGTGCAGGTCCCCGACGATGGTCGGCAGCGCGGTGGCGACGATCGTCTGGTCCAGTGCGGCGAGGAAGACGGCCAGCATCAGCGCCACGAAAATGATGACCACATTGTTCTTCTGGTCGCTGCCGGGTGGTTCCTTGCGATGCTGCGGTGTCGGCGCAGCGTGGTTACGCAATGCTGCCTCGCTCAACTCATTCCTCCTCATCCCGGCCCTTGGGTGGCCAAGAACTCCCCGGGTTCCGTATGGCGATATCTGCGGGCTGACCGTCCCGCCGTCCCTGGTTACCCGGCGCATCCCGCGCCGGGCCGCTAGCCGGCCTTGCTGGCCTCGCGAGGCCCGGATGGTCCCCGGGGACCGTAAGGCGCGAGCCCGTCCCGGAGCAACCCGAATACCTCATTCATGTGATGTTCCAGTGGATGATCCCCGTGGCCTGCCGTCCACCGCCGCACGGCGGTCCGCATGCCCGTGCCGGCCACGGCCGCCATGAGCTGCGGATAGGCATCGTCCGGAGCAGTGCCCGTGCGGGCCGCCACGGCCGACGCCAGAACCTTTTCGAATTCCTCGAGCCGGGCGAATACCTGCGGCAGCAACGCAGGGTAACGCTCCATGAGCTGCCAGCGCATCAGTACCTGCTCGCGGCGGGGAGCGGTGGCGGCGGCGAGAGCCATGGCGACGCCATACAGGCCGTCAAGCACGTCGGCGGCATCCGACATGAGCGCCGCCACCTGTTCTTCGTCGACCGCGAATATGTTGTCGCCGAGGATCGCCTGCTCTTTGCTCGAGAAGTAGTTGAAGAACGTCCGGACGGACACGTCGGCGGCCGCGCTGATCTCCTCGACCGTCAGGTGCTCTAGGCCGCGCTCGAGCGCGAGCTGCAGGGCCGCATCGTGCAGCGCACGCCGGGTGGCTCGCTTCTTGCGCTCACGGAGCCCGCACTGTGCCTCCGTGTCATCCATCACGTTCCTATTATTGCACGATCTGCAAAGTTTCACAAAATGCAAGCTGGTGAGGTATGCCATTTGCTGGGTGACCGGGTGGCGCGCGCTTGACATATGCAGGTAGCTACCTGCATAATGGCCGAATGGGCGACGATGCAGTGTTCAGAGCCCTGGCCGATCCGACGCGGAGGGCCCTGCTGGACAGGCTCCGCGAACGCAACGGCCAGACCCTCGGGGAGCTGTGCGGGCCGCTTGAGATGGCGCGGCAGTCAGCAACCCAGCATCTGGGCGTGCTGGAGGCCGCGAATCTCATCACCACCGTTCGCCGGGGCCGGGAGAAGCTGCACTACCTCAACCCTGTTCCTCTCTGGACCATCGCCGAACGCTGGATCGAGAAGTTCGAACGGCCCCGCCTGCGCGCGCTGAGCGCCATCAAGCATCGAGCAGAGGAGGGCAATGTGGCCGATCGGCCGAGCTACGTGTACGTCACCTATATCGAAAGCTCACCAGAGCGGGTGTGGGCAGCGCTGACCGATCCAGATCTGACCGCCGAGTACTGGGGGCATAGCAACGTCTCCGACTGGCAGGCCGGCTCGCCGTGGGAGCACCGGCGTGTCGACGGCTCGGGTATCGCTGATGTGATCGGCACCGTGCTGGAGTCCGTGCCGCCGCGCCGGCTCACGATGACGTTCGACGCCCCTGGCGAGGTCCCTCCGGAGGGTCCTTCGAAGGTGACCTTCGACATTGAGCCCTACCACGAGATCGTCCGGCTCACTGTCACGCATGAGAACCTGGCCGGCAGCGATGCCCTGGAGGCGGTCTCTGCCGGATGGCCGGCCGTGTGCGCCAATCTCAAGTCGCTGCTGGAGACCGGCCACGTACTGCCGCGTGCACCGTGGGAGATGCACGACGAGCTGCGCGCCGCCCAGATGGCCCGCAACGACCCCCGCCCCTCGGGCTCTTGATGTCACCAGCGGGAGTGGACCTGGGCGCGGAAGTATTTGTCGTAGAGGTCCTCGATCGCGTCCAGGGAGCGCTGGTCCAGCGGCGGCAGGCCGGGGACGTGCGCATTCTGCCGGGCCTGATCGGGATTGCGCGCGCCGGGGATCACCGTGGTGACGCCGGGCTGCTGGATCACCCACCGCAGGGCCGTCTGCGCGGGTGTGGCGCCGGGCAGCGCGAGCGCGGCAAACTCCCGCGCGGCGTCCACGCCGGTCTCGAAGTCGACACCGGAGAACGTCTCCCCGACGTCGAATGCCTCGCCGTGCCGGTTGAAGTTGCGGTGATCATCGGCGGGGAACGCCGAATCCTTCGTGTACCTGCCGGACAGCAGCCCTGAGGCGAGCGGCACCCGGGCGATGATGCCCACGCCCGCCGCCACGGCGGCGGGTAGCACCTCATCCAGCGGCTTCCGGCGGAACGCGTTCAGGATGATCTGCACGGTCGCCGTGCCGGGCCTGGCGATAGCCGCGAGCGCTTCCTCACAGGTCTCGACGCTCACGCCGTAGGCGGCGATGCGCCCCTCGCTGACGAGGGTGTCGAGCGCGTCGTAGGTGGCGTCGCTGGAGTACACCGGGGTCGGCGGGCAGTGCAGTTGCACCAGGTCCAGCGTGTCCACGCCGAGGTTGGCGCGCGAGCGGTCGGTCCAGGCGCGGAAGTTCTCCAGCGTGTAGCTGGCCGGAACCTGCGCGACGCGCCGTCCCATCTTGGTGGCGACCGTCAGCCCCTGCCCGGCATCGCTGGCCCGGAAACGGCCGATGATGCACTCACTGCGGCCGTCGCCGTAGACGTCAGCCGTATCCAGGAAGGTGACGCCCGATTCCACCGCCGCGTGCAGCACCGCCAGCGCTTCACTGTCGGTCACGTTGCCCCAGTCGGCGCCGAGCTGCCATGTTCCGAGCCCGATGACCGAGACCGGCCTGCCTGTCCTGCCTAGCACCCGCTGTTCCACGGGTGGGGATCTTACCCGGGCCCCGCGGCCCCGCCGTAATGCCATAGCCGCGGCCACCCTGCATCTGGAAGACGGCGGTGGAAGGATGAGGCTGCAGGCGAAAACGGACCAGGCGAGGAGGACGGATGAAGGCCGCGCTCTACGACGCTGCCGGGCCCGCGCGGGAGGTGCTCAAGGTAACCGAGGTCGAGCGGCCAGAGCCTAGCCCGGGGGAGGTCAGGGTCCAGGTGCACGCCTCCGGGATCAACCCCACCGACGTCAAGACGCGGAGCGGGGCGACCCCTCGCCCGATCGACGGGTTCCAGATCCCGCACCAGGACGGCGCCGGGGTCATCGACGCGGTCGGCGCCGGAGTGGACCCGGCCCGTGTCGGGCAGCGTGTATGGATATGGCTCGCTGCGGCCGGGCGGAAGTGGGGAACGGCAGCCGAGTGGACGGTGGTACCGGACCGGCAGGCGGTGCCGCTGCCCGACGGAGTGGACATGGAGCTGGGCGCCAGCCTCGGCGTCCCGGCGATAACCGCGCACCGCTGCCTGTTCGCGGACGGGCCGGTAGCCGGCAAGGCCGTGCTCGTCGCGGGCGGTGCCGGCGCCGTCGGCCACTTCGCCATCGAGCTGGCCAAGCGGGGCGGCGCGCGGGTCGCGGCGACCGTCAGCAGCCCGGAGAAGGCCGAGCTGGCCAGCAAGGCAGGCGCCGACCTGGTAGTGAACTACCGCGAGGCGGACGTGGCCGCCCAGGTGCGGCCCTTCTCCGCGCGGGTCGACCGCGTGATCGAGGTGGCGCTTGGCGCCAACCTCCAGGCCGACCTGGCGCTGTCCGGGCCGGAGACGGTCGTCGTCACCTATGCGGCCGAGCCGTCCAATCCGGATCCAGCGCTTCCTGTGCGAGCGTGCATGACGGCCAACGTCACGCTCCGCTTCGTCCTGCTTTACGGGGTGCCCGCGGCAGCGCTCGACCAGGCGGCCGCCGACATCACCGCCGCCCTGGGCGCGGGAGACCTGACGGCGCTGCCGGTGCACCGCTTCCCGCTGGACGACATCGCCGCGGCCCACGAAGCCGTGGAAAACGGCGTCCTCGGCAAGGTGCTCGTCACACCGGCGGGAGCGTAGCCGCCGCGCAAGAGCGGGCACAGGGGCCCCCACGACATCAACGCGGGGCCCCAAGAGCGGGCACAGGGATCAATTAGACGCATTTATGCCATGTCGGTATATGTGCGCGAACCTCAACTCGCCGGGTTGTTTATCTCCGCGAGAAAATTCCGGTGTCGTTGGTGCCGCCGAAGAAGATCTTCGTCCCCAGGCGGTCCTGTTGGCCTGTGCCGCCGCAGGTGCGGCAGCGCCGGTAGGCGTATGAGTAGACAGCCCCGAAGTGCCGGCCCGTCATATTGCAGGTGCGGCAGCGCCTGAGCGGGTGGATTCGCAGCGATATGAAGTAGCCTGCCGCAACGACTATGCCCAGGATCACTAGCGCTGACATGCGTGACGCTCCCATCTGCCTCGCGCGGTGTCGCCGGATCACCTGCGGCGTCAGATGAAGGGGGTGGCCCGCCACGCGCGACCCGATCACCGCCAATCGGCCGCCCGCGCCCGCCCCTTTTATGGCTGTACGACAGCGTAGACCCATGCAATCTCAGATGAGAGCCATTTAAATACGCGAGTCCGGCACATTAAACACAAGGACCACAATCGTTACCTGCGTAACTGTGGTGGTGCCTGCCGGTATGCGCTGATACCGAGCTTGACCGCAAGTGCCATCCCGGCGATGGCGACGATAACCCGGAGGATCTGCCCGGGCAGCCGGCGGGCCAGCTTCGGGCCGGCCCAGCCGCCGATCAGGAAACCCGCCGCCAGGGGGGCCACGAACGCCCAGCGCACCGGCGCGAAGAGGGCGAAGCCCAGCGCCGCAACACAATTGGCGAGCCCGCTGATGGCGTTCTTCACCGCGTTGAGCCTTACCAGGGCCTCATCGACCATGATACCGAGCACGGCAAGGAGCAGGATGCCGCCGGCGGCGCCGAAATATCCCACATAGACGGCCACAGTGAACAGGACCGCGTTGAGCGCCAGGCTGCGCTCGCCGCCCGGCCGCGCCGAGAGGGCGCGGATCCTCGGCTGCGCCAGGAGCAGCAGGGACGCGCCGCCGATGAGCACGGGAACGACGAACTGGAAGGTGCTCGCGGGCGCAAGCAGCAGGACAGCCGCGCCGGCCGCGCCGCCCAGGGCCGTCAGCAGGCCCCAGCGGCGGATGCGGCCGCCCTGGCCGGCCAGTTCGGGGCGTGAGCCGACCGCGGACCCGGCCCCGGTCAGCACCAGTGACACGGTGTTCGTCACGTTCGCGGTCAGCGGCGGCAGGCCCAGCGCGAGCAGGACCGGATACGACACAAGCGACGCGAGGCCCGCCACGGTGCTGAGAACGCCGGCCATTATGCCGGCTGCCACCAGCACAAGCGCGTGTGTCATGGTCATACGCACCTAAGCATGGCGCGGCCGGGTGCACTCTCCCAGCCCCAGCGACTGTGAACTTGGTCGCTGTCCCCACCCAGCAAGCGCCTCCTTCGCCCAGCAAATGCGTGGCCAACGGGTGGAGCCACTCGCCCCTGTCGAACACGCCCCGTTCCCGGTTCACTGGGACGAGTCGAAACAGGTGAGAGAACTCGTCTCACGGTGTCCGCGAGGGCCTCGGTCAGGTGCCGACGTAGGCCGCGAGGTGCTCGCCGGTGAGGGTGGAGCGGGCGGCGACGAGGTCGGCGGGTGTGCCCTCGAAGATGATCCGGCCGCCGTCGTGGCCGGCGCCGGGGCCGAGGTCGATGATCCAGTCGGCGTGCGCCATGACCGCCTGGTGATGCTCGATGACGATGACCGACTTGCCGGCGTCGACGAGCCGGTCGAGCAGGCCGAGCAGCTGCTCGACGTCGGCGAGGTGGAGGCCGGTGGTCGGCTCGTCGAGGACGTAGACGCCACCGTTGGCGGCCATGTGGGTGGCCAGCTTGAGCCGCTGCCGCTCGCCGCCGGACAGCGTAGTGAGCGGCTGGCCGAGGCTGAGGTAGCCGAGCCCGACGTCGGCGAGCCGCCGGAGGATGGCGTGCGCCGCCGGCGTGCGCGCCTCGCCGGCGCCGAAGAACTCCTCGGCCTCGGTCACCGGCATCGCGAGCACTTCGCTGATGTCGCGGCCACCGAGGTGGTGGTCCAGCACCGATGCCTGGAACCGCTTCCCCTCGCACTCCTCGCAGGTGATGGCGACGCCGGCCATCATCCCCAGATCGGTGTAGATGACGCCGGCGCCGTTGCACGTGGGGCAGGCGCCCTCGGAGTTGGAGCTGAACAGCGCCGGCTTCACGCCGTTGGCCTTCGCGAACGCCTTGCGGATCGGGTCGAGCAGGCCGGTGTACGTCGCCGGGTTGCTCCGCCGCGAGCCCTTGATGGTCCCCTGGTCGATCGTGACCACGCCGTCGCGCCCGGACACCGATCCGTTGATCAGCGAGCTC
>DASQVO010000147.1:0-4226 GCA_035640715.1 Streptosporangiaceae bacterium
ATCCGCGCGGCGATCGGCGCGCCGATCGTCGTGGAGGGCCGGCTCTGGGGCGTGATCAGTGCCGCCTGGAGCGGCGGGAAGTCACCGCCGGCCGACATGGAAGAGCGGATGGCGCAGTTTGCCCAGCTGCTCGGTACCGCGGGCGCGAACGCCGACAGCCGTGACCAGCTGACCGCCTCGCGGGCGCGGATCGTGGCCACCGCCGATGCCACCCGGTGCCGCATCGAGCGTGATCTGCACGACGGCGCCCAGCAGCGCCTGGTCTCCCTGGCCCTGCAGCTGCGCGAGGCGCAGGCGGCCGCACCCCCCGGGGCCGGTGAGCTGGCGGGGCAGCTGGACGGCGCGGTCACCGAGGTGACCGGCGCGCTGGAGGAGCTGCGCGAGATCGCCCGCGGTCTCCATCCAGCGGTCCTGGCCCAGGGCGGGCTGTGCCCGGCGCTGAAGACGCTGGCCCGCCGCTCCGCGGTCCCGGTCCGCCTGGACGTCCAGGTGGAGGATCGGTTGCCCGAGCCGGTCGAGCTCGCCGCCTACTACGCGGTCTCCGAGGCGCTGACCAACACGGCCAAGCACGGGCACGCCTCCGTCGCCGATGTCCAGGTGACCACCGGCGACGGCCTCCTGCACATCCGCGTCCGCGACGACGGGCGCGGCGGCGCCGGCTTCGGCCACGGCTCCGGCCTGATCGGGCTCAAGGACCGCATCGAGGCACTCGGCGGCCAGATCTCGCTGCACAGCCCGCCCAGCGCGGGCACCGCCGTGCAGATTTCCCTGCCCCTCGACGACCCCAGCGAGCCGGGGCGGCCGGCCGCAGGCGCCGCCCCACCCGATGAGGCCGGCAGCGGCCCGTGGGTGTCGTTACGGGGACTCAGTCGTTGCCGCGGCCGAAGATCCGCAAGAAGAACAGGAACACGTTCAGGGCATCAAGGAAGATCGAGGCGGCGATCAGTGGTGCGGAGTCAAGGTCGCGGGACCGGCGCAGCCGCTGAAAGTCGAACATGGTCAGGCCCGCGAAGATCACCAGCCCGAGGACCGAGTAGATCAGCGAGCCACCCGGGATGTGTACGAAGATCAGCACGATGCCGAACACGATGAGGACAATGAGAGCGATGAAGAACACGCGGCCGATGACCGACAGGTCCCGCCGGGTGGCGTAGCCGGCCGCGCCGAAACCGGCGATGAACAACCCGGTAGCTCCTCCGGCCTGCCAGAGCACCTGCGGATTCACACTCGCGTAGTAGACGATCGTGGGTGCTGTCGCCAGCCCGAGCAGCAGGCCAAAGGCAAAGAGCAGGCCGACCGTCAACGACGCGGACCGCCGCACCGCGAAATTCATGCTGATCAAGCAGACGAACGCGGCGATGTAGGCGACGATGGCCGCGCCCGGGGAGAGGTGGCGGCCCAGGTAGGACGCGAGCGCGAAGAACCCGGACGTGGCGGCGACATATCCCATCGTCTGCCCGAAGAGCGTGCGCGTGCGGTCGGGTGACGTCACCGCGTACCCGCGGTAATCGAGGTACTCGCCCATGACCGTCTCCTTTCTGACCGGTGGGCACGTCCTCCGGCTGGCCTGGCTGACCCGGCTGGTCCGGCGTGGCGGTGACCTGCCAGATCTCGCGGACGATTATCTGGATCGCGCCGGCGGCGGGTATGGCGATCAGCGCGGCGACGAAACCGCCAAACAGGCCGCCGACCCAGTCGCCGAGCGATGCGCCGACCAGGACGGCTAGCAGGACGAGCAGCGGGTTGATCCGGACCGTCTTGCTCATGACGATCGGGTTCAGGGCATGATTTTCGATCTGGGTGTAGGCGAGGAAAACGACGAGCGTGACAATTCCAGCGGTGAGCGAGTGCCCGGCCGCGAACAGCACCGTTGGTATGCCGGCCAGCGCGCCCCCGATCAGGGGGAGGAAATCGACCAGCCCTACCCAGAGCGCCCACAGGAAGGCGAAGGGGACGCCGGTGACGAGCAGCGTGACGAACACCACCGCACCCGCGATAACCGACGTGAGCAAGTTGCCCAGCATGTAACCGGCGATTGAGCGGTTCACCTGCCCGGCGAGCCGGGTATACCGGGCGGCCCGGTCGGCCGGCATCAGGCCGAGGATCCCGGTGCGCAGCTTGGGGCCCTCCAGGAGCAGGAGCAGGACGAGCACGAAGATGGTCACCAGCTCTACCACCAGGGACAGCGCGCCCTTGCCCACGGCCAGGGCGGGCTTGCTGAGCGACTGCCCGAAGCTCACCAGCTTGGGCGCGTTCTTCTGCACCCATGCCTGGACGTGATACCGGCGCACCAGGTGACCGATCCAGCCGGTGCCGTGCTGAGCGCTGGCCACGTACCCCGGGAGCCGCTGGGCGAAATGAGAGATCCCGTTGACCAGCGGGTAGCCGAAGGCGACGGCCAGCCCGGCGAAGACCAGCGCGGCCCAGACGGTGACTACGGTGACCGCCAGGCCCCGGCGTGGCATGAACCGCCGTTGCAGCGCAAACACCAAGGGGTTCAGCAGTAGCGCGATGAACCCCGAGATGACGATCAGGAGCAGGACATCTCGCAGCCGGTAGACGATCTTGCCCAGCAGATAGACAGCGACCACGACCCCGACGGTGGTGAGGATGGTGCGCAGCGGGATATTCCGTGACTCCGCGGCTTTCCACAGGCGCGTAAGCCGGGTGTCCTGCGGTGGCTCGCCCCCCATCTACTAAGCATGACAGTTCCGGTTGGTGCCCTAATCAGACAGCCCCTGCGCGTGGTGGAAGAGCACTACCTCAGCCATCTCTACTCTCCTTCCTTCGGGTGCTCCCCGCAGCAGGCCGCTCCTGGTTGTCACAGCGCGATCAGCCGGATGGTGGGGTCAAGTGCGCTCAAGTCGGCGGGATCGGATGTGGCGACGGGCTGTGCGCTCCGGCGCGCGCAGATCACTACGTGAGCGTCGGCAATGTCCGAGGTCCCGCTTGCTGCCAGCAGCCTGCCGACGTTTGTCGCGTCCACCCGGTCCAGGTTGGCTATGTCGGTGGTGGGCTGGCGGATCAGCCGTGCCAGCCGGGTCTGCTGGTCAGGGCGGCGGATGGCCTGGGCCAGTGCCGTCGCCGGCACGGTGACGGTGGCTCCGGTCTCGCGCGCCCGGGCGAGGAGCACCAGCACGCGGCGGTCGTTTCGGTCCAGGGCGATCAGCCCGCCGGCATCGAGGGTCACGCCCGGCATCAGGCAGCCGATCTCCCTGATCGGGTATTAGTGCCGAGGATGTCGTCGGCCCAGGCGCGTTCGTCGTCTGATAGCGCTCCGCCGGTTTCCCGTAGCGCCTCGGCGAGCATTGCACCCCACCCTGCGACATCGTCCAAGGCGACCGTGACGGCGTGCTGGACGAACCCGGACACACTGGGTGCAGCGTGGGCCTGTACCAGGGAGCGGATCCGCTCGAGCAGGGCCTCATCGAGAGTGATGGTGACCTTCTTCGTCGCCATACCAATTACCATACCATCGGGCTGATGGAATCTCCGGGCGGCCCGGGATCGGCGGCAGGGCCGCGGCCGGCCTCATCGGGTGGGGCGGCGCCTGCGGCCGGCCGCCCCGGCTTGCTGGGGTCGCCAAGGGGGAGGGCGATCTGCACGGTGGTGCCCGCGCCGGGCGGGCTGTGCAGCGAGAACTGGCCGCCGAGTGCCTCGGCCCGGTCCTTGAGCCCGATCAGGCCGGAGCCGTGGCCGAAGCCGGCGCCGCCGCGGCCGTCGTCGCGGACGCGGATGTGCAGGACGCCCTCGCCGGTGGTCACCTGGACATCGGCGACGGAGGCGTGCGCGTGCTTGGCGGTGTTGGACAGTGCCTCGGAGACCGCGTAGTAGGCGGCGAGCTCGATCGGCTCGGGCGGCCGATCCTCCACCTGGACGTCCAGGCGGACCGGGACCGTGGAGCGGCGGGCCAGCGTCTTCAGCGCCGGGCACAGCCCGCCCTCAGTGAGGACGGCCGGATGGAGGCCGCGGGCGATCTCGCGCAGCTCCTCCAGCACGCCGACCAGCCCGGCGGCCATGTCGTCCAGCCGCTCGTCCAGCTCGCCGGCCCCCGGTGGTGCCGCAGCCTGCGCGGCGCGCAGGTGCAGGGCGAGGGAGACCAGGTGCTGCTGGGCGCCGTCGTGCAGATCACGTCCGATCCGGCGGCGGGTGGCATCGGCGGTGGCCACGATCCGCGCCCGGGAGGCGGTGAGGGCGGCCTGGGCCTCGGCGTTGGCGATGGCGGT
>DASQVO010000148.1:0-2748 GCA_035640715.1 Streptosporangiaceae bacterium
CGACGGGGCCGGCGGTGCTGACCCGGCCCGGGGCTCCGGCCTCGTCGGGCTGAAAGACCGCGTCGAGGCACTCGGCGGCACGATCACCATCGACAGCCCGGCCGGGGCGGGCACGTCCCTGCACGCCGAACTCCCGCTCCCTGACTGACCGGCCGGTCCGCCAGCCGCATCCGTTACCGGCAGCTCGTGCAGCGTCCGACCAGTTCGAGGCGGTGGCCGGTGATGTCGAAGCCGTTGGCTTGAGCCGTCGCCTGTATGGTCTCCGCGAGCGCTGCCTCCAGGCCCGGCGGTGCGCCGGTATCCAGCACCAGACCGCAGTCGGTGCAGACCACGTGATGGTGGTGCAGCCCGCTGAACTGCTCGGACAACTCGAAGCGGCCGAATTCATCGGCCCCGCTGACGCGCGTGACCACTCCCGCCTCACTCAATACCGTCAGGTTCCGGTACGCGGTCGAGGCCGCCAGGCCGGGTGCCCCACCCAGGAGCTCGCTGATGGTGGCCGGCCGGCCGAAGCTGGCGAGCGCCTCGACAACCATGCGGCGGGCCGCGGTGTAGTGCTGCCCGCGGGCCGCCATGATCCCCGCTATCCGCTGATGAAGGTCATGATCTCCGCCGTGGCTGGCCGTGCTCACCCCACCAGCTTACCCTAGAGTTATTGAGAATGATTCTCATTCTATGGTGGCCGTCATGCAGACCACTCCGCGCGGGAGCGCCCCTGACCCCGCCGACGCCGATGCCCTTCCAGGCCAGGCCAGTGACCGCCAGGCCCCGCAGTACCGCAAGCGGCGCTGGCTGCTGGCCGGCGCGTTCGCCGTCTGGGGGCCAGGGATCATCGTCATGCTGGCCGATGGAGACGCCGGCTGCCTCATCACCGCCGCCCAGTCCGGCGCCCAATGGGGATACCGGCTGATCCTTCCGCAGCTCCTGCTGATCCCCGTCCTGTACCTAGTCCAGGAGATGACCGTCCGGCTGGGCATCCTCACCGGCAGGGGCCACGGGGCGCTGATCAAGGAGCAGTTCGGCCGGGGCTGGGCGGTCCTGTCGGTATCCCCGATAATCGTCTCGGCGGTAGGCACGCTCGTCGTCGAGTTCGTCGGGGTCGCTGGGGTCGGCGAGCTGTTCGGGGTGTCCCGCTGGATCACCGTGCCGGTGGCCGCCGCCTGCCTGATCGCGCTCGCGTTCGGCCACGGCTACCGGCGGGTCGAGCGTATCGGCATCGCTATCGGCCTTGCCGAGCTGGCGTTCGTGCCCGCGATGCTGCTCGCCCACCCCCGCCTCAGCCAGGTGACCGGCCAGCTCGGATCCCAGCCGCTCGGCCAGAGTTCTTATCTGACCCTGCTCGCGGCCACCGTCGGTGCAGTGATCATGCCATGGATGATCTTCTACCAGCAGGGCGTGCGTGGTCGTGATGATCTTCGGCCTCTACATGATCATCCCAACCCTGGGACTCTGATGCGCCGCCCCTGTCGCGGTGCCCAGGGGTCGCGAGGCTCAGGGATGGCGGAGTTTGGCGCGGAGCAGGCGCAGGTCGTCATCGCCAAAGCCGTGGGCGGCCAGCCACCGGGCGGCCCCGCCGTAGCGGGAGTCCATCTGCTCCAGGAACGCTGCCATCGTTTCTGGCCGCGGCCGGTGCGACTCGACGGGCTTCCTGTTGACGTCGCTCGCGTACGTGGGTGACCTGCGCAGACGATCCACGATGGCCTCGATGCGCTCGCCCGTGGCAGCGTAGTCGGCGACTACGGCTTCCGGCCGGACGTCGGCGGCGCTGAGCGCGAGCGCCACCACCACCCCGGTCCGGTCCTTGCCCGCCGCACAGTGGACCAGTGCCGCGCCGTCGGAGTACGCGATGCTGCGCAGCGCAGCCACCACCTGATCGGGACGGTCTTCCAGATAGCCCAGGTAGTGCCCGCACCAGGGATCGTCGGGGTAGCGGGACCGGTCCTGGTCGTCCCGGGTCAGCAGGACATCGGCGACCACGTCTGTGGCAGATCCCCGCTCGGGCAGCACCGGGTGATGAACGTGCCGTACGCCCGCGACGCTGTCGAGCGGCGCCGGGCCCTCGGACGCCAGCTCAGCCGAGCTACGCAGGTCGACGACGGTGGTCAGGCCGATGTCGCGGACCAGCCTTACGACATCAGAGGGCGACAGTTCCTGCAGGTTGTCGCTGCGCAGCAGTCTGGCACCGACGGTTTTGCCGCCGTCCTCAGTGGGCATGCCGCCCAGGTCACGGACATTGGCGGCACCCTCGAGCTCGATCCACGGCATGACACCATCCTTGCGCTGGTCACGGTCTCGGCAGGCCAGAACCGTGAAACGGGCGGTAAACACTCGTTGATGCGGCCCACGCGTGCGGGTTCTGCGGAACCTGAGCAATCGCAGGCGAGCGGGCGTTTGGACCGGCCCTCGTCAAGTGCGTGCTGGCCTGAAAGCTGAGCGGCGCCCGCCGCTCACGCGGGTTCGGCTTCGTGCACGAGGCGTCCGGCGAACCATGTCTGCTGGATACGCGTGTTGTGGATCTGCTCGGCCGGTATGCGGTAGAGGTTGCGGTCCAGCATGATGAAGTCCGCGGAAAGGCCGGCCCGCAGCTGCCCGGTTTCCTGGGAGAGACCGATGGCCTGGGCCGCGTTGACGGTGTGGGCTTCGAGTGCGGTGGTGAGGTCGAGGGCCTGGTCAGCGGCCAGCGTGCCGGGATAGGCCGGGTCCGGGTTACGCCGGGTGATCATTGCTTCGATGCTGAGCCAGGGGTCT
>DASQVO010000149.1:0-12407 GCA_035640715.1 Streptosporangiaceae bacterium
CGATCGAGAGCGACTGCATGATGGGCCTGGTCGTGGACGAATACGTCACCTCGGGTACGGGCACCCTCGACGAGGTCATGGAGCGCGGCTTCAGCCACGGGTGGGGCGCCTACCCGGGCAACCGCGAGCTGGTGCGCTGGATGCGCGCGTACAACGACGGCCGGCCCGCGTCCGAGCAACTGCGGTTCCGCGGTTTCGACGGCCCGCTGGAGATCACCGGCGCCGCGAGCCCTCGGCAGGCCCTCACCGCACTCCACGCCTACCTCACCGCCTGGGTGGACGCCGACCTGCTCCCCTGCACCGCGGAAACGCTCGACCGCCTGCTCGGCGCTGACGACCGGTGGACCAATCCCGCCGCGATGATGGACCCGTCCCAGTCCGTGGGGCAGACGCCCGACGCCAAACAGCTGCGGCTGCTCGCCGATGATCTGGTGGCCCTGCTCGACGCGCAGACGCCACACCTGATCGCGGCGTCCTCACGGGAGGACTGGCACCGGGCACGCCTGTACGGTCGTACCGCCACCGGGCTGCTGCGCTACCACTTCTGGATGGCCGACACGTCACCGAGCCGCATGGCACGGCTACTGGGCGTGCGGGACTCGATGATGGCCGCCAACCTGCTCGCCCTCGCCGAACGGGGCCCGACGCTGGTGCACGCCCACAACGGGCATCTCCAGCGGGACAAGAGCACGATGCGGATGGGCGACCTGCCGCTGGAATGGTGGAGCGCCGGCGCGATCGTCAGCGCCCGCCTAGGCGAGGGTTACGCCTTCATGGCCACGGCCCTCGGCACGATCCGCCACCACGGTGTGGAAACCCCACCTCCGGGCACCATCGAAGGGCTTCTGTACGCGCTCCCGGAGGACCGATACGTCGTCGACGCCCGCCGGCTGGCCGCCGCCCTCGCCGACGCGACGCCCGCCCCCCGCGTGTCCCCCTGGTACGGCTACTCCCCGCTGGACCCGGCGCACCTGGCCGGCAATGACGGGATCGTGTTCGTCAAGGACGCCCGGCGGAGCTAGGCTCCCCAGCGTTCAGCAACAACTGACCAGTACTGGTCCAGGTAGCGATCGGGTGTCGTCGGCTACTCGTCGACGGCGTCCAGGTCACGCAGTGGGCGTAGCGTCTGGTCGGTGCGCGGGGCGCGGGCACGCCACAGCCTCTGCAAGTCGCCAGGGCTGCTGCCAGCACTGCTGCCAAGCCGGAAGTCAACGACGATGCAGGACGACAGGCCTGGAACATCGGCCCAGCAGATAGCCGCTAGTTGTTGCTGGCCATGACGTTGTCGGCAGCGGCCCCCCGCGACCGGGCCACCAGGTTGCGCGGAGCCGACCTTCTTGGCGGCTGGCGGTTCATCCTCCGCGACCGCGCACTACGGCGCCTGTTCCTCAACTCAATCCTGGTCGGCGGCCTGATCATGGCCACCGTCCCGCTCCTGTCCGTCCTCCTGCTGGGCCAGTACCACTTCCCGGCCTGACAATACGGTCTTGCCTTCGGCATCCCGGCACTCGGCGGCTTCGTGGGCGCCCGCCTTTCCGCACGCCTCGTGAAGCGTTACGGCCGGCAACGGGTGATGACCGTCTCCGGCTGGCTGCGATCGCTCTTCCCGCTCGGTCTCGCGTTCATCCATCCCGGCATCCCCGGACTCCTCACCGTGATCATCGTCGAGGGCCTACTGATCACGTGCATGGGCATCTTCAACCCGATCTACGCCACAGAACGCCTGCAACGGACTCCCGCGGATCATGCCGCCCAAGTCCTCAGCACATGGACTGTCAGCATCAAACTCGTACAGGCCACCCTGATGGTGATCTGGGGCGTCCTCGCCACACTCACCAGCCCGCTCGCCGCGATCACCATGTCTGGCGTTCTCCTGCTCGCCACCCCGCTCTTGCTGCCCAAACGGACACACTTGTCCGACCCTGAGCCCGCCGCGGTGGCCGAAGACGTCTGGGCCGCATGACTCACCGCAACGCCCCGCTCACCCCGGAAGGGCGCCGCAGACTCATCGAGCGCTGTCGCACCCGCCCGGTCGCGCATGTTGCCGCGGAGATGGGGATACCGCGAGCGACGGCGACGAAGTGGGTGAATCGTTACCGCCGCTACGGCGAGTTAGGACTGCTTGACCGGTCCTCGGCCCCGCACCGGCAGCCGGCCGCTACCCCTGGTCGTCTGGTCGACCGGATCGAGAAGATGCGCCGCGAGCGCAAGTGGTCTGCCTCGCGGGCGGGCAGTTGAGGCATGGCTGTCATATCCGGGTAGGGCGGGACATGCCCAAGGCCCCGGGTGCCGCTTTCCCGCGGCGCCGGGCCAGGTACCAGCGCTGGCCGGAGTTGCAGGCCCGCCGCAGGCTGCGCACGGCGGCGAACTGGGTGGCGAGGTGGCGCCGGTAGCGCCATGGCGAATGGTTGCCATGGCGTACGGACAGGGCGTAGGCGAAGGACACCGGGCCGTAGGCCAGGTAACGATCAAGGTCCTCGTACCAGGCCATGCTGGCGCGGGCTGCCGCCTGGATGCGGGCCAGCTCGGCGCGCCGGTGCTGGTCGTATTCCCGCAAGGCGTCGTCTACGTCTGGGTACTGCGACAGGCTGTGGGCGAGCACGACGGCGTCGGTCATCGCCAGCCATGTGCCCGAGCCCAGCGTGAAGTGGGTGGTGTGGGCGGCGTCGCCGGCCAGCACGGTGCGGCCGTGGTACCACGTCTGGTTGCTCACCTGAGCGAAGGTCTGCCACCGCGCCGGCTCGCCACGCGAGCTGCTGATCAGGGAATGACCGTCGAGCGGGCCATGGAAAATCTTCTCCAGCAGCCGCACCCCGTCTTCGGCGCCGAGCTGGTCAAGGCCCAGCCCTCGCCAGGTCTCCGGGGAGCACTCCACGATGCAGTTGCTGATTCCCCCAGACGACGGGCAGGCATAGAACCAGATCCACCCGGCGGAGGTCTGCTCGAAGCAGAACACCAAGCTGGTGAACACCTTGTCCGTACCGAACCAGATGTAGGGGTTGCGGCCGGGCTGGATCTGGGTGCCGAAGTGCTCGCCGTGCACTTTGCGGATCCGGCTGCCAGCGCCGTCGGCCGCCACAACCAGATCGGCCTCGGGTATCCCGGAGGGTTCCTGGACCTGGCAGCCGTAGTCGATCTTCACCCCGAGCTCTGACGCACGCCGGGACAGGAGGTCCAGCAGGGCTGCTCTGCCCATGCTGTATCCGTAGCCGGCGAAGAACGCAGTCCCCTCCTGATCGGCGCCGTGGACACGGATCTGCTGGTCCTGCCACAGCACGGAGCGCGCGCTGATCTCCCGGGCGCTTTCCGGGTCATTGCGGTGCAGCATGTCCAGCATGGGCTCCCAGTAGACGACGCCCCAGCCGTAGGTGGCCATGGGCGGATCGCGCTCCAGGACGGTGATCTGGTGCCCGGGGTCCCGCAGCTTCGCCGAGATCGCGACGTACAGTCCCGCCGGGCCTCCGCCCACGCACACGATCTTCATCCCGTCACACCGCCTTGGCCACGGGACCTTGGGATGCAGCAGTCGCAAGGGGCCTGCCGGTGCCAGGGCGCGGATCCGGGTACCCGGCGCTGGATCCTGGAGATGTTCACGCGCATCGTGGCCCCCTTCCGGGGGTCGGGTGCAAGGGCCGTGATAATGCGGTGGGATTCAGCTTCCCCCCGGATCAGCGCTTACTCAGTCCGTGGCCAGGCTGAACCGCTGGTTTTCGGAGTCGATCGCGAAGATCTTGACCGAGACGCGGGTGCCTACGGGCCAGGACTACTGATGCGCACGACCTGTGAAACCGTCGGGCTCGACGGATGAACCGAGATGCCCACCGGGCGGCGCAGGCGGGAGGCGGTTTCGCGGCGTCCGGTCCGTTTCGTTCCGTATTCAGATAATTACTAAATGTGATCGGTGTCACATGGGTGTCACATCAGAACGTGGCATGACCATGGATTTCGCTGGGCACAGGGGCTCGCGTCCGGCACGAATAGTCCCTTCCGTCCGCCGGACAGCTAGGGACGAAGGCCGGGGCCGCGCGAGAAGCGCGGAGCCACGGGGTGGGCGGTCCACCCCGTGGCGCCGGGGTGGGCGGTCCACCCCGGTGCGCCGGGGTGGGCGGTCCACCCCGGGCATCGGCAACACCGACAGGAAGAGGGGATTCTTGTCATGAATGCCACATCAATGAAGCGGGCAATCGGACTTGCTGCCGCGGCAGCGACCACCAGCGGGGCAATGATGCTCGCGCCGGCCGCGGCGAACGCGGCCACGGCGCACCCGGCTCACGTGCAAACAGTCAGCCACGTCTCGACAGTCAGCCACCCCTCGAAGGCCAGCTGGGGCGGCTGGGGCTGGCCCGGCTGGGGCTGGGGCGGTCACGGCTGGGGCGGCTGGGGCTGGCCCTGCTGCTGGTGGTGGTGACCACCTGACGCCCGCAGAGCCTGCCCGCCCACGCGGGCAGCTATAGCCCGATGCCGCGATAAGTGGCACACCGGCTGAAGGGGGGCGGGGGCGCAGCAATGCGCCCTCGCCCTCCGCTACCCAGCACCTACGGCGCCCGCGCTGACACACGGCGGGACAACAAAAAGGCCCACAGCTCAGGGGAAACCCCAGCCCATGGGCCGTTTTCGCATCTGCCGGATGTTACCCTGCCAGGCTTTGACCAGACACTCGCCGAGGCACGCGCCGCGCTCACCAGGCAGTCCCAGCTACGGCGGTGATGCCGACGCGATGGGACGGTGTCCTCCTCTGAACTTCACAAGCGGTCCGGCTTACCGGCACGCCTTCGTGATCTCTGGCCGTTGTCCTTTTCGGGTGGTTGCGCTGCTGAGTCAGGGCGCCATGGTCCCGGCGGTCAGCGCTATCAAGATCCCGACGGCTGCGGCGGCGAGCAGGGTCAGCACCACGCCGCGACGGAGCGGGAGCAGCAGCAGGAGGGCGGCGGCTAGGACGGCGTACTGCCAGGGATGGGTCAGCGCGCGGGCCAGGGAGATGGCTGAGCCGAGGATGGCGCCGATCGCGGCGGGACCGGCTCCGCCCAGGAAGGCGCGGGCCCGGTGGTCGCCGCGGATGCGGCCGAAGCGCGGTCCGCCGGCCAGGACGAACACGAAGGACGGGGCGAAGGCGACTGCGGAGGCGAGGATCCCGCCGATGAGCCCGGCGGCGGCGTAGCCAACGACGGCGACGGTCTGCACGACGGGGCCGGGGGTGATCTGGCCCAGGGCGACGGCGTTGAGGAACTGTGCGCCGGTCATCCAGTGGTAGTGGCCGACCGCGTCGGCCTGCATGAGCGGGATGATCACGAACCCGCCGCCGAAGGACAGGCCGCCGGCCTTGAACGCCACCCAGGCCACCGAGGCCAGGACGCCGCCGGTCACGCCGGCCACCGCGACCGGGGCGGCCAGGATCCCCCGCAGACGCCCTGCATCGCCGCGGGCAGCCAGCTGGGCGATCAGCTCAGTGGCTCCGCAGCCGAGCAGGACCAGCACCAGCCAGACGCCGATGGTAGCCGCGGCCGCGATCCCGGCGCACAGGTAGATGAGCCAGCGGATTGTGCTGCGGCGGTTAGTCCAGCTCGCACCGATCAGGGACGTGCCCGCGTTGACGGCCACGGCGGGGACCGCGGCGCCCGCACCCGCGCCAGCCCCGGGCACCCACAGCGGCGGCGCCTTGGCGAGGAACAAGGCCGACAGGGCGAGGATGACGATCAGGCCGGGGATGATGAACGCGGCGCCGCCGATAAGCGCCCCGGTACGCCCGCGCAGCCGCCACGCGCAGAAGATGGCGAGCTGGGTGGAGGCTGGGCCGGGCAGCAGGTTGCAGACCGCGATGGCGTCCTCGAACTCCCTGCCGTCCAGCCAGCCTTTCCGTTCCACGCACAGCTCGCGCAACAGTTTGATGTGGGTGGGCGGCCCGCCGAATCCGATGCAGCCGATCCGTCCCCATTCCCGCAGCACCGTCCCCAGTGAGGGCGCCGGGGGTGCTGCCGGGCCGGCCCGGGCTGGCGCGGCCGGCTTCACGAGCCGGGCCGGGTGATGGCGGCGGGCCCGGACAGCTCGACCACGTTTCCTGCGGGCTCCTCGACCAGGATCTGCTTCCCGCCGGGACCGGTGACGATGTCGTTGCGGAAGTGCACGCCGGCCGCGCGGAGCCGGGAGACCCCGGCCGCGACGTCCGCCACCCGCATGAATATTGGCGGCGCGAGCTGCGTGCTTGGCTCCACATACGGACAGTACATCAATCTAATTTGATCGATCAACCCGGCGTGCCGTCAGGTCGTGTGCCTCAGTGGCCGACGAGGACGGTGTGGGCGCCGGTGGTGGCGGCGACGAGCCAGGTGATGGCATAGCCGAGGGCGATGTCAGCAGGACCGTCACCCGCACCCACCTCCCGGGTAACTCCATCAAAATAACTTGATGCATCTTAGCAATGAGAAAGACAAGCGGCGCGTTCGGCCCTGTGGGCTCGTCGTAGACGGAGTGGCCGAACGGGGTCTCCCCCGCCATGTCCGAGGCGACCGATGTTGGGCCCAGTATTCCCGTCGGCGCACGCTCGTCCGTCAGGCTGGCACGATTACTGCCCGTCCCGGCCTGATGCGGCGATGGTGGCCAGCAGGTAGCCGATGCGGGTATCAAGGTCGGCGGCGACCCGCCGGAACGAGGGGCAGGTGTCCTCCGCGCCGTCGGCGGCAGGGTCGGGCATGCTCCAGTGGATGTAGCCGGGGTGGCCGGGGAACTCCGGGCACACTTCCCGAACCTTGTCGCACAGCGTGATCACGTAGTCGAACCGCTCAGCGGTGAACACGCTCAGGTGCTTGGGCCTCCGCGTGCCCAGGTCAATGCCCCGCTCGGCCATCACCCTTACCGCGTTCGGGTGCAGCGGCTTGGGGTGGCTGCCTGCGCTGCATGCCCGCACCCGGTGATCCGAGCGTGCCTCTGCCATCGCCTCGGCCATCTGCGACCGGGCGCTGTTGCCTGTGCACAGGAACAGCAGCCGTGCCAGCGGAGCACCCGGCAACGGCCCGTCAAGCACCGGCGCGGCCGGATCGAGCCGCAGGCCCGGATGCAGTGACCGGCCGGTGGTGGCCAGCAAGTCAGCGAACCGGCCCACCTCTGCCCTGTAATAGAAGTCACGGCCATCCGCAGAGCTGCGCCGCGCCGAGACCAGGCCCACCGCCCTCAGCCTGCCCAGGTGGTAGGACAGCAGATTCTGCGGCTGGCCCAGCAATCCCGTCAGCTCACCGACCCGGCGGTCGCTGCGGGCAAGCTCCCGCAGCAGCCGCCACCGCACCGGATGCCCAGCCAGCTGCAGGAAATCCTGCGAAACCGTGGCCAGGGCAGACTCCTTGCTTCCCACGGACCGAGAATACGTCAAGCTGGCTTGATTGGATTCCGGCCCTCGGCAGCTCCCGCACCAGCGGCAGCCGCACCGCGCTCGTGCCATTAACGTGCCATTCGGCCTCGCCATTTGCCGCCCCGCTGCCGCCGTCGCAATCCTGGTCGCCACCGTCCTGGTGGCCGATGGACCCGGAGGTGTGCACGAACCCGGAGTCGTTCAGTAGGGGGACGGTTCAGTGCCCCGGTGGGGAATCGGACTGGCCATGCCAGGCCCGGTCGCGCCCTCGCGCCGCCGGCGTGAAGGACTGCCGGCGCTGAGCCAGGCCGCGCGCCGACCGGACCAGGCCGGGCGCGCACGCCGGGTGCGGACCTGCGGTCACGGCTTGTGGAACGACGCGTCGTGCGTCTGGCCCAGCACCGCCCGGCCAATCGTCGCGAGGATGTGATCGTCGTTGTCGTGACGGACGTAGAAGGTGAGGTCCCGCAGGATACGCTCGACCGGGCTCGGCCGGATGAGACTGCGCGCCCCGCAGGCGCGAATGCAATGGTCGACCGTCTCAAGAGCGAGATGTTCCACCACATGGCGCGCCCTGCTGCCGGCCAGCCGCGCATCGTCACGGCGGCCGGTGTCCCACATCCGCGCGACATGGCGCAGCCACAGATGGGCGGACTCCACGTTGACGGCCATGCTGCCGACACGCTGCTGGACATAGGGGTCGCTGGCCTTGCCCTGCTGCTTGGCGTATGCCACCGCGTAGTCACGGGCGGCTTCAGCCGCACCGAGGAAGCTCGCCGCATAGTGCGGGATGAACGCGGTCTGCCATCCCTCACGCAGGTAGGCGCCGGGAGTCCCGATCACGTTGCCGTCGGGCAGGTGGGTCTTGTCGAACCTGACCAGATGGCTGACGGTGGCGCGCATGCCGATTGGATCCCACCACGAGTCATCCACCTGCACGGAGGGGTCGGACAGGTCGCAGGCCAGCATCAGCAGGGCTTCCTGGCTGGCCCCCGGGTGCCGGGCACCGCCTGGCCCGGCGGTGCTGACCAGGAGGATCGCCCACTGTGCGCCGGTGGCACTGGTGGCGAACACCTTACTGCCGTTCAGTATCCAGCCACCATCCGCCCGGGTGATGCTGGTCCCGAACCGCTGTTGCTCACCCGGCTTGGGCGTCTGCGGCTCGCCGCTCCACGCGACCCATCTCTCACCCCGCTCGACCACACCCTCAAACCACCGCCGCTTCTGCTCCGGTGTGCCCATCGCGTCGATGAGGAGCAGCGAATTGGTGTGCCCTTCCCAGCAACGGCCGAGAGAAAGATCCGCCTTGGCGAGTTCCTTCGTCATCAGCCACAGCGTCAGCGCATCGCCACGCAACGGCCCAATGCCAAGCCCGCCGTAGTCTTGCGGCACGGTCGGCGCGTGCAAGCCGGCGGCGAAGAGATCATCGAAATCCCCGGTGGGGAACTGTGCCGCGCGGTCGTAGTGATCGGCGCGCCGCGCACACGCGCTCGCGACCTCCCTGACCCGGCTCAGAAGTGCTTCGCTCTTGGGATCGGTGTCCAGTACCGACATCACGCCGGCCATGCCGATGGTGGCCACCCCATCTCCTCCGGTCCGTGCCATTCATGCTGTTCCTTGGAGTCCGACCGCCTGTTCTTTGGGTCCGGCCGCGATGAATGAGGAGTTCCTGCCCGTCATCACCAGCCGACACTGCAAGCGGGCCTTCCCCGGCCACCCTGTACCGCGGGATGTTCTTGAACGGGTGCTCATTGCGGCGGGGAACGCGCCCTCGCCACGTAACACCCAATCGTAAGCACTCGCTGTTGCCGCTTCGGGCGGGTGCTGCTGACGTTTCGTGATGATCCGGATGGCTGGTGGCCGAGTCTTCGGCCTCGGCGTGCTCGCCCGGCGGCGGCTGGCCTATGCGCTGACCGGGGTGGCGCTGTTCGGACTCGTCGGGATCGCCGCGGCCCAAGGCCAACGTCCCCTACGACCGGGGCGAACGGCCCTGTCATCGCCCGGCGGTACCGAGGGACCGTGACGCTAGGTGCAGGTCATGGGCCGCGCCCACACACCGCAGATAACCCACGCTCCCCCTGGGCGGGTGCCACGCGGCGCGGCCGGAGCTGGCGGCGGGGGTCATCGCGCCTTCTAAATCCTTCGTTACCGATACAAAAAGGGAGCCGCGTTATGGGCACGCTCACTGGCAGGACAGCGCTGGTCACGGGGTCGAGCCGGGGGATTGGCCGGGGGATTGCGCGGCGACTGGCCCGGGACGGGGCCCGGGTCGCCGTGCACTACGGGGAGAACGCGAAGGCGGCCGAGGAGACGGCCGCGTCGATCGAGGCGGATGGCGGCAGTTCGTTCGTCATCGGCGCGCAGCTCGGAGTGGACGGGGATGCGGAAAGGCTCTTCGCCGAGTTCGACAAGCAGGCTGACTGCCTGGACATTCTCGTCAACAACGCCGGCATGGGCTTGTTCAGCCTGATCGACAAGGTCACCCCCGAGGAGTTCCAGAAGGTCGTCGCGGTCAACGTGCAGGCGCCGTTCTTCCTGGCCAAGGAGGCACTGAAGCGGCTGCGGGACGGCGGCCGGATCATCAACATCTCCTCCTGCGTGACTCGGGTCGCCTTCCCGGAATTCATCGCCTACTCCCTCACCAAGGGCGCGATCAACACCTTCACCCTCACCCTCGCCAAGGGCGTCGCCGATCGCGGGATCACCGTCAACGCGGTGGCGCCCGGCTTCGTGGATACCGATATGCCTGCGGAGGTGCTGAGCAACCCGGAGGTCTTCGCCCAGGCCACGGGGATGTCCGCGTTTAACCGACTCGGCCAGGTGGAGGACATCGCCGGCATCGTGGCGTTCATCGCCTCCGACGACGCCCGCTGGATCACCGGCCAAATCATCGACGCCACTGGCGGCTTGCACCTATAACGCCAAGAGCCGGGGCCCGTCGGACAGGCATGCTAGCGGCCGGTCAGCGACCGATGCAGCATTGTTCACAGCATGGTCCGACCCGCTTCCCGATGGCGGTCACAGCCCCACCGCGTCGGCGAGCAGGTCCACCTGTTCCAGGCCGCCGCCGTTGGGGAAGAGGATGAGTTCGTCGCAGCCCGCCTCCTCGTAGGCAGCGACCTCGCGGGCCACTTGTTCGGGCGTGGTCAGACCGGCTTCGGCGCTTTTCTGGGCGTAGGAGCCAGCGAAGGCGTAGTAGTCCAGGAGGCGGGTGCGCAGGCGCTGCTCGGCGTCCGGGCCCAGCGAGAAGTTCGCGGTCCCCACCAGCCGGGGCGCGCCCGCCTTGCCCGCGTCCTGCCACGCCTGCCTGACCTGCGGGACGAAGCCCCGGAAGTCCGCCACGCCCGAGGCGCCACCGATCCAGCCGCAACCGTAGGTGATCATCCGCCGCAGCGCGGGCTCGGTGAACCCGCCGAACAGCAGTGGGGGGCCGCCAGCCGTGGCCGGGTGCGGTCCGATACCGCTGCGGTCTTGCCACTGCCGGGTGGCCCGCTCGAGCAGCGCGTCCAGCAGCTTGCCGCGGCGCCGGAAATCGACCCCGCTCGCGCTGAAGTCGTCCTCACGGATGCCGGAGCCAAGCCCCAGCACGAGCCGGCCGCCGGACAGGCGGTCGAGCGTGGCGGCGGACTTGGCGAACAGCGCGTGGTTGGCGCGCAACGGGGCCAGCAGGACGCTCGTGGTCAGCCGGATGCGGGAGGTGACTCCAGCCGCGACAGCCAGCGCGGTCAGCGGCTCGTAGTTGTCATAGACCACACGGTCGATAGTGCCGAGCGTGGCGAAGCCGCGCTCCTCGGCGCGTCTGGCCCAGTCCGCGATCGAGAGGTCCGGGTCGGGGCGCAGCGCTGGTAGTCCGATGCCGAAATCCATAGTGTCGTGCTCCCCTCGGCGTGCGTGTGACCGTGCGCGCGCTGGCGTATCCGCCATGTAACGCACGTGTTCCCCGAATCTCTGCCTTCACGTGCATGTTGAGCCCTTTTCATCCTGATCTTTGGGCGCCAGCTTGTTACGAACTGCTGTTCTACCCTGGCAGCCTGCCTGGAGAAATTTCCGGCCGGAGCTGAACGAACCGGCGTGCCGTCTCGTGCCAGGGGTATGCAGTAAGTTCCGCCTCCGAATGGAGAGACGCGATGCGTAAAGGAACATTCGCGGCTACCGGGCTGGCAGCCGTCGCGCTCGCGGCCGCGGCGTGCGGCAGCTCATCGACGCCGAGCGCAACAAGCCCGAGCCACCGGCCAATGGCCAGCGCCTCCTCTGCCCCGGGCGCGACCTCATCCGGCCCGGCCCTGAAGACCGCCAAGATCGGCGGCGCGACCGTGCTCACCAACGCCCAGGGCTATACGCTGTACTGGTTCGCCCCCGACACGGCGACCACATCGAGGTGCTACGGGGTGTGCGCGAAAGCCTGGCCGCCGGTGAAGGGACCAGCGACCGCGGGCCCGGGCGTGACCGGCAAGCTGGGCACGATCAAGCGCTCGGACGGGTCGGTCGAGGCAACTTACAACGGGCATCCGCTGTACACCTTCATCGGCGACACCGCCCCGGGTCAGGCGAAGGGCAACAAGCTCAACGCGAACGGCGGGCTGTGGTATGAGGTGACCGTTTCCACCCCCATGACGATGCCCCCGGCCTCGTCATCACGTTCCGGTGGCGGCGGGTACTGAGCGGCCGGAGCCGGCCGGGCGGTCGCCGCGGCATAGGCATGGTCACTCAGCAGACGCGGCCGGGCCACGCGCCCTGGCACGGCTCGCCCTCCGGCTGGCCGGCGGCGGGCTGCTGGTCGCGACCGCCGCGATTCACCTTGACTTGTACCTGACCGGCTACCGGTCGATCCCGACGATCGGCTGGCTGTTCCTGCTTCAGGTGATCGTGGCCTTTGCCCTCGGCGCGCTGGTGCTGGCCTTCGGCAACTGGCTCGCCGCGGCGGCGGGTGCCGGATTCGCCCTGGCCACCCTGGGCGGCTACCTCCTGTCCCTGTGGATCGGCCTGTTCGGGTTCAGGGAAGTCCGCACCACGGCGGGGATCGTTGCCGGGGTGATAGAGGTGGCTGCCTTCGCGGCGCTGGCTGGCC
>DASQVO010000150.1:0-5435 GCA_035640715.1 Streptosporangiaceae bacterium
CGACGGGGCCGGCGGTGCTGACCCGGCCCGGGGCTCCGGCCTCGTCGGGCTGAAAGACCGCGTCGAGGCACTCGGCGGCACGATCACCATCGACAGCCCGGCCGGGGCGGGCACGTCCCTGCACGCCGAACTCCCGCTCCCCGGCTAACGGCCCGGTCCGCGCGCACCTCCCGGAATTCTGCTGGCCCTATGAGCGCGCGCTGCGCGGGCACGCCGATGAACACCTGCTTGCGGCGTGCCCGCGCAGCGCGGCCGTGGCCTGACTTCGCGGCTGCTACTTCTGGACCTGAACCTGGAACATCCAGTGCATCTTCTCCAGCCCGTGCAGCGTGTCCTCGAACAGGTTCTCTGTCACCGGGTCGACTTCCGTGACGGAGCCCAGCCGCTCACGGAACCGCTTACCGATCGCGGCGAGGATGCCCGTGAAGGTGCTGACGACCTGCTCGTCCGTGATGTAGCCAGCGTCAAGCTGTTCTATCTCGGTGTCCCTGGCGATCGTGGCCGCCCGGCCGTCAGGATTCACGCCGATGGAGATCGCGCGTTCGGCCATGATGTCCAGCTGATCGCGGGCCAGTTCTACTACCTCATCAAGCATTAGATGCAGTGGCCGGAAATTAGGTCCGGTCAGGTTCCAGTGCGCCTGCTTTGCCAGCAGGGACAAGTCAATCAGGTCAACCAGCGAGCCCTGCAGGGCGTCCCCAGTGATCTTCTGCGCGTCATCCGCCAGTGGGCTTGTGACAGTGGCCATGATCCCCCTTTCATGTCATCGCTATTAAGTGACCTACCCGGCACTGACAGTGACTAACGGCTTAACCGGGATCAGTAAGCGCTCCCAGGGATGTGGCGCTCACACGTCACGGTGATGCGTAGCGATCGTGGCGAGGACGATTGCGGCGAGCGGCCGGAGCGCGAAGGAAACCCATGCTCGCCAAGCTCGGCGCCCGCGACCGGGTCCAGCTCTTCATCGCCGCCTACGAGGCAGGCCTGGTATCACCGTCCCGGTGATCACTGCCCGGCGGCCGCCACCGCGATAACCGGGTCTCAGGCCTCGGCTTGAGAAGCTTGTGGCCCCGGCGCCACATGTTATTTATTGAAAAATCGTGGATGTCCGCGCAATTGCGCCTACTAATCGGTAGGGTACGTCCTGGTGTGAGATGCCAGTTTCCCGCTAACAGGCTCACCTACCGAAAGAGAGCAGGTGCAGCATGCTCGACGATGACCTGCCAGCCCAGCAGGAGTGGCCAGCCCAGCAGGAGTGGCTCGCGAAGTTGCGCGATGATCGCGACCAGCCCGCTGAATGGTATGGCTACGGCTACTTTGACGACGTTGTGGACGTGATCTGCGCGGATGCCTCCAGGCCGGGCCAGCGTGGCGGCTACGGGGCCGGACTTCGCGCGGGTCAGGAAGCGCGTGACGGCGCGGTTGGCCGGCACTCTGCCAAGTACAGCAAGCTTCGCCGCAGCCCCGGGGATCTCTCAGGGCCTGCCGGTAGTGCTGGCGCGGCAGGGCTGGCGGAACGCGTGTGGACCGGTACCAGGAACCGTGCGGGCGTGGCCGCGCTGACGGCCGCCGCGGTCGTGGGGACGGGCGTCAGCGCGGGCATGCTCGGCGTTATCCCTCTCACGCCGCCTGCCCTGTCACCTGGTGCGGCCACACCGACGTCGGCGGGCGTGCCGACCTCGTCGGTGCCGGAGACCGTAACGACGGTCCAGCACCACGCCGCCGGGTATGTGGGTAAGCACCGGAAACTGCCCGCGGTGCCATCGTCATCGGTGACGCGTTACGGCACGCATTCGTCCGCGGCTGGGACCTCAGCGCCGGCGTCGTCGTCAGCACCCCAGGGTGGCACCGGCGCGAGCACGAGCGGTGGCAGCACGAGCAGCGGCAGCAAGAGCAGCGGCGGCAGCACGAGCACGAGCGGCGGCAGCAAGAGCAGCGGCGGCAGCACGAGCACGAGCGGCGGCAGCAAGAGCAGCGGCGGCAGCTCGAGCACCGGCGGCGGCAGCACGAGCACCGGCGGCGGCAGCACGAGCACGGGCGGCGGCAGCTCGAGCACGGGCGGCGGCAGCACCTCCGGTGGAGGGGGCACCAGCGGGAGCACGAGCGGGACCAGTGGAGGGAGCACCGGCGGCAGCGGAAGTCAAGGAGGCCTGGTCGGCGGCCTCGTTGGCGGCGTCGGCGGACTGCTCGGCGGCCTGCTGTGATGATCGCAGCCGAGCCTGCCGCAACTCCAGGCGCCTACGAACTCTTCCGCTCCGACCGCGGGACGGCTTAGCGGTCCGGGCACTGCGGCCGCGGAGATGACCGTCATCTCCGCGGCCGCAGTGCTGTCGGCGCATTCGATCGTGACCGCGGCAGAATCGTGACCGCGGCAGATCAGCCTGGATCGCGTGCTTTCCTGGCGCGGACAATGACCATGTTGGCCCGGACATGGCTGTGGATACGGTCGTAGCCGAGCCGGTCGAGCATGCCGGGGATGTCGTCCGGGCTGAACATGCGGGCGTGGGCAATGTGCCCCAGCAGGCTGGTCAGCGGCCTGGTCAGCGGTGCGGTGAGGCCTGTGGGCCAGCAGGTAGCCATGACCAGCAGCCAGCCTCCTGGCCTGAGGATCCGCGTCATTTCGGCCAGCGCCCGGGCGGGATCGGCGACCAGCATGATCACCGCGGTGGCGCAGACGGCGTCGGCGCTGGCCTCGCGCAGCGGGAGGTGCTCGGCGTCCCCGCGCACCAGGCCCATGTTCGGCCTGGCCTGGCCGACCGCGTGCACCAGCATCGGGGCCGACATGTCCACCCCTACGGCCAGGCCGCCGGGGGCTACGGCGTCGGCGAGAGTGACCGTAACGTTGCCGGGCCCGCAGCCGACATCGACCACGATGTTCCCCGGCGTGAGCTGAAGCTGCCGGGCGACCGAGCGGTAGCTGGGCACCAGAGAGGACGCCAGGGCCGGCTGGATGCGGCGCCACAGATCTGAACCGAAGCTGGTCTGCCACAGCGACTGGGCTCCGCGGCTGGCTGGCACGGGTTCCCGGGCCAGGGTGTCGAGGTACCCGTCCACAGGCTGCCAGGCCACATCCGGGCGCATGAGCTTCCGGACCTGGTCCATGGTCGTCAGCGGCTGGGACGCGGGCCGTGGATGCTCGGCGGCCATGAGATTCACCTTCTGGATCCTGGAGTGGCTACGTTTGTGATCAGCCCAGCGCGCGGGCGGTGATCAGGCTGTATACGGGTGCCCCCGATGCCCAATCACCAAGCCGGGCGTGCGGCTTAGCGCGGGCCGGCGCCCCGCTCACAGGAAAGCCCGGTCCGGGGGGACGATGTGCACCCCGACATCCATATCCCGCAGAGCACCAGCCAGATCACATTCAGGATGGCTCTGATCATGCCCTCGCCCCCAACCCGGCACCGGCCCGTCCCTGCGGGCGCGGCTGACCCTCAGGACCTACCCCGTACCTCCCGGTGCTCACTCTTGCTGGGTGATCCTCTGCTCAGTGCCTACCGGCCCCGTGTGGCCGGCGCTGGCCGGAATGGACGTCGCGTTGCTGACCAGGGTGGCCCAGGGATTCTCCTCGATCAGCCGTCGCACGACGCGCGGATCGCGCTCGCCGTGAGCGAGGCAGCGGCACCTTGCAGCTAGCGGGGGCTTCGCAGTCCAGCTGGCCAGGTCAGCGGATTTCCTGCTGTCGTCCAAGACGGTGCGCCCCGGCGAGGGCCTCGTTATGGCCGTACCGGAGCGGAACCGGCGTACCCCGCGGCGGCTGCTTTGACAAGGCCGCCCAGCGTGCGGCATAGTTGCAATCGGTTGCCTACAATCGATTGCAGTTGATCAGTAAGACATTCTTACTGATCAATGCAGTGATAAGTGGGAGCTGTACGGTTTTAAGTGTGGGATTCGACTGCAATCGAACTGCATACGCCGCGGCGCTGCTGCGGGGGAGTAACCGATGAGCGGAGGACATATGGCGAACAGCGAGGGACCAGGGACCCGGATCGGCTGGATCGGCTCGGGACGGATGGGTGCTGCCATGGTCATCCGGCTGCTAAGGGCAGGCGCCGACGTCGCGGTGTACAACCGGACCCGGGCCAAAGCGGAGGCGCTGACCGGGGCCGGGGCGACGGTGGTGGACCGGCCGGCTGACCTGGCGGACCGGGACGTGGTGTTCACGATGGTCTCCGGTTCGGCCGACCTGCTGGACGTGACCTGCGGTGAGGGCGGGGTGCTCACCGGGGAGTCCGCTCCCGGTGTCCTGATCGACTCCTCGACGGTCTCGGCCGAGGTGTCCGCTCAGGTCCGTGCGGCGGCCGCCACGGCCGGCACCGCGTTCCTGGCCGCGCCGGTGAGCGGCAACCCGAAGGTCGTGAGCTCCGGTGGCCTCACCCTCGCGGTCTCCGGCCCCGAGGACGCCTACCACGCGGCCGAGCCGCTGCTGCGGCAGCTGGGGCGCGGGGTCACCTACGTCGGCGAGGGCGACGTGGCCCGGCTGGTGAAGATCTGCCACAACGTCCTGCTCGGTGTTGTGATCCAGTCCTTGTCCGAGATCACCGTGCTGGCCGAGAAGGGCGGCACCAGCCGCGCCGCGTTCCTGGAATTCCTGAACAATTCGGTGATGGGCTCGGCGTTCACCCGCTACAAGTCCCCCGCGCTGGTCAACCTGGACTTCACGCCCACCTTCACCATGCCCCTGCTGCGGAAGGACTTCGATCTCGGCCTGGCCGCCGCGCGGGAGCTTGAGGCGCCGATGCCGGTCGCCTCGGCGACGGCGCAGATCGTCGCCAGCGCGGTCGGCGCGGGACACCGGGACAACGACTTCGCCGAGCTGATTCTCGAGCAGGCGCGCCGGGCCGGCCTGGAGCTCAAGCCAGAGAACGTCGAGGTGGACGACGGCCTCGGCGGGTGAGGCCGCTTTTCACGCCGACCAGGAAAGGGGAACACCGGTGACGACCATCGCGGAAGGCCGTCCACTGCCCGCCCCCGGCCACAACGGGGTGGACTTCGAACAGCGGGTCGACTTCGGCCGGCTGCGCGACTACCGGCTGAGCCGGGCCCGCAGCGCGCTGGAATCCAGCCCGTGCGGCGCCTTCCTGCTCTTCGACTTCTACAACATCCGGTATGTCACCCAGACCTGGATCGGCGGCGCGCTCGGCGACAAGATGACGCGTTACGCGCTACTGACGCGGGGCGGCGAGCCGGTGCTGTGGGACTTCGGGTCGGCGGCGCGGCATCACCAGCTCTACGCGCCGTGGCTGGAACCGGAGAACTGCCGGGCCGGCATGCTGGGCCTGCGGGGCGCGATCGCTCCGGACGCCGGCCTGATGGAGTCCGCGGTCCGGGAGATCAAGGGCATGCTGGCCGACGCCGGGCTGGACGGCCAGCCGGTCGGCGTGGACATCGTCGAGCCCCCGTTCCTGTTCGAGATGCAGCGCCAGGGGCTGACCGTA
>DASQVO010000151.1:0-2496 GCA_035640715.1 Streptosporangiaceae bacterium
CGGCTGCGCTGGGGACGAGCGGTCCAAGGTCGACATGACCCAGCGGGACGTGACGATCACCGTCGACCTGTCCGCCGGGCCGAACACCGCGACCATCCTGACGACCGACCTGACCGCCGAATACGTTCACGAGAATTCGGCCTACTCGTCATGATGGCAACGGGTGCCCACGTCCCCGGCGTCGCGGGGCAGGACGGCCTCGCCGGACGGGATGCCGCCGCGCGGCACGAGGGCATGACAGGACACGGCGGCGCGGGACATGACGACGCGGCGGCGAAGGCGGAGACGCTCATTGAGGCGCTCCCCTGGCTGGTCAGGTTCCACGACCAGATCGTGGTGATCAAGTACGGCGGGAACGCGATGACCGACGAGGCACTGCGCCTCGCGTTCGCCCAGGACCTGGTCTTCCTCCGTTATGCCGGGCTGCGCCCCGTGGTCGTGCACGGCGGCGGGCCGCAGATCACCGAGCACCTCGACCGGCTCGGCCTGGAGACCACGTTCACGGCGGGGCTGCGGGTCACCACGCCGGAGACGATGGACGTCGTCCGCATGGTGCTCACCGGGAAGGTGAACAAAGACATCGTCGGTCTCATCAACCGGAATGGCCCGTTCGCCGTCGGCATGTCCGGTGAGGACGCGAACCTGTTCACCGCCAGCCGTAAGACGGCCGTCGTGAACGGCGAGCCCGTGGACATCGGGCTCGTCGGCGAGATCCAGGCCACCGATCCCGGTGCGATCCGCGCGCTGATCGCCGACCGCCGCATTCCCGTCGTGTCCAGCGTCGCGCGCGGACAAGACGGCGAGGTCTACAACGTCAACGCCGACACCGCGGCGGCCGCGCTGGCCGTCGCCCTGGGCGCGATCAAGCTGGTGATCCTCACCGACGTGACCGGCCTGTACCGGACGTGGCCGCCGACGGGCGATGTCCTCAGCCAGGTCACCGCCGGCGAGCTCGCGGACATGCTGCCCGGCCTGAGCGCCGGGATGATCCCCAAGATGGAGGCGTGCCTGAGCGCGGTTCGCGGCGGCGTGGCCGAGGCCCATGTCCTGGACGGCCGCCGCCACCACGCCGTCCTCCTGGAGATCTTCACCGACTCGGGAATCGGCACCATGGTCGTGCCCGACGATTCGCAGGAGGCGTGATGAGCGCGACGGAAGTGCTGCAGAAGCGGTCCGCGGCGGCGCTGATGCCCAATTACGGGATGCCGCCGGTGGCGCTCACCCGGGGCGAGGGGTGCTGGGTGTGGGATGCCGACGGGCGCGAGTACCTGGACATGTTCGCCGGGATCGCGGTGAGCTCGCTCGGGCATGCCCACCCGGCGCTCACCGAGGCCGTCACCAGGCAGGTCAACGCGATCGCGCACACCTCCAACCTGTTCCTGCACGAGCCAGGGATCGCCCTGGCCGAACGGCTGCTCACCCTGCTCGGCACCGGCGACGGTCCCGCCGACGCACGGGTGTTCTTCGCCAATTCCGGCACCGAGGCCAACGAGGCCGCGCTCAAGCTGGTCCGCCGCCGCCAGGGGCCGCAGCGCCCGGTGATCGTGGCCGCCGAGAACGGCTTCCACGGGCGCACCATGGGAGCGCTCGCGCTCACCGGCAAGGCGTCGATCCGGGAGCCGTTCGGCCCGTTCGGTGTCGATGTCCGGTTCGTTCCCTACGGTGACGCGGATGCTCTGCGGGCCGCGACCAGCACCGACTGCGCCGCCGTGTTCCTGGAGCCGTGCCTGGGCGAGGCCGGCGTCGTCCCGCCGCCCGACGGGTACCTCCGCGCCGCGCGGGAGGCTTGCGACGAGGCCGGCGCGCTGCTGGTGATCGACGAGATCCAGAGTGGCATCGGGCGCACCGGGCACTGGTTCGCGCACCAGGCGGACGGCGTCACGCCGGACGTTCTGACGCTCGCGAAGGGGCTCGGCGGCGGGCTGCCGATCGGGGCATGCGTCGGGTTCGGCGAGTGCGGCGGCGTGCTGGGGAAGGGTGATCACGGCAGCACGTTCGGCGGGAATCCGGTCGCATGCGCGGCGGCGCTCGCCGTTCTCACCACGATCGAGGCTGACGGCCTGCTCGAAAGGGCCGCCGCGGTGGGAGCCCAGCTTGCCGTCGGCATCGAGGCGGTCAGTCACCCGCTGCTCGCCGGGGTGCGCGGGCGCGGCCTGTGGCTGGCCGCGGTCCTGATGCGGGAGGCGGCCGCCGACGTCGAGGCGGCGGCCCGGCGGGCAGGTTTCCTCGTCAACGCCGTGCAGCCGAACGCGATCAGGCTGGCGCCGCCGCTGATACTCGACCCGGCGCAGGCCGCGACGTTCACCGCCGCGCTGCCACGCATCCTCGACGACGCCGCAGCATCGGGGGAGAAATGAGCGGGAGACAGAGCATAATGCCCCGGCATTTCCTCAGGGACGATGACCTGAGCCCGGCCGAGCAGGCCGAAGTGCTCGACCTCGCGGACACGATGAAGGCCGACCGGTTCGCACGCAGGCCCCTGGCCGGGCCCAGGAC
>DASQVO010000152.1:0-2608 GCA_035640715.1 Streptosporangiaceae bacterium
GCGTCCCCGGCGAACTGCTGCATCCCGGCCGCGCCGTCGGTGACGGTGTTCAGCGCGCCCTTCAGCATGCGCAGCGCCAGCGGCGACTTCTCGAGCAGCTCGCGCGCCCAGCGGACCGTCTCCGATTCGAGCTCCGCCAGCGGGACGACCGCATTGACCAGGCCCATGTCCAGGGCCTGCTGAGCGTCGTACTGGCGGCACAGGTACCAGATCTCGCGGGCCTTCTTCAGGCCCACGGTCGCGGCGAGGAGCCAGGAACCGTAGCCGCCGTCGAAGGATCCGACCTTCGGTCCCGTCTGCCCGAAGACGGCATTGTCCGCGGCGATCGTCAGGTCACAGCACACATGCAGGACGTGGCCGCCGCCGATCGCGTAGCCGGCCACCATGGCGATCACGGGCTTGGGGGTCCGGCGGATCTGCACCTGCAGGTCGAGAACGTTGAGCCGGCCGACGCCGTGGTCGTCGACGTAGCCGTCGTCACCGCGGATCTTCTGGTCTCCGCCGGAGCAGAAGGCCTTCTCCCCCGCCCCGGTGAGAATGATCACCCCAACGTCCGGGTCATCGCGTGCGGCAGTGAACGCTTCGGACAGCTCGAACAGCGTCGCGGGCCGGAACGCGTTACGCACCTCGGGCCGGTTGATCGTGATCTTGGCGATACCTTCGGCGGTCTCATAACGGATATCGGAATAATCCTTGCCCGCCTGCTGCCATCCGATCACTCCTGAACCCTCCGCCCTGAGAACCAGGCCCACCGTGAGAACCGGGCCATTCCAGCAGGTTCTAACCTTACGTGCGTGGCACAGCGTCCCTTGCATGCAGTCTTGCTGCCCCCGGCTGCCGCCGGGGGGCGGTTGCTCGAACTGCTGGCGGCGGCCCTGGATGGCAGCGGGCCGGCGATCCTGCCGCTAGACCCAAGCCTCCCCCGTGACCAGCTGCGCAGCATCCTGGAAGCCTTCGCGCCCGGTGCCGTAGAGACCGCCGATGGCGTCACCCGCGGCTGGCCGGGTGCCTCCCCCGGCACCCCCGCCGCACCTGCCGGCGAGGGAACCGCTGTGGTCATCGCCACATCAGGCTCGACCGGGAAGCCCAAGGGGGTGGAGCTCAGCGCGTCGGCGCTGCTTCACTCAGCCCGGGCATCGCTGGCCAGGGTCGGTGCGGGCCGGGGTGAGCGGTGGCTGTGCTGCCTGCCCGCCACCCACATCGCCGGAATCCAGGTGCTCACCCGGTCGATCGCCTCGGGCACGACCCCCGTTGTCGCCGAGCGGGCGGACCCGGGCGTGCTGGAGTCCGCCGGGTCCGCCGGGTGCGCTCACGTCTCCATCGTCCCCACGCAGCTGCGGCGCCTGATCGGCGGCGGACACCGGCCTGCGCCATGGGCCACGGCGTACAAGTCGGTCCTGCTGGGCGGGGCTGCCGCGCCCGCCGGGCTGATCGCCTCGGCTGTGCAGGCGGGAGTTCCCGTGGTGACCACGTACGGGATGACCGAGACGTGCGGCGGGTGCGTGTACGACGGCGTCCCCCTCGATGGCGTGTCCGTGGTAACCGGAGGCGATGGCCGGCTCCGGATCACCGGCCCCGTGCTGTTTTCCGGCTACCGGCGCCAGCCGGGCCTCACCGCGGCGGCGCTGGACGGTGCCTGGTTCATTACCTCAGACCTCGGTGCCGTCGACGCGTCGGGCCGCGTCACGGTGCGCGGGCGCGCCGATGACGTGATTAACACCGGCGGCGAGAAAGTGGTGGCGGCGGAGGTGGCGTCGGTGCTCGAGACCTGCCCCGGAGTCAGGGAAGCCGTGGTCGTGGGCCGCCCCGACGCCGAGTGGGGTGAGCGGGTGACCGCGGTGGTCGTCCCGGTAGAACCCGGCGACGCGCCGAGCCTGGATCTGCTGCGACAGCATGTGCAGGCGCGCTTGCCGCGTTACGCTGCACCTAGAGAGCTTGTCCTGCTGGACGCGCTGCCGATGCTGCCCAGCGGCAAACCTGATCTCGAGGTTCTCAGGCGGGAACAATCCCCGGCCGGGAACGTTACTAAATAGTGCCCGCGCGTGAGCCGCAGTGCCAGCGCTCGGGGTTCCTGAGACGAAGGCGCCTGCTGGCGCCCGAGAACGGCACGCCTGTCGTGCCTGTTCCAGAGGAGGAGGGGAGGTGTCGTATGCCGCGGACCGCTATGGCCGCGCCGTCTGCCAGGGACGGTGAGGCAAGCACGAAGCGCGTGGACGAGCTGATCCACCGAGGGCGCAGCCAGGGTCACCTGTCCCTCTCCGAGCTGCGGACCGCTTTTGAGCAGGCGGGCGTTGCCCCCGCGGAAGGCCGGTCTATTCTCCGCGAGCTCGCAGAAGCGGGCGTGCGACTGGCAGATGAGCGCCAGGAGCTGTCCGCCAAGGACACGCGCACGGTGTCCAAGGACGCCGCCGGGGCAACAGCTGCCAAGGGCGGCCGCCGCGCCAAGGGCGGCAGCCGGGCCGGCGCAGCAGGCGAGACCGCCGCAGCGGCCGCCGGCAGTGCCGGTGCCGCGCCTGAGGCAGACGCCGCCGAGGCGGATGGCGTGCCGATCGAGATAGACGACATGGCCATCGAGGCTGAGGCCGAGGCGGCTGCCCTGGCCGAGGCG
>DASQVO010000153.1:0-5314 GCA_035640715.1 Streptosporangiaceae bacterium
GGCGGGCGGTTTTACCATCGAGAATGTGGAGGTGATCTTCCGCGGCATATGCAGCGCTTGCCGCGAGCCTGGCAATAGTAGGGCCAGCAGGGATCCCAAGCGGTCGTACCGGCCCTGACAATAGTAGGTATGCATACCGACGCATCGTCATCGTGGACGACCTGACCTCGCTCGCCGAGGCCGCCATGCGACCCGGCGACACCGCGGCGATGGCCGCCTTTATCCGGGCCAGCCAGGGCGAGGTGCGGTCGCTGTGCGCATACCTCGTCGATGAGGGGTCTGCCGACGACCTGACCCAGGAGACGTACCTGCGTGTTTTCCGCGCGCTGCCCTCGTTCCGCGGGGAATCTTCGGCGCGCACGTGGCTGCTCTCGATCGCGCGGCGGGTCTGCATGGATGAACTGCGGCGCCGGTCGCGGCGCAGGCGCCAGGAAAACCGTATGCTCAGCCTCGGCGGCCAGGAATCAGCGCAGTCGGCCGGCACGGACGAGATCGAGGTCGAAGAACTGCTCAGCCATCTTCCGGAGGACCGGCGCACCGCGTTCGTCCTCACCCAGATCACCGGCTTGTCATATGAGGATGCGGCGCGCGCGTGCGACGTCCCGGTCGGCACCATTGCTTCCCGGGTGGCCAGGGCGCGGACCGATCTCATCGCGGCCCTAGGCCTGATGCCAGCGGAAAGCGACGGCGCTGGGCAGACAACCGCATCTAATGTGGCACGGAACTCCGGGCTGTCCGGCATGCCGGCAGCGAACACAGCCGCGTCGGATGGCGACGGGGCGCACAGGACCAGATCGGCGTGGCGGCGCCTGCGCCCGCCGGGAAAGATTGGTACATGGTGAGACGCAATGGTGAGACAAGCGCCTAGTGGGACGGACGGCCGACGTCCGATGACCCATGAAATGGTCCGTGCTGAGCTGTCGGCCCGGCTCGACGACGAGCAGTCCACCGAACTAGCCGTGCCGGTCACGGAGCATCTGGCCGGCTGTGCCGCCTGCAGGCAGTGGCAGCAAGCGGCAGAACAGGTCACCTCGCGCGTGCGCCAGGCAGCGGGCCGGACGGGCCCTGACCGGACTGAACAGCTTCTCGCCGCGATCGTCGCCGACCAGGCACCACGTTACCGCCCCCGTCGGGTCAGGTGGATCAGGCTGGAGGTACGCACCGGCCTTGCTGCCGTCGCTCTCGGACAGTTCGCGCTCATCGTTCCGGCGCTGTTGTTCGGGAACGCCGGCGGCGGCACCCCGGTCCACGCGTCGCACGAGCTCGGCGCGTTCAACCTGGCGCTGGCGGTGGGATTCGCCGTAGCCGCTGTGCGCCCGGCACTGGCCCGCGGCATGCTGCCGCTGGCCGGCATCGCGGCCGCGGCGCTGACCGTGCTCTCCCTCGTCGATTCCGCGCTGCGGTACACGACGCTGACTGCCGAGGCGCCGCACCTGATCACGCTGGCCGGCGCGGTTCTCCTGTTCGTCTTGGCCCGCGCCGCCCGCCACGACGCAGGACCGCCGTGGTCAGACGGCCAGGAGCACCTTACCCGGCGGCCTGGCCGGGCGGTTCTGAAGGCGGCCGTCACGCCCGACACGCACGACAAGATAAACGGCAAAGTGGCAGGGAACGTGAACTAGGCGGCAGGCAGCGTGGGCTAGGCGGCAGCTTGAGAAGAGCCGCCTGGCTGGCATGCACCCCGCACCGCGGCTTACGTGGCGTCTGCGGCGTTCCCATTCTGCGCGGCGCCTGTCTTGCCGGTACCGATTCCGGTTTCTTTGAAATATTCGCTGATCAGCTCGCGCTGGCGCCGCATGAGCTCGTCGAAGTGCTTATCGACGTTGTCGTCGCCGATGGCCTCGACGGTCATGTACAGATCCTTGATCTGCTCAAGCTTCTCTTCGGAAGCGCTGCGGCCTGAGTCGCTGTCTGCGTCACCGTAGCCGCCTCCGAAGGCTGGCGTCTCCCCGCCGACGGACGCGACAGGCCCGGCCTCCACGAGCCGCTCGTATGGTGCGGGGTCCCCGCCCGGTTCCGCATCGGCCAGTTCGTGCGGCCTCGGCTGTCCGGGAGGCGGTTCGAACGGCCCGCCAAGCGGCCCAGTGGCGGCGGATGCGCTGGGCTCTTCGGCAGTGGCGTACGGACCGGCCTCGCCCGCACCGTCGTAATCGCGCGGCTCCCCTGTTTCCCATTGACTGCCGTAGTAGGCGGCCGGCTTTCCCGCGCTTCCGTAGTCGGGCGGCTGCCCGAGGCCGTTATAAGCAGCCGGCTGTTCCGCCGCGCGGTACGCAGGCTCTGCCGCCGCGCGGTACGCAGGCTCTGCCGCCTCACGGTAAGCCGGGGGCTCCGCGATGCCGTATGCCAGCGACGCACCGGGGCCGTCATGGGACAGTGGCGTGTCCGGGCCGTCATAGGCTGACGGTTCGCCCATGTCCGCATAGGCCGGCACGTCTTGCGGCAGGACGTAGCCAGGCGGCTCCTGCGGTGCCACGTATGAGAACGGAGTCTCCGGCCCGCCGTAATCGAGCGGCTCGCCTCCCCGGTCATAGCCCGCCGGGACCCCGGCGCCGTCAACGTCGCGCGGATCCTGCCAGCCGTCGTAGGGCACAGGCTCGTCCGCACCGCTGTAGCCGGACGGGGCCTGCCGGGCGGTGTATGCCAGCGGCTCCCCCGGGTCCTCGTAGGCACCGGGTTCCGTGTCCGGAGCGTAGGCTCCCGCCACCCTGCCAGGCCCGTACCCGGACGGCCCGTACCCCGATGGCGGGTACCCGGACGTGTCGTACCCCGGTGACGGGTACCCGGACGGCCCATACCCTGATGACGGGTACCCGGACGGCCCGTACGCGGGCGGCCCGTACCCAGGCGGCCCATACGCGGGCGGCCCGGGCGCGTAGCCCGGCCCATCGGCCGGGTCAGCGTACGCATACTGATCGTCGGGTCCCGCGTAGCCAAACTCGTCAGGTGCGTCGCCGTTGCTGGCCACCGGCTGCGGGCCGGTGCGGAGCAGGCCACCCCATGGCGCGTCTGGCCCGGGTGTGTCGCCGCGGGAGCCGGGCGCGAACTCCTCCTCCTCGCGAATGGCGTACGCGTAGCCGCCGTCGGCATAGCCGGGCCCGTAGGGCTGCGGTCCGCCATAGGCCGGGTACCCAGAACCCTGCTGCGGCCCGCCGTAAGCCGGGTACCCAGAACCCTGCTGCGGCCCGCCGTAAGCCGGATACCCAGAACCCTGCTGCGGCCCGCCGTAAGCCGGATACCCAGAACCCTGCTGCGGCCCGGCTGGCGGGGCCGCAGCGTGATAGCCAGCCGACGGTGCCCCCGGATAGTAATCACCGGCCGGCGGCGGGCCGTAGTAGCCGGCGCCGGACGTGGCTGGATCATGCGCAGGACCGGGCCCCGGCCCGTAACCGAACCCCGCGCCGGGCTGAGGCCCGTGTTCATAGGAGGGCCTGGACCCGTACGCGGGCCCAGGCCCATATTCCGGAGCTGAGGCATAGTGCGGGTCGCTGCCGTACTCAGTCCCCGGGCCGTACTCAGCCCCCGGGCCATAGTCCGGGCCCTGGCTGAAGCCAGGGTCGGGGCCGTATGGCTCACGCGGATCCGGCTTGGCTCCGTGGCCGCCGGCGAACCCCCGCGGCGAGATAACCGACGTCGGCTGCAGCACATCATTATTCCTGCGGAACCGCGAGGATTGCTGACGGCCAGCAGGCCCCGGGGCATCGGGAGGCAGGGCGCCGGCGTGCGCGGTGTCTGCCGCGAGGCGGCCGTTCCCGCCGCGCGGCTCAGCGCGGGAACCCGTGCCGTCGCTGGGATGTCCGCCACCGCCGGCATACGGATCAGCCGGATACGGGCCATCAGCCGGATACGGGCCATCAGCCGGATACGGGCCATCAGCGGGATACGGGCCATCAGCGGGATACGGGCCATCGGCATATGAATCACCGGGATAAGGCTCACCGGAATATCGATCGTCCGCATAGCCGTCGCCGGAATGCCGGTCAGGCTCGGTATTCCGGCGACCGGACAGGAACCGGCCTATCGCGGACACGGCCAGCACCACCAGACCGAACACCATCCCGATTGCAGCACTGGCCTCCCCTATCCGCACTAGCTGCCCCCCAGTTGCCAGCTATCACAGAGCGCAAGGTCTCCCGGCAACGGTGGGTTCACCCGAGCATGAGCATCCCAGCCCCCGCGACCGCCTGGGCAACGAGAATCCGTACCCTCCGGGCGGAATCGGAGCTAGGGCGCACCAAACAACCATCGCATTGCCATCATCAGGCCCGCAAGCCCAATGCCCAGGTCTGCCCCGTTAATGCCGGTTACCCCGCGTAACCCCCGTCGGCCAGTCGCGGCATCTGCCGCCGGCCAACCGATACGTTAACATCATCTCGGTGACTGGACAGGCGGACAAGGCAAAACGCTTTCTCGCGCTTCACCGTGGCCCCGGGCCGCTGCTGATGCCCAACGCTTGGGATCAGGGCTCAGCGAGACTGCTCGGCTCGCTCGGCTTTGACGCGCTGGCGACGACGAGTTCGGGATTCGCTGCGGCACTTGGCCGGCTCGACGGTTCGGTCAGCCGGGACGAAGCGCTGGCGCATGCCACGGTCATCTCCGGGTCGACGGACCTCCCCGTCTCGGCCGACCTGGAGAACTGCTTCGCCGACGAGCCGGAGGGCGTGGCGGAGACGGTCCAGCTCGCGGTCTCGACGGGCCTCGCCGGATGCTCGGTGGAGGACTTCACCGGCCGGGGAAGTGAGCCGATCTATCCGGTCGCGCTCGCCGCGGAGCGTGTCGCGGCGGCAGCCGAGGCAGCCCACGCCGGCCCCGCCCGCCTGATACTCACCGCCCGCGCAGAGAACTACCTGCATGGGCGGCCCGACCTGGCGGACACGATCACCCGCCTGCAGGCCTACCAGGCCGCGGGCGCTGACGTGCTCTACGCGCCCGGCCTGACCCGTCTCGAGGACATCCGCCAGGTCGTCACCTCGGTTGACCGGCCCGTCAACGTACTCACCGTGCCCGGCGCCCCGGACGTCCGCGAGCTGGCCGAGGCAGGTGTCAGCCGGATCTCGGTCGGCGGCTCGTTCGCGCTCGCAGCGCTCGGGGCGGTCGCCGACGCCGCCAGGGAACTGCGCGACCAGGGCACCTACGGTTTCCTGTCGGGCGCGCGGGCCGGCCGCGACGCTGCGCAGGCGGCATTCTCCCGCTAGTGCTGGCCCTGCGCTCCGGATCGGTCGGCGCCGCGGGGCTCATGCCGGTATGCGACCTCAGACCTGGGGCATGACCTGGGAGGCGAGCAGCTCCAGGTGATCGAGGTCGCTGAGGTCAAGGA
>DASQVO010000154.1:0-2543 GCA_035640715.1 Streptosporangiaceae bacterium
GGCGGCTGCCCAGGTGCAGGTTGGCCGTACCCGGCACGCTCGCCTGCCGGACGGCTCTGGCGGCGGGCCCCGATGAGCTGAGCGCGCTGGCCAGCCAGCCCGCGCCGGCGGCTCCCGCCTGCGCGGGCTCCTGGCCCGTGGCGGTGCGTACGGCCCACGCGTCGAGCCGCACGACGGCATACAGGATGAATGGGCTGAGAATCACGTCATAGGCCAGCGACGGGGGAAGCACGTGCCGCACCGCCGACCACGTCACCTGCGGGTCACTCAGCATGATGCCGAGCGCAGCGTGCAGGACAGCGCCGATGGCCGCGGCGGCCGCCGAGATGGCCACGTACAAGGCGGGCGAGGCCTCTCCCAGTGCCGCCAGCCGGCCACAGGCGTAGCCGACGAGACAGAACACCAGCGCGTACTGCCCGATCGTGTGGCTTGCCGGCGGCGCGATGTCCAGCGCTAGCCCGGCGAGGAAACCGGTCAGCATCCCCGGTACCGGCCCGCTGGTGAGCGCCAGCGCCACCACGGCCAGCAGTACGAGGTCCGGGCCGGCACCGCCGGGCAATGCCAGCCGGTTGACGATGGTCAGCTGGGCGATGAGCGCGACCGCAACGACGACGCAAGAGATCAAGGCCCGGCGCACGTCAGCCTCCCGGGGTGGCTGAGGTGCGCGGGCGGGCGGTGACCGTCACCGTGACGGTGGGCGCCGGCTTGGGACGGGGCGGCAGCACGGAGTCTCTCGGGTTGCCCGCTGGTCCGGCGATCACGACTCCCACCACGCCGAGCGAGGTGAAGTTTACGAAGGGTGTCACCAGGGCTGTCTGGGTGAGTGATCCCACATTGCCCTGCACCTTGGAGACCTCCCCGATCGGCACCCCGGGCACGTACGGCCGGTTCTGCACGGAGCCGAAGGTAACGAGGCTCTCACCGGGATGCAGCACCGCGTTCGTGTCGAACAGGCGGAGCCTCAATTCCCGCGGCCCGGAAAGGCTCTTCCCCGTTCCCGTCACGTAGCCGATCTGGTTGGTGCCTGCCATCCGGGCGCCGACGACCGAGGATGCGTCGGTGGCGAGCAGCACTGTTGAGGTGTCCGGGCCGACCTGGGTAACGGTCCCGACCAGCCCGGCGCCGTTCAGCACTGTCTCCTGCGCCCGGATCCCGTCCCGGCTGCCCACATCGAGCGTGACCGAGTTGGCGTAGTCCTGCCCCGCCGCGATCACGCTGGCGGGGACGATCCGGTAACCGCCCCGGCCCGCCAGCCCGAGCAGCGACGAGAGCTGCGCCTCGTCGGACTTGCTGACCTGCTCAGCGCTCAGCTCGGCACGCAGCCTGGCGTTGGCCGCCTGCAGGGCCGCGATCCTGTTGTTCGCCGAGGAGCCTCCAGTGATCGAGTCGAAGAGCGAGGAGACTGGGCTGGTCACGTCGCTGGTAATGCGCTCCACGGGGCCGAAGACACGAGAGCCGACGCCGCGCAGCGGCGACGAGCCACCGCTGCGGAAGTCCACCGTGATGAGCGCGACGGCCGCGATCAGAAGAACACCGAGGACCAGGCGCACTCGGCGTGTGTCGTGCAATGCGACTCCTCGTTGGCACCGCGGCTGCGGCTGCCCCTTAAATCAACGACGGGTTTCCGGCACCAGGACCTGTTGCAGCGTGTCGAAATCCTCCACGCACTTCCCCGTGCCGAGCACCACGGAATCCAGCGGGTTGTCGGCCATGTGGACGGGCATTCCCGTCTCTTCACGGATCCGCTCGTCCAGCCCGCGCAGCAGCGCCCCGCCGCCGGTAAGCGCAATTCCCCGGTCCATCACGTCCCCGGCGAGCTCGGGCGGGCATTTGTCCAGCGTCGTCTTCACCGCGTCAACGATCAGGTTGAGGGGTTCCTCGATGGCGCGGCGGACCTCGGACGCGGAGATCACGATCGTCTTGGGCAGCCCGCTGACGAGATCCCGGCCGCGGATCTCCGCATGTGGCTCCTCGGCTTCGGGAAACGCCGACCCGAGCGCCATCTTGATCTCCTCGGCGGTGCGCTCGCCGAGCATCAGCGAGTACTCCTTCTTACCGAAGTTGATGATCGCGTCGTCGAGCTCGTCACCGCCGACGCGGATGGACTGTGAGGTGACGATGCCGCCCAGGGAGATCACTGCGACCTCCGTGGTCCCGCCGCCGATGTCCACCACCATGTTCCCGGTCGGCTCGTTGACCGGCAGTCCGGCGCCGATCGCCGCCGCCATCGGCTCCTCGATGATGTACACGCGCCGCGCCCCGGCCTGGTGGCCCGCCTCCTTGACCGCGCTCTGCTCTACGCCGGTGATACCGCTCGGCACCGCCACGACGATCCGCGGCTTGGCCAGATGGCGCCGTCTGTGCACCTTCTGGATGAAGTAGCGCAGCATCCGCTCGGTGACATCGAAGTCGGCGATAACGCCATCCTTGAGCGGCCGTACGGCGACGATGTTGCCCGGCGTCCGGCCGATCATGCGTTTCGCCTCCATACCGACGGCGACGATCTGGCCGTTGTTCGTGTTGAGCGCCACCACTGAGGGCTC
>DASQVO010000155.1:0-5900 GCA_035640715.1 Streptosporangiaceae bacterium
CGGGATGGATCGAGTTCGCCGAGGTCCTGGCTGAGGTGAGCGATCCGCACGGTCTTGCCCCTGATCACCGTGCCTTCGGCGGTGATCTCTCCTGGCTGGTCCGGCCGGAGCGATCCGTCCAGCAGGCGCAGAAAGGACGTCTTGCCGCTGCCGTTGACGCCGGCCACGCCGACACGCTCGCCCGGCGCGAGCTGCCAGCTGACCCGGTCCAGCAGCACCCGCGAGCCTGCCCGGAGGGTGACGTTCTCGGCGTCGATCACAGTCTTGCCGAGGCGCGCGGTCGCGAGGCTGGTGAGCTCGACGGTATCCCTCGGCGGCGGCTCGTCCGTGATGAGCGCGTTCGCCGCCTGCACACGGAACTTCGGCTTGGTGCCGCGTGCCTGGGGGCCGCGCCTCAGCCACGCGAGCTCCTTGCGCGCCAAGCTGCGCCTGGCGCGCTGGGCCGCCTCGGCAGCGCGCTCACGCTCGGCCTGGGCGAGCACGTAGGCGGAGTACCCGCCCTCGTACGCGTGCACCTGGCCGGATTCGACCTCCCACATGCGGTCGCACACCGTGTCGAGCAGCCAGCGGTCGTGGCTGACCACGACAATAGCGCAGCCGCGGTCCCTCAGGTGCCGGCCCAGCCAGTCAATGGCCTCAAGGTCGAGGTGGTTGGTCGGCTCGTCGAGCAGCAGAACGTCGCAGTCGGCGGCCAGCAGCGAGGCCAGGGCGGCCCGCCTGCGTTCACCGCCGGACAGCCGCTGCACGTCCGCGCCGAGGTCGATGCCGCCGAGAAGTTCGGCCACCACGCCGCGGGCACGCGGGTCGGATGCCCATACGTGCTCGGCCGTCTCGCTGGTGCCCGGGCCGAACACGGCCTCGCGGACCGTGCCGGACAGCTCGTCGCGCTGGCGCAGATAGCCGATCCGCAGGCCGGCCATCCGGGCGATACGGCCCGAGTCCGGCTCACCCGTGCCGGCGAGCAGGGCCAGCAAGGTGGACTTGCCAGCGCCGTTGCGGCCAACCATGCCGATGTGCTCCCCGGTCGACACGCCCAGCGAGACCGAGTCCAGCAGCCGGCGTTCCCCGTACGCCTTGGCCGCCTTCTCCACGCTGATCAGGTTCACCATCGGCGCGTCATGCCCCGGCCGGTGGCTCGACCACGGTGGCCCCGGGTGCCGGGCCGGCCGCCCGCGCCACCGCCCGGCACACCCCCGCTCCGGACAGCGAGACCGCGAGGTCGACGGCACGGTCGGCGTCCGCGGCCAGGAAGACGCATGTCGGCCCGGAACCCGCGACGATCGCTCCGAGGGCGCCGAACTCGTGGCCGGCGGCGAGCGCCCCGCGCAGGGCCGGGAACAGGGAGATGGCGGCCGGCTGCAGGTCATTGCTGAGCGCGCGGCCCACCGCCGGGGCCTCCCCTGACCGCAGCGCCCCCATCAGCGCATTATCCAGCCGGGGCGGAACGGGATCGCGGCCGGCGCGCAGCCGGTCGAGTGTCGCGTAGACCTCCGGGGTGGAGAGCTGGCCGTCCGCCACGGCGAGCACCCAGTGATACTCGCCCGAGGCCAGGGCGGGTGTGAGCCGCTCTCCCCGGCCCTGGCCGACGGCCGTGCCGCCCATGAGCGCGAAGGCGACGTCGCTGCCCACCTCGGCCGCGACTTCCTTCAGCTGCTCCTGGCTGAAGCCGGTGCCCCACAGCTCGTTGCACGCGACGAGGGCGGCGGCGGCGTCGGCGCTGCCGCCGGCCAGGCCAGCGGCCACAGGTATCCGCTTGCGGATGGTGATCTCGAGGGGCCGCGCGGGGTCACGGGTGACGCCTGCCGCCTTGGCCAGGGCCGCGGCCGCCTTGAGTGCCAGGTTGTCACCGCCGGCGGGCACCGCGCCGGCTCCCTCCCCGCTGACCAGCACATGGTCCGGGCCGGGGCCGTCCGCGACGGCGACCGTCACCTCGTCGAACAGCGAGACCGCGTGGAACACGGTCACCAGATCGTGGTAGCCATCCGCGCGCCGCGGTCCCACGGCGAGCTGAAGATTGATTTTCGCGGGCACCCGCACCGTCACACCGGTCATGGTTCACCGATCGTAGTGTGATCGTCCGGCCGTAGCCCGCTCGGGCCGGGCATCGCCGCGTGGGCCGCCTCGGCAATGCGGGCGAACTCGGCCACGCTGAGCGACTCGCCGCGTGCGCCGGGATCCAGGCCAGCCGCCCGCACCAGGTGCTCCGCCTGCGCCGCGGACCCGGCCCAGCCGGCGAGCGCCGCCCGCAGAGTCTTGCGGCGCTGCCCGAAGGCGGCATCGATCACCGCGAACACCTCCTCCCGGCTTGCCGCCGTCCGTGGCGCGGCAGTGCGCTCGAACGACACCAGGCATGAGTCAACGCCCGGCACCGGCCAGAACACCGTCCTCGGCACCGGCCCTGCGGGCCGCATCCGCGCGAACCAGGCCAGTTTGGCGGACGAGGTGCCGTATGCCCTGCTGCCCGGTGGCGCGCAGATCCGCTCACCCACCTCTGCCTGGACCATGATCAGACCGCGCCATAGCGACGGCATGTTCGCCAGCACATTGAGCAGAACGGGAACGGCCGCGTTGTACGGCAAGTTGGCCACCAGCACGGTGGGTGGCTCCCCCGGAAGCTCCCGCACGCGGACGGCATCCGCTGTGACCACATCGAGCCGGCCGACCAGGGACGGCGCACGCGACGCAACCGTGCGCGGCAGCTCCGCAGCCAGGACCGGGTCCATCTCAACCGCGACGACCCGCCGCGCGGCCTCGAGCAGCGGCAGCGTCAGCGATCCGAAGCCGGGCCCGACTTCGAGCACCACATCGCCGGGCTCCAGTCTCGCCAGCGCCGTGATGCGCCGCACCGTTCCGTGATCGATGACGAAGTTCTGGCCCAGGCGTTTGGTGGGCCGCATGCCGACGCGCTCGGCCAGCTGCCTGATGTCGGCCGGCCCGAGCAGCCGTGCGCCCGCGGTGTCCTCCGCTCGCTTCCGGGGCGCCTTGAGGCACCGCCTTCCCTCGTCGCTCGTTCCTCACTCCTCAGTCCAGGCGGCGCCGCGCCCCTCCAGTTCGCTCGCCGGGCCAGCTACCACGGACCGAAGACACGCTCCCCGGTCGCGGTCACCATCGCGCAGAGCTCGGCCAGGTCCATGTCCTTCACCTCGGCCAGGCGGCGGGCCGTATGCGACACCAGCGCAGGTGAGTTCGGCTTGCCGCGGTGCGGCACCGGAGTCAGGAACGGCGCGTCGGTCTCCACGAGCAGCAGGTCCGCGGGCGCCGCCGCGGCGGCGTCGCGGAGGTTCTGCGCGCTTGCGAACGTGAGGTTGCCGGCGAAGCTCATGACGTAGCCGGCCTCCGCGCACCGCTTGGCCATCTGCTCGTCGCCGGAGAAGCAGTGGAACACCACCTTGTCCGGCGGTCCCTCCTCAGCCAGGATGCGCAGCACGTCGTCGTGCGCCTCGCGGTCGTGGATCATCAGGGCCTTGCCGGTCCGTTTCGCGATGCCGATGTGCGCGCGGAACCACTCACGCTGCAGCTCCGGGTCGGAGCTGTCCCGGTAGTAGTCCAGGCCCGTCTCCCCGACCGCGCGGACCTGCGGCAGCCCGGCCAGCGTCTCGATCTCGGCCAGCACGTCGTCCGGCGCCGCCGCCGCCGAGGACGTGTCGTTCGGGTGAATGGCGACGGCGGCGTACACATCGGCGTACTCCTCGGCGCACCGGGCCGACCAGCGGGACGACTCGAGGTCGATGCCCACGGTGATGACCCGGTCGACCCGGGCGGCGCGCGCCGCCTCCAGCACGCCCGGCACCGGCACCCCCATGATGTCGAGGTGACAGTGGCTGTCGAACGCCGGCACCGGCAGGGGGTCTGCGGTGGGCGGCCCCGAACGTCGCGCCGGAGCGGGCTTCCTCACCCCGCCTTCGTTCGGCATGGTCATTGGTCGCCGGACTCCAGGCGGGCAACTTCCTCGTCGGCCACGGACGGGGCGAGCTTGGTGAACAGCGGGGCCGGCACGTCCAGCGGGGTGCCGGGACGGATCGGCCGCGACTCCCAGCGGGCGGCGCCGTCGTAGCGGCCGGTGATGACCGGGTAGGAGGGGGCGTCTTCCTCGTCCACCTGCTTGATCTCCGGCATGCCGGACCAGTCGCCGGACCCTCCGAGCATCTCGAAGACCTGCTGCGACGATCGCGGCAGGAACGGTGTCAGCAGCGTCTTGGCGTCGTCCACCACCTGCAGCGCCGTGTGCAGCACGGTCCGCATCCGGTCCGGGTCCGACTCGCGGAGCTTCCAGGGCGCCTGCTCGGATATGTACTTGTTCGCCTCGGCCACGGTCCGCATCGCCTCGCCGATGGCCAGCTTGAACCGGGACCGGCTGAGGTTCTCGCCGACCGCGCCGAACGCCTGCCGGGAATGTTCCAGCAGCTGCAGGTCCGTGGGGGTGAGTTCACCAGCCTCGGGGATCGAGCCGATGTTGCGTGCCGCGAACGAGACCGAGCGATTGACCAGGTTGCCCCAGGTCGCCACCAGCTCGTCGTTGTTGCGGCGGACGAACTCTCTCCACGTGAAGTCGGTGTCCTGGTTCTCCGGGCCGGCCACCGCCACGTAGTACCGCAGCGCGTCCACGTCGTAGCGCTGGAGGAAGTCGCGGACGTAGATGACGACGTTGCGGGAGGAGGAGAACTTCTTGCCCTCCATGGTCAGGTACTCGCTGGAGACGATCTCGGACGGCAGGTTCAGCTGACCCAGCGCGCCGGGCGTCCCGCCCTTGTCTCCCTGGCCGCTATAGCCCAACAGCATGGCCGGCCAGATCTCGGAGTGGAAGACGATGTTGTCCTTGCCCATGAAGTAGTAAGACTCGGCGTCCGGCGACTGCCACCAGGCCCGCCAGGCGTCGGCGTCGCCCGAGCGCTTGGCCCACTCCACCGACGCGGACAGGTAGCCGATCACCGCGTCGAACCAGACGTAGATCCGCTTGTCCGGCCGGTCGCGCCAGCCGTCCAGGGGGATGGGCACGCCCCAGTCCAGGTCCCGGGTGATCGCCCGCGGCTGGAGGTCGTCAAGCAGGTTCAGCGAGAACCTGAGCACGTTCGGCCGCCAGTGACCAGCCTTGGTCTTGAGCCAGGTGCCGAGTGCTTCGGCGAAGGCCGGCAGGTCGAAGAAGAAGTGTTCCTCCTCTTCGAACTTCGGCGTCTCCCCGTTGATCCTCGAGCGCGGGTTGATCAGGTCGACCGGGTCGAGCTGGTTGCCGCAGTTGTCGCACTGGTCGCCGCGGGCGCTTTCGTAGCTGCAGATCGGGCAGGTGCCCTCGATGTACCGGTCAGGCAGCGTCCGGCCGGTGGACGGCGAGATCGCGCCGAGCGTGGTCTTGGGGAAGATGTAGCCGTTCTTGTACAGGCCGAGGAAGATCTCCTGGGTGACGGCGTAATGGTTGCGTGTCGAAGTGCGCGTAAACAAGTCATACGACATGCCGAGCGAGGTCAGGTCCTCGGCGATGATGCGGTTGTAGCGGTCCGCGAGCTCGCGGGCGGACACGCCTTCGGCGTCCGCCTGCACCTGGATCGGGGTGCCGTGCTCGTCGGTGCCGCTCACCATCAGCACCTGGTTCCCCGCCATCCGCTGGTACCGGCTGAACATGTCGCAGGGCAGCGCGAAGCCCGAGACGTGGCCGATATGACGGGGGCCGTTGGCGTACGGCCAGGCCGGTGCGGCGAGAATGTGCCGGCCTGGCTGAGTTGGCGAGGACATGGTTAAAGCCTAGGGCCACTGGCCGGCTGCTGCTTTCGTAATTACGCCTCGCCGCAGGTCGCCGCGCGCATTACGCCTCGCCAGCACCGGCCGCGCGCCCATCGCCGCCGGCCCCTGCACGCACCGCATCCTGCCCGGCCTGCCCGGCCCGCCCGGCCCGCCCGGCCCGCCCG
>DASQVO010000156.1:0-4286 GCA_035640715.1 Streptosporangiaceae bacterium
GGGCCTTTCCCCACGTCCGGGCCCCGGCCCACCTCCGCGCTCCTGCCCGCACGCGGACGGTGGTTCGCAGCGGGGGCTGAAGGCGGCGCGGGGGACATCTGAAGCTCAGAAGAGGAAGTAGCGCTGGGCCATGGGAAGTTCGGTGGCCGGGGCGGCCTCGATGACGTCGCCATCGATCCGCACCGTGAACGTGTCCGGTTCCACCCGGATGTCGGGCAGCGCGTCGTTGTTGATCATGTCGGCCTTGCCCCGGGCCGACACGTCGGCCACCGGCACCAGGTCCCGGTCAAGCCCGAGCTTTTCCGCGAGGCCCTCCTTCAGCGCGACCTGCGAGACGAACGACAGCGACGTGCCGCCCGCCACCGCAGGCGCGGCACCCCACATCGGCCGCGGCAGCATGGGCTGCGGCGTGGGAATCGACGCGTTGGCGTCGCCCATCGCCGCCCACGCGACGAAGCCGCCCTTGATCACCGCGTGCGGCCGTATGCCGAAGAATGCCGGCTGCCACAGGACGAGATCGGCGAGCTTGCCAGGCTCGACCGAGCCCACCTGCCCGTCCAGGCCGTGCGCGATGGCCGGGCAGATCGTGTACTTGGCGACGTACCGACGGGCGCGCGCGTTGTCCGCTGCGCCGTCGCCGGGCGCCGCGCCGCGCCGCTTCTTCATCACGTGCGCGGTCTGCCAGGTCCGGATGATGACCTCGCCGATGCGGCCCATCGCCTGGGAGTCCGAGCCGATCATGGAGATCGCCCCCATGTCGTGCAGGATGTCCTCCGCGGCGATGGTCGACGGCCGGATGCGGCTTTCCGCGAAGGCCAGGTCCTCCGGCACCGCCGGGTTGAGGTGGTGGCACACCATCAGCATGTCCAGGTGCTCATCCACCGTGTTGACCGTGTGCGGCCGGGTGGGGTTGGTGGAGGAGGGCAGCACGTTCGGCTGACTGGCGACGGTGATGATGTCGGGGGCGTGCCCGCCGCCCGCGCCCTCCGTGTGGTAGGCGTGGATCGGCCGCCCGGCGATCGCGGCGAGCGTGTCCTCGACGAACCCAGCCTCGTTCAGCGTGTCGGTGTGCAGCGCCGCCTGCACGCCGGCGGCCTGGCATACCCGCAGGCAGGCGTCGATCGCGGCCGGGGTGGAGCCCCAGTCCTCGTGCAGCTTGAAGCCGGACGCCCCGGCTCGCAGCTGCTCCCACAGCGCTTCCTCGGACACCGTATTGCCCTTGCCCAGCAGGACCACGTTGACCGGCCAGCCGGCGGTGGCCTCCAGCATGCGCGCCAGGTTCCATGCGCCGGGCGTCACAGTCGTCGCCTTGGTGCCCTCCGCCGGGCCCGTTCCGCCGCCGATGATCGTGGTGATACCGCTGCCGAGAGCCTCGGGCAGCAGTTGCGGGCAGATCAGGTGCACGTGGCAGTCGATGCCGCCCGCGGTGAGGATGAGGCCGCCCGCGGCCATGATCTCTGTGGACGGCCCGATGACCAGGTCCGGGTGGACGCCGTCCATGATGTCGGGGTTGCCGGCCTTGCCCAGCGCGACGATCCGGCCGTCCCGCACCCCGACGTCGGCCTTGACGATGCCCCAGTGGTCGAGCACGACGGCACCGGTGATGACGAGGTCGGGAGTTCCCTCGGCGCGGGTGGCGCGCGACTGGCCCATCGACTCGCGGATCACCTTGCCGCCGCCGAACACCGCCTCATCCCCGCCGGCGCACAGGTCCTGCTCGACCTCGATGAACAGGTCCGTGTCGGCGAGCCGGACCCGGTCGCCCGCGGTCGGCCCATACAGCAGGGCATAACGGGATCGGCTGAGCTCAGTCACCGAGCTCCTCCTTGCTGGCGCCCTCGTCGAGGACCGGGCTGCCGGGTGCGGTGCCGCCGGGGCCGAGCTCGTCGAGCCGGCGGCCGTCGAGCCGTAGCCCCGGCACGGTCCGCGTCCCGGCCAGCGGCACCAGGCTGACCTGCCGCTCGATGCCGGGCTCGAAGCGGACGGCCGTCCCGGCGGCGATGTCGAGCCGGTGGCCCCATGCCGCGTCACGGTCGAACGCCAGGGCCGGGTTGGCCTGGGCGAAATGGTAGTGGGAGCCGACCTGGACCGGCCGGTCGCCGGTGTTGGCGACCACCAGGGTGATCGCCGGTCGGCCCTCGTTCAGTATGACCGGCCCCTCGCCGGGAATGATCTCACCGGGGATCATGGGATCGGCCCGTGCACCGTGACGAGCTTCGTGCCGTCCGGGAAGGTGGCCTCGACCTGGACCTCGGTCAGCATCTCCGGCACGCCGTCCATGACGTCGGACCGGGCGAGAACCGAGCGCCCGGCCTGCATCAGCTCCGCGACGCTGGTGCCGTCACGTGCTCCCTCGAGGAGGAAGGAGGTGATCACCGCAACCGCCTCCGGGTAATTGAGCCGCAAACCCCGCGCCCGCCGCTCGCGCGCCAGCCCGGCAGCCAGGTGAATCAGCAGCCGTTCCTGCTCGTGCGGGGAAATCAGCATGCAAGCCACTCTAATGTGTCAATGTTAAGCAGATGTTACTAACTGTCACGCAATGTTTCGGCGGGAGACAGGGTCAGGCCCACCGGGCCGCCGAGAGCCGGCCGCTTGCAGCTGTCGTGGCAGGCCTTCTCGAGGCTGCAGCACAGGGAGCAGATTGCGTCCCCGTGGTGCGGGCAGGCCGCCATGTCGGGGCGTTCGAAGCTCTCGCCACAGGCGACGCACGCCATCGTGGCAGCCGCGCCGGGTGCCACGGCGGTCGCGGGACCGCCGTCCGCTGGGCCGCCGCCGGTCAGGTCGCCGGTACCTGCGCGCAGCTCGTCGGGCCGGGCGATGTAGTACTTGCCGCGGGTGGCCAGGGCCAGCAGCGGAGAGCCCGCCAGCGCGATGGCGAGGGCGATAAGCGGCGAGAACGCCTTCGCGTAGGTGCCGAACGCGCCGAAGTACGCGGCGATTGACACCGCCGAGGCGGCCAGCATCGCGCCAAACCCGACCGGGTTGAAGCTGTACAGGTGAGCGCGCTTGAACTCGATGTAGGACGGGCTGAGCCCGAGCGGCTTGTTGATCACCAGATCAGCGGTGACCGCGCCGATCCAGGCGATCGCCACGTTGGAGTAGAAGCCCAGCACGCTGTTGAGGAAGCCGAAGACGCCGGCTTCCATCAGGGCGAGCGAGATGCCGACGTTGAGGAAGATCCAGACCACGCGCCCGGGATGCCAGTGGAGGATCCGGGAGAAGAAGTTCGACCACGACAGCGACCCGGAGTACGCGTTCGTGACGTTGATCTTCACCTGGGACAGCACCACGAAGAAGACCGCGATTCCCAGCGCGGCGGGCCCGGCGAAGGTGCGCAGCCCGCCCAGGTACTGCTGGATCGGCTCATCGGCCTTGACCAGCCCCACCTGGCTGGCCACGAAGAAGGCGAGGAATGCCCCGCCGAGCTGCTTGACCGCGCCCAGGATGATCCACCCGGGGCCCGCGCTGAGAACCGCTGCCCACCAGCCCCGCCGGTTCTCCGGCGTCTTCGCCGGCATGAACCGCAGGTAATCGACCTGCTCACCGATCTGCGCGATCAGTGACAGCGCCACGCCGGCGCCCGCGCCGGCCGAGACGATGCTGAACCCCGAGCCGGTCGGCGACTTGCCGCCGAAGTGCGAGAAGTGCGCGAAGGCCGACGGATCCTTGGCCGCGACCGCGATGAACGGGGTCGCCATCAGCACCAGCCAGATCGGCTGCGTCCACACCTGCAGGCGCGACAGCGCCGTCATCCCGAAGATGACCAGGGGTATCACGAGCAGCGACGAGATCAGGTAGCTGACGGGCAGTGGGATGCCCAGGCCAAGCTGGAAGGCCTGCGCCATGATGGAGCCCTCAAGGGCGAAGAAGATGAAGGTGAAGCTCGCGTAGATCACCGAGGTGAGCGTGGAGCCGAGATAGCCGAAGCCGGCACCGCGCGTGAGCAGGTCCATGTCGATGGAGTGCTTCGCGGAGTAGTAGGCGATCGGGACGCTCGTCGCGAAGATGATCACCGCGGCGGCCAGGATCGCGACCAGGGCATTGGTGAACCCGTACGCGATCGCGATCGAGCCGCCGATCGCGAAGTCCGCGAGATAGGCGATGCCCCCGAGCGCCGCGGTCGCGACGACGTACGGCCGCCAGCGACGGAACGACGTGGGCGCGTACCGCAGCGAGTAGTCCTCGAGCGTCGTGTTCGTCGCCCAGCGGGTGTAGCGGCGCCGGCCGGGCCCGGCGCCCGCCGCCGCGCGTGGCGCGCGATCCGCTGGGGCGCTGCCGGCCCGGGC
>DASQVO010000157.1:0-20600 GCA_035640715.1 Streptosporangiaceae bacterium
CGCGCCGGTGGCGGCCACGTGCCGCACCGTGAACAGCCTGATCAGCCACTGGCCGCCGGGGTCCAGGGTGCGGACCGCGCCGCCGGCCCGGGCCCGTTCGCGCCACCCGTGCAGCACCACGTCGAGTTGGTCGCGGACGGATTCGAGCCGAAGTTCGGCGTCGGCCAGGCTCCACTGGCCGGGCGGGTAGCCGTGATCAGCGGCGTACCGGTCCGCATCCCGGCCGGCCGCCAGCCGCCGCCGGACGTGTTCGGTTGCCAGGTCGAAGGCCCGCCGGGCGATGGCGTAGCAGAGTTCGCCGTCCAGCGGCAGCCCCCAGCCGAACACCCCGGCGATGAATGGGTCACCCGGCGGCCCGGGTGGTGTGATGCGGGCCAGGCGGCAGCCGGGACCGGATCGCCGTATGAAAGCATGCAGGATCTTCGGCCGTGCGGGCTCGCTGTCATCCCATGCCTGCACGCCCAGCCAGTCCCAGCCGGGGGAGGTGGCACTCGCCTGGTCCTGCCCGCGCCGCCAGCCGCCGGTGGCGGCCGCGTCCGCGAGGAGCAGATCGCGGGCTTCGCTGCCGGTCCCGGCGAACAGGTGCCCTTCTGCAGCCTCCCTGAGCAGCCAGTCCGCCGAGGAATCACCGCTGGCGTGCGCGTCCGCGGCCGCTCCCACCCAGGCATGATGGGCGTTCACCGCGAGCGCGGCGGCGGGGACATGGTAGGCCAGCCGCCGCTGGGCACAGGCCACCTGAGGAAGTGTCAGGCCCGCCCCGCCGAACGCCTCCGGCACCGCGATCTTCAGATACCCGGCGTCCCTCAGCAGCCCGAGGTCTGCGGTGACGAGCCCGGGATCCGTCTCGCCGCCGCGCGTCCGGCCGCGCAGTCGCTCCAGCAGTGCACGGCCGAGCAGATCGCGTGCATCGCTGGAAGGCATCGAACTGCTCCCTTCCTCGGGTGGTCTCCATGTCAAGCAGAACACCCTCGAAGGAGAAATGTCAACTAAACTGATTGGAAAACTAGGGTCAGCCGTTGAGCACGCGCAGCGGCTCGCCCTTGATGAACGCCTCCACGTCCTGGGCCGCCTCGCCATAGAAGACACGATAGGCGTCATCGGTGACATAGCCCAGATGCGGCGTGAGCACCGTGTTCGGCGCCGAACGCAGCGGGTGCCCCAGTGGCAGCGGTTCCGTGTCATACACGTCGAGCGCTGCCCCGGCGATCGTCCGCCCGTGCAGGGCCGCCAGCAGCGCTCCGGTGTCCACGATGGGTCCGCGGGACGTGTTGACCAGGTAGGACGTGGGTTTCATCATGACCAGCTCCGCAGCGCCGACCAGGCCCACGCTGCGGTCGCTGAGCTTGTAGTGGATCGTGACGACGTCGGAGCGCGAGAACAGCTTCTCCTTGCTCACCGGCTCGGCGCCGGCCTTGCGCGCGGTCTCCGGATCAAGGTTCTGGCTCCATGCGTCGACATTCATGCCGAACGCGCGGCCGATCCCGGCGACCTGCTGGCCGATGCGCCCGAGTCCCACGATGCCGAGCCGCCTGCCGCTCAGCCCGAAGCCGACGGTCTGCTGCCAGCCGCCGCGCGAGCCGATGGCGGCCCCGCCAGCCCGCGCAGCCTGCTTGATGCGCAGGTCCTCCTCCGGGATGTGCCGCACGAGGGCCAGGATCAGCCCCCAGGTCAGCTCGGCCGTGGCCGCGCCGGTCCCGCCCGTCCCGCAGACCGTGATGCCAAGCTCGGCGGCGGCGGCCATGTCGATCGAGGCGTTGGCCATCCCGGTCGTGACCAGCAGCCGGAGCTTGGGCAGCCGGGCGAGCAGGTCGGCGGGAAAGGCGGTCCGCTCGCGCATCGCCACGATGACGTCGAACGGCGCCAGGGCCTCGACGAGAGCATCGGGCCGCGCGATGTGGGCGGCGAACACCGTGATCTCCGGCCGCCCGGGCAGCCTGTCCCAGTCGGCGCTGGCGAGCGCGACGTGCTGGTAATCGTCGAGGATGGCGATCCGCATCTGGGTAAAACTCCATGATTTCCGGCAGGATGAGGTGATGGTGACACTACTCGCCCGCGGTGCCGGCTAGCTGGCGTCCGGAGCGCCGGCCCGGCTGATAGCGTGCCTAACGGTTCCCCGGCGGCACGGAACGCCCGTCCCGCCGCGGACGGGACGAGAGGATGGGACCATGCAGTGGCTTGACGCGCTGGCGGCGAAGGCCCTCGACCGCGAGCTGCCGACACGGGACGAGGCGCTTGCCGTCCTTACCAGCAATGACGACGAGCTGCTGGACGTCGTGGCGGCCGCGTTCCGGGTGCGGCAGCGGTACTTCGGCCGCCGGGTCAAGCTCAACTTCCTCGTCAACATCAAGAGCGGGCTGTGCCCGGAAGACTGCTTCTACTGCTCACAGCGGCTCGGCTCGGACGCTGAGGTGCTGAAGTACTCGTGGCTGAAGCCCGGCGAGGTGCTCCAGACGGCGGAGGCGGGCGTCGCGGCAGGCGCGAAGCGGGTCTGCCTCGTGGCGAGCGGGCGCGGACCGGCCGACCGCGACATCACCCGCGTGTCGGAGATGATCGCTACGTTCAAGGAGCGCCACCCGCAGGTGGAGGTGTGCGCTTGTCTCGGCCTGCTCCGCCAGGACCAGGCAGAGCGGCTGCGAGAGGCCGGCGCCGACGCCTACAACCACAACCTGAACACCGCTGAAGCGCACTACGGCGACATCTGCACCACCCATGACTACGGCGACCGCGTCGGTACGGTGCGGCAGGCCGCGGCGGCGGGCCTTTCCGCCTGCTCCGGCCTGATCGCCGGGATGGGCGAGACCGACACCGATCTGGTGGACGCCGCGTTCGCGCTGCGGGAACTCGACCCGGACTCCGTGCCGGTCAACTTCCTGATCCCGTTCGAGGGCACCCCGCTGTCCGGCCAGTGGAACCTCACGCCGCAGCGCTGCCTGCGCATCCTGGCGATGGTCCGGTTCGTCTGCCCGGACGCGGAGGTCCGGCTGGCGGGCGGCCGGGAGATCCACCTGCGCAGCCTCCAGCCGCTCGCCCTGCACATCGCCAACTCGATCTTCCTCGGGGACTACCTGACCAGTGAGGGGCAGGCCGGCAGCAAAGATCTCGAGATGATCGCCGACGCGGGCTTCGTCGTTGAGGGCTCGGGCGAGCAGACCCTCCCGGAGCACCGCCGCGACCTGGTGAAGCTACGCCGCCGCGGCCCCGGAACGAACGTCCCTGCCAACACCTGACGCCCGCAGCCGGTTACGGACAGGCGATCGTTACCGGCCCAGCGAGTCCGGGCCTCCGGCCCGGCGAGTGGCCGGTGTGGCGGACAGCACCGCAGCAAGCTGACGGGGGGCTCCGGGGGGTCGTCCCCCCGGGCCAACACGGCGACACGCGCGGGCGGGTCCTTCGGCGGGGGCGGGTTTTTCGTTACTTTGTCATCATGGCCACCCGTGCGCCCAAGGGTTACACCCGCCCGCGGAGCGGAACCAAGGAGGACTCCCGCGCGGAGCCGGACGGGCCTGCCCGGCGCAAGGGGAGCAGTTCAGCGGGACGTTCCAGCGCGTCTCGTTCGGCATCCGGGCCGAAGCCGGCGCGGCGCGGCAACTCATCCACGGCACGCGGCAAGGGCAAGGGAACCGGCCGCACCACAGGCAAGGGGCGCCGACCGGAGCCGCGCCCGACCCACGACCCGATCCTGATCCTGATCTCCTGGATCGGCCATGCCCTCGCGGCCGCGTGGATGGTCGTGGCCGGCACGGTGGGCTTCGCGGCGCGCGGGTTCGGGCGGAGCGCGCGTGACCTGGAGCCCGAGCACCGCCGGGACGGGGTGGGCCTGCTCTGGCTGTGCATCGCGATCGTGCTGGCGGCCAGCCTGTGGTGGCGGATGGACAACCTGGCCGGCCGGGCCATCTCGGCCGCCATCCGCGGCGCCTCCGGCTCGGCGGCGTGGGCGGCGCCGGTGCTCGCCGGCCTGCTCGCCTGGCGTTACCTGCGTCATCCGGACCGGAACTCCGAGGCCGGGCGCGTCGTCATCGGCTGGACCGCACTGATCATCGGCGTCCTCGGCCTGGTGCACGTTGCCAATGGCACCCCGGCGCCCTCGGCCGGGGCCGCGGTCATGCGGCACGCGGGCGGCCTCGTCGGCTTCGCCGTGTCCGCCCCGCTGGTCAAAGGGCTGACCGTCTGGGTCGCGGCGCCGATCCTGGCGCTGATCGCCGGCTTCGGCATCCTCGTCATCACCGGCACGCCGCTGCACCGCATCCCGGACCGTCTGATCGAGGCGGCCGAGTTCTTCGGGCGCCGGAACCGCGTCTTCGGCGACACCGGCGTGGACGACCTGACCGGCGACGAGGACGCCCAGCCGGAACGCGGCGTCCGGCGGGTCCGTGGCCAGCTGGCCCGGGCCGCGCGCGGCGGTCGCGCGGCGATCGAGGCCGGGGACCGGATCAAACCGTACGACACGCCCCTGCTCGGCCAGGACGGGCCTCCGAGGCGGGGCGGCGCAGCCGAGCCGTTCGATGCTGAAGCGCCCACGGTAGGCCAGGCCGGCGCCGGCTCGGCGGCCACCGGGACGGCCGCACCGGCCAGGCGCGACAGTGACGAGGGGCTACTGGAGGCGCTCGGCTTCCTGCCCGGGGCTCCGTCCGGGACGCACGATGCCGGCCAGCCCGGCTCAGCGCCCGCTGCCGGGCCCGGGGCCGGCGCGGGCCAGCCGGCCACCCCGCCAGCCCCGCACGAGCCGTTCCGGCGGCCGGAACAGCTCACGCTCACCGGTGAGGCGGACGGCAGCTACACGCTTCCGCCCGCCGCGCTGCTGCGGCCCGGGTCGGCGCCGAAGGCCAGGACCAAGGCCAACGACATCATGGTGGCCGCGCTGTCCGAAGTGCTCGAGCAGTTCAACGTGGACGCGCAGGTCACCGGTTTCACCCGGGGCCCCACGGTGACCCGGTATGAGATCGAGCTCGGGCCGGCCGTCAAGGTCGAGCGGGTCACCGCACTGGCCAAGAACATCTCCTACGCGGTGAAGAGCGCGGACGTCCGGATCATCTCCCCGATTCCGGGCAAGTCCGCGATCGGCGTCGAGATCCCCAACACGGACAAGGAGATCGTCAGCCTCGGCGACGTGCTGAAGTCACCGGCCGCGACGGGTGACCAGCACCCGATGGTGGTCGGCCTCGGCAAGGACGTCGAAGGCCGCACGGTCGTCGCGAACCTGGCCAAGATGCCGCACATGCTGATAGCCGGCGCGACTGGATCGGGGAAAAGCGTTTGCATCAACGGGCTGATCACCTCGGTGCTGACCCGGGCCACGCCGGACGAGGTGCGGATGATCCTGGTCGACCCCAAGCGGGTCGAGCTGACCATCTACGACGGGACCCCGCACCTGATCACGCCGATCATCACCAGCCCGAAGAAGGCGGCCGAGGCCCTGGAGTGGATCGTCGGTGAGATGGAGCGCCGCTACGACGACCTCGCGGCCTCGGGGTTCCGGCATGTCGACGACTTCAACAAGGCGGTGCGGGGCGGCAAGCTGGCCGCGCCGCCCGGCAGTGAGCGCGTCTACCGGCCCTACCCCTACCTGCTGGCGATCGTGGACGAGCTGGCCGACCTCATGATGGTCGCCCCGCGCGACGTGGAGGACTCCGTCGTCCGGATCACCCAGCTGGCCCGGGCCGCCGGCATCCACCTGGTGCTGGCCACCCAGCGGCCGAGCGTGGACGTGGTGACCGGGCTGATCAAGGCCAACGTCCCGTCCCGGCTGGCGTTCGCCACCTCCAGCCTCGCCGACAGCCGCGTCATCCTCGACCAGCCCGGCGCTGAGAAGCTGGTCGGCCAGGGCGACGCCCTGTTCCTGCCGATGGGCGCCAGCAAGCCGATGCGGCTGCAGAACGCGTTCGTCTCGGAGAAGGAAATCCGCGACATCGTGGCCCACTGCAAGAAGCAGGCGGAACCCGATTACCGCGAGGATGTCGCCGCCGCGCCCGAGCGGTCGCGGGAGATCGATTCCGACATCGGCGACGACCTCGACGTGCTCATCCAGGCCGCCGAGCTGGTCATCAGCACCCAGTTCGGCTCCACGTCGATGCTGCAGCGCAAGCTGCGGGTGGGCTTCGCCAAGGCCGGAAGGCTCATGGACCTGCTCGAAAGCAGGGGTATCGTCGGACCCAGCGAGGGGTCCAAGGCACGGGACGTGCTGATCAAGCCCGAGGACCTCGACGAGATACTGCGCTCGCTTCGGGGAGACTAGACGTGTCGGTTGCCCGCTGGCGGCCGGCGTCACGATAGCCTGCAGGAGACTTGGGGGTGCTGCGGCTGTTGCCGCGGTGGGCAGCGGGACCTGGGCCTGGCGGGGACGGAATGATGGCTCGGGTGAGTCTGTGCCCGGATCGTCGTTGTTAGGTAACAGTGGCTTCACATCCGAGCGCTACCGGGATGTCTACACTTGGTGATGGCTCCCATGCGCGGGATGAGACGTACGACAAGCCAGTGGAGGCGCGGCGTGAGCATCGGTGACACGCTGGCAGAGGCGCGCCGTCAGTTCGGTCTCACCGTGACGCAGGTCAGCCAGCGGACCCGGATCAGGGAAACCATCATCCGCGGGATCGAGCAAGACGATTTTTCCGCATGCGGCGGTGACTTCTACGCGAGAGGCCACATCCGGAGTATCGCCGCGGTCGTCGGCGCCGACCCGGAACCGCTGATCCGCGAGTTCGACGAGATACACGGCGCGCCGGGGGCGATCAGGGCGGCCGATGTCTTCCAGCCGGCCACGCCCATCAGGATCAGGGAACGGCGGTCACTGAACTGGAGCGCCGCCATGATCATCGCCCTGGTCGCCGTGATCGGCTTCGGCGTGTACCACCTGGTGTCCGTGTCGGCCCACTCCCACGGCGGCGGGACCGCCGCGATAAACCCGCCCGTCGCGTCCAGCGCCTCAGCGACGCCCAGCGCGCTCCCGTCGCCGACGCACACACCGACGCGCCCGGCGTCCACCACCAGCAGCGAGGTTGTCATCCAGCTGACCGCGGTCGAGGACTGCTGGGTCTACCTGACCGACACCCAGGGCAACACGATCTACAGCGGCGTTGTCCCGGCCGGCTCCTCGGAGACGTGGAAGGAGAGCCGGGCGGTGAGCCTGCGCCTCGGCAATCCGGCCGGCGTCATCCTCACCGTGAACGGGAAGAAGCACTCACCGGGCACCACGCAGCCGGTGACGCTGAGCTTCGGGCCGGCCCAGAAGGTCTCCGGCTAGCCGAAGTTTCGTTGCCTGTTGCGCTCGCGGTTGCCGGTGCGGTGCGGGCCTCAGCAGTCCGGGAGAGCCTGCTCGGTCCAGACGGTCTTGCCGTCGGGGGTGTAGCGGGTGCCCCAGGCCTGGACGAGCCGGCCGACGATTCCCAGGCCACGCCCGGATTCATCGAGCGTCCCGGGGTGGCGCAAGCGCGGCACGATGGAACTGCCGTCGTGGACCTCGCAGCTGATGGAGAGGTCCTTGATGATGCGCACCCACATGGGCGGGGCGCCGTAGCGGATGGCGTTGGTGACGAGTTCACTGACGATCAGCTCGGTGTCCTGCGCGGTTTCCTCGTCCGCTTTCCAGGCAGCGAGCTGGCGGCGCACGCGGGCGCGTGCCCTTCCGGCTTCCTCGGGGCGGGGGCCGAACTCCCAGGTGGCGGCTTGGCCAGGCGGGAAGGTGCGGGTGCGGACGAGGACGAGGATCGCGTCGCCGGGGAGGGGGCCGTCCCGCAGCGAGTAGACGACGTCGTCGCACAGGTCCTGAAGCGGGCGCTGCGCACCGGCCAGGACCCGCCGGAGTGGATCCAGGTCACCCGGGCCACCGGACGGGGTGGCAGGCAGGATGGAAGGGGTGTAAAAGGCCAGAACGCTGCCAGTGGCGAGCTTGACAGTGACCGCCGTGAAGGGCAGACCGTCAGACGTGCCCAGGAGTGACCCGGGCGGGACATCGGGGACCTCGACGGCAGTGCCGTCGGGGGAGACGATGAGGGGCGCGGGGTGGTAGGCCCGGGCGTACGTGCACGTCCGGGCGAGGGGGTCATAGATCGCGTACACACAACTTGCGGTCAGCGGCTCCCGTTGGCAGGGGTCGCTGGGCGAGAGCGCGGCGCGTTCGGCGGCCAGCAACACCACGGTGTCGTTGAGGCGCGCGAGAAGCTCATCGGGCTCCAGGTCGAGCCTGGCCAGGGAACGGACGACAGTCCGCACCTCTCCCATGGCGGCGGCGGCCTGGATGCCCTGGCCGCTGACCTTGCCGACCGCCAGGGCGGTGCGGGCGCCGGCCAGGGTGAACGCGTCGTACCAGCCTCCCCCGCCCGCCTCGCCGAACACCTGTGCGTGGGCGGTTTCGATGCCGGTCTGCGAGCACGGGCGCGCGGGCAGCAGCCGGCGCTGAACAGCCGTCGCGATGGTGTGCTCGCGGGCGTACAAGCGGGCACGGTCGATGCACAACGCGGTCTTGGCGGCCAGCCCGAGGACGAAGTTAACATCCGTTTCATCGAAGGACCCCGCCTGTTCGGTGCGGTAGAGACTGAGCAATCCGAGGACCGCGCCACGCAGCGCCAGGGGCGCGGCGATGAGTGCCCGGGCACCGGATGCACGGATCGCCTCGGCACGCGCCGGGTCAGCCGACAGCCAGGGCAAATCTGGCCTGAGGTCAAGCACGCGCGGCTTGAGGTCGGTCAGAGCTTGCGCATACGGACCCGGGAACGGCAGCGTGCGCACGTCACCCACCGGGTGTGCCTGCACCTGGTGCTCGCCGTCGCTGTAGCGGAAGGCCGTACGTCGCAGCGGAACCTCCCGCCCGAGCGGAGCCAGCGGCGGGTGCTCACCGTGGACAACGGAGTCCACCACTTCCACCACTGCGATGTCGGCGAAGTCCGGCACCACGGCATCCACCAGGTCCTGGCAGGTGGCCCCCACATCAAGTGTCCGCTCTATCCGCTCCCGTAGCTCCATGCGGATGTGCCAGCGGGCGCGCTTCTTTTCGCGCTCGCTGACATCCGCCAGCACCGCCGCCACCCCCTGGACCGCGCCTTGCTGGTCCTCCAGGCGGAACGCCGAGACCCCGGTCTCGCGTGCCCGTCCCGGGACATCCTTCAGGCGCATGCGCACCACCCGCTCCGGTCCGGGGACGCCGCTGTCCAGCACCTCACGCAGCATCGCCTCGATCTGGCTGGGGGAGGGGAGACTGTACACATCGGTGAGGCGGCGCCCCAGCACCCGTTCCGCCGGCACACCGCCCATGATCTGCGCGGCTAGGCCGGCCGACACGATCCGCAGGTCCGTGTCGAGCACATACAGGCCGACCGGTGCGTGAGCGAACCAGGCCTCGGCCGCCGCGGCCTGAATATCAGGAATCGCGGCCACGCCCGGCGCTGCCTGGCAGACAGCCCAGGCCACAGTGCCGTCCGGGCCCGGCATGGGCTGCACCCGCAGGTCAGCGACGGCACGGCCGTCCGCGCCGCGCAGCAGCACGTCAGCGCGGCCAGGCCGCGCATCGCCACGAGCCCCCTCCGCCACCCGGGTGACCAGGTGACCGACCGGCTGGCCGACCACCTCCTCCGCCGTGCAGCCCACCAGCTTCTGCGCCCGGTGGCTCCACTCCACCACCACCCCGTTGCCGTCAATGACCATCAGCAGCGGGTCCTCGGCCACATTGACCACCTCCATCAGCTAGCCTGCCCCTACGCCACCTGCTGAATCATCGCCGCAGCTCACACAGCTATCGGTGCTGTGCTGGCCCGGGGTCGTGGCCGGTCGGGCCTTCGGCCCGTCTGTCCGTGAACGCCGCACCCGCGGCCGTGCCGTAATCTGCCGGTGTGGCTTCTCCTCCGAATGCCGGCCCGCGCCGCACCGTCAGCCTTGTCACGCTCGGCTGCGCCCGCAATGAGGTCGACTCCGAGGAGCTAGCCGCCCGGCTGGCCGCAGCCGGCTGGGAGCTCGCCGGCGAGGGCGAGGACGCGAGCATCGTAATGGTCAATACCTGCGGCTTCATCCAGGCAGCCAAGCAGGAATCCATCGACGAGCTGCTCGGCGCGGCTGAGGGCGGCGCCAAGGTCGCCGCCGTCGGCTGCCTGGCAGAGCGGTATGGCGCCGAACTCGCCGACGCGCTTCCCGAGGCCCAGATCCTCAGCTTCGACGACTACGGCGACATCGCTGCCCGCCTTGATGACGTGCTGGCCGGCAAGCGCCGGGCCGCACACACCCCCCGGGACCGCCGCACGCTGCTGCCGATCAGCCCGGCTGACCGGCCGGGGGCTCCCGCGGGCGGGGCGTCCCGGGCGGGCGCTGGCTCCCCGGCGGGCGCGGCGTCTCGGGCTGAGGTCCCGGCGGGCCCCACGGCCGCCAGGGTCAGCGACCTGCCGCCCGGGGTCGCGCCGCCGTCGGGGCCTCGGACGCTGCGCCGTCGGCTGTCGCACGGGGTGGTGGCACCGCTCAAAATCGCGTCCGGGTGTGATCGGCGGTGCTCTTTCTGCGCGATCCCCTCATTCCGCGGGGCGTTCCTCTCCCGCCGGCCGCCCGAGCTGCTCGCCGAGGCCGAGTGGCTGGCAGGCGAGGGCGTGCGGGAAATCCTCCTGGTGAGCGAGAACTCCACGTCTTACGGCAAGGACCTGGGCAACCTCCGCCTGCTCGAGGAGGTCCTGCCGTCGCTGGCCGCGACTGTTGGCATCGAGCGGGTCCGGATCAGCTACCTGCAGCCCGCCGAGCTACGCCCCGGCCTCATCAAGACGATGACCGGCACCCCCGGCGTGGCCCCCTACTTCGACCTCTCCTTCCAGCACGCGAGCGGCCCGGTGCTGCGCTCGATGCGCAGGTTCGGCGACCGTGAGCGTTTCCTGGAGCTGCTGGAGCGGATCAGGGAAGCCTGCCCGGAGGCGGGTATCCGGTCGAATTTCATCGTCGGGTTCCCGGGCGAGACAGCCGGCGACCTGCGGGAGCTCGAGCTGTTCCTCAGCAGTGCCCGGCTGGATGCGATCGGCGTCTTCGGGTACTCCGACGAGGACGGCACCGAGGCCGCGTCGCTGCCCGGCAAGCTCGCCGAGGACGAGGTGTCCCGCCGGGTCGAGGAGGTGGCCGGCCTCGCCGAGGAGCTGATGGCACAGCGGGCCGCCGAACGCATCGGCGAGACCGTTGAGGTGCTCATCGAGGAACGCCTCGGCGACGGCCTGTTCGAGGGCAGGGCGGCTCACCAGGCTCCCGAAGTCGACGGGGTGACAACCGTTCGCTGCGCCGCGGACCTCGTTCCCGGCCAGATGTGGTGCGCCACGGTCGTCTCCTCAGACGGGGTCGATCTTGTAGCCACGGCCGCGGAAGAGCAGTCACGCCCGCCGGCCGCGCCCGGCGGGCCCGCGGGACGTGCAACGGCCCAGCGTGACCCCGCGGGGCATGTCTGACAGCACGCCGGGCCCGGTTCCCGGCACCACGCCTGGCCCGGCACCGGGCGGCGCGCCGAGCCTGGTCAACGTGGCAAACATGCTGACCGTGCTACGGCTCGTGCTCGTTCCACTGTTCGTAGCGTGCCTGTTCGCCGGGGGACCGGCCTGGCGGATCACGGCGTTCGTGCTGTTCTGGGCCGCGTCGCTGACGGACTTGCTCGACGGCCGGCTTGCGCGCCGGCGCGGGCTCGTCACCGATTTCGGCAAGGTGGCAGACCCGATCGCCGACAAGGTGCTGACCGGGGCCGCGTTCATCAGCCTCTCGATCCTGCACGAGCTGCCCTGGTGGGTCACCGCACTGATCCTGGTGCGCGAGGTCGGTGTCACGGCACTCCGTCTTGCCGTCATACGGCGCGGTGTCATCGCCGCGAGCCGGGGCGGCAAGCTGAAGACTCTGCTGCAGATGGCCGCGATCAGCTTCTACGTGCTGCCCGGTTCGTTCGGCGTGGCGCGGGCTGCCGTGATGGCGGTGACAGTGGTGGTGACGCTCGTGACGGGCGCCGATTACGTGTTCCGGGCGGAGCGCCTGCGCCGGGCGGGCCCGGCCCGCGCCTGATGACGGAAAATCAGCGAGCGGAAGACACATGAGCGACGATACGCGGGCGCTGGCCAGGCAAGTGATCACGATGCTGCGCACGGCCGGCCAGACAGTTGCCGTCGCCGAATCACTGACCGGAGGCCTGGTCGCGGCGGCGCTGACGACGATCCCCGGCGCTTCACTGGCCGTCCGCGGCGGCGTCATCGCCTATGCGACCGATCTGAAGGCGGCGTTGCTGGGCGTCCCGCAGGGGATGCTGGATGCGCACGGTGCCGTCTACCCCGGTGTGGCTTCCGCGATGGCGAACGGCGTGCGCGAACGCCTCGGCGCCTCGTTCGGCGTGGCGACCACCGGTGTCGCGGGCCCGGAGCCGGCGGACGGCCAGCCGCCCGGAACCGTGCACATCGCCGTCAGCGCGGAGGACGGCTGCGTCGTGCGCACCCTCACGCTAGACGGAGACCGCGACCAGGTCAGAAGGCTGACGGTTGACAGGTCGCTCGCCCTTTTGCTGGGTAAGCTGCAGGAAGACATCCGCTGATTACAGTGTTACGTCAGGAGTGAAACAGACCGTGGCGGACTCCCGGACTGCTATCAGGCCAGGTACCGTGGAGAGGACGGTTCTGCCTCGGGAAGGAGTGCGACGATGATATTGCTCCGTCACTTGCTTGGTGACGTGCTGCGTCGGCTACGCCTGCGGCAGGGTCGTACCCTCAGAGAGGTGTCAGCCTCGGCTCGGGTGTCGCTGGGCTATCTGTCCGAAGTGGAACGAGGGCAGAAGGAAGCGTCGTCAGAGCTGCTTGCGGCCATCTGCAGCGCGCTCGGGACGCCGCTATCGCAGGTTTTCCGCGAGGTCGCGGATAACTTCGCGCTCGCGGAGCTGCAGAACGAGCCGGTGTTCGAGGCGCCGAGGGAGCCGAAGCTGCCGGCGGCCAGCGAGGTGGCGATCGACGTGGTGCGGACGGTGGCGCCCGGTGGGGAAGGCATGGCAGCCGAGCCGTCCGAGGAGTTCAGGTCTGTGCAGTCGCACGTACGCGACGTGACGGATATGGTGCCGGTCTAAGCGGTGCCTTAAATCCACGCCTTCGGATTATCGGTGAGCATCCGCACGCTATCGGGCAGGTGTCCCGAGACGATGTGGCCGAGCGTTACCTCTTCGAGGATGGCCCGCTCGTTGGCCCGCAGGGCGATCCACACCTGCTGGAGCGGCTCGGCGGCGCCCGGGTACTCAATGTTCTCCGGGCGCTCACCGCGGACGCCGAGAAGCGGCCCGTCGATGGCGCGGATGATGTCAGCCAGAGAGATCTCGCTAGCCGGGCGGGCCAGCCAGAAGCCGCCTTCCGGCCCGCGCTGGCTGCGAACCAGGCCGGCCCGGCGAAGCTGGGTCAGGATCGTCTCGAGGAACTTGCCGGGAATCTGCTGCGCGCGTGCGAGCCGATCCGCCGTGACGTGGCTGTCGCCAGCTGAGGCGAGTTCGATTGCTGCGCGCAACGCATAGTCCGCGCGGGCTGAAAGCCGCATGACCAGCATTATGCAGCCTCGACGCGTTAACCCATGCATCGGCACGCTAACGAACGTCATAAACCGCTACCGATCCGGCGAACCGGGCAGGCCGCCGGGCCGATCCGCTGCCGGCTACGCTCCGCATTTCACAATCATGGGCTATTTGCCGCGAATATGACGGTTCTGGCCCGTGATCATGGGACGGGCCGGACACGGCCGTTGCCCGGCCCCGGGGCAGCCCGCCTGCCGCGTCTCACGCGCGGGTGAGGCCGAGGATCTCGGCGGCGGCCTGGCCGTTGGCGCGTGACGCGCCGTAGGTGGCCACGTAGGTGAGGTAACTCCCGGCTGGCGGCTGCCAGACCGGCAGGCCCATCTCGACCACGACGGCGTCCGGCCGCTCCGCCAGCATGGACATGACGAGCGCGCGGGTGCTCTCGCTGCGGTGGGCATCTCGCACGACGATGACCAGTGAGTGGCCGGCGGCTGCCGTCACGACCTCGGCCGCTGTCGAGGGAGGGAAATCGGCGGTTGAGGGAAGGAAATCGGCGGCCGGGGAAAGCCCGGAAACGGCGGGGACGCGGCGGATGCTGCCGGGCGGCGCCCACGGGCTCAGGCCCCAGGCGGCCCGTCCCACCGCGACGTTGCCACGCGGTTCGATTTCGACGATGACGGGGTCGGTGAGCGCCGGCCGTGTGCCAGACAGCCGGACCGCGCGGCGTGCCGCGCGCAGGCCGATATGCGCACCGTTTGCCCCGGCCAGCGGAGCCTGCCCCGCCACCTGCACCGGCGGAACCTGCCCTGCCACGGCGGTCAGCGGAGCCTGGCCCGCCGCGCCCGGCGCCGCCGTACCTGCCGACGCCAGCCACGACCGCAGTGCCGCGACACGGTCCGCTGCCTCCTCCAGGCGCTGCCCGGGAAGCCGCCTGGCCCGCACCGCGTCCGAGAGCGTTGCTGCCACCGCCTGGTAGACCTCCTCGCTGGTGTCGCGGCCCAGGCAGAGCAGGTCGGCGCCTGCCGTCACCGCCAGCACGGCCGCCTCGGGTATGCCGAACGGCTCGCTGACGGCGCGCATCTCCAGTGCGTCGGAGATGATGACGCCGGTGAAGCCCAGCTCGCCGCGGAGCAGGCCGGTCATGGCAGCGGCCGACAGGCTGGCCGGCAGGTTCCCGGTCAGCTCGGGGAGGAGGAGATGGCCTGGCATCACCGCAGCGGTGCCCGCCGCGATCGCTGCCTGGAAGGGAGGCAGGTCGCGCCGCCGCAGATCCGCCAGGTCACCGCTAATGGTGGCGATCGCCTCGTGCGTGTCCGTCCGGGTGCTGCCGTGACCCGGAAAGTGCTTGGCGCACGCGGCGACGCCCGCCGACTGCAACCCGGCCACGGCGGCCGCCGCGTGCCGGGAGACGAGCGCCGGATCAGCCCCGAAGGCGCGCGTGCCGATGGCGGGGTTGTCGGCGGTCACGAGCACGTCCACGCAGGGCGCGAGGTCGACGTTGATCCCGAGGGCCGCGAGGTCTGCGCCGATCGCCTCGTGTACCCGCGCGGTCAGTTCCGGGTCGTCGACCGCGCCGAGCGCGGCGTTGCCGGGATACGGGCTGCCGCTCCAGTACGTCACCCGGGTGACGTCGCCGCCTTCCTCGTCAATCGCGATGACGGGCTCCTCACACGCCTCGCGCAGCGTGGCGGTGAGCAGAGCGACCTGCTCGGGGTTGGCGACGTTCGGCCCGAAGAGCGTGACGCCGGCCAGGCCGCCCTCGAGCGCGGCGAGAATCCACCGCGGCGGGGTGTGGCCGGGAAACGGCGGGATCAGGACGGCATCGGCGAGGCGGGCAAGTTCCGGATCGCGGATCACCCCTTCACCGCCCCGGCGATCAGTCCTGCCCGCAGGCGCCGCTGCACGAAGAGGAAGAAGATCATCACAGGGATCGTGAACATTATGGACGCGGCCATGATCGCCCCCCAGTCGACGGTGCCCCGGCCGTAAAAGTAGGTCACGTAGACCGGCAGCGTGTATTTGGACGTGTCGGTGCCGAGGAACGACAGCGCGAACACGAATTCGTTCCAGGCGAAGATGAATGCGAACACGCTCGTCGCGACCAGCCCGGGTGCCACGAGCGGCAGCAGCACCCGCCAGAAGACGCGCATCTGGCCCGCGCCGTCGATGGCGGCGGCCTCCTCAAGCTCGCGCGGGACCGCGGCGACGAAGTTGCGCAGCATCCAGATCGTGACCGGCAAGGCGAACGCCGTGTATACCAGGATCAGCCCGAGCAGGCTGTCCAGCAGGTTAACCCTGCGGAAGTCGAGGAACAGCGCGATGACCATCGCCTGCTGCGGCAGCATCTGCACGATGAGCAGCATGATCAAGTACGTGGCGCGGAACCTGAACCGGAACCTGGCCACGGCGATCGCCGCGAGCAGCGCGATCAGCGACGAGGCCGCCACCGAGACCAGCGTGACGACCAGGCTGTTGCGCAGGAAGACCCAGTACGGCATCCCGATCACGCTGCCGTTAAGCACCGCGCTGAAGTTCGACAGCGTGGGATGCTCCGGCAGCGGATGCGGCGTCAGTGAGTAGATCTCGGTCCGGGGCTTGAACGCCGTCGAGACCATCCAGAAGATCGGGAACAGCGTCACGACCGCGACGAGCACGCCCGTGCCGTTCAGCGCGATCTTCCGGGACTTGCGGAATAGGTGCCGGGTCAAGAGAGCGCTCCCTGCCTGATGAATGCGCGGACGTAGCCGGCGGTGATGACGAGGAGCACGAGCGTGAGGATGAGCGCCAGCGCGGATGCCACCCCGTACGTGGGCGGCGTCGTGAACGCCTTGTCGTAGGCGTAGATGCCGAGGTTGTACTCGTCCCGGTTGCCGAGTTCGCCGGTGACGACGTACGCCTGCGTGAAGATGCCGAAGTCCCAGATGACCGACAGCAGCAGCAGGACGAGGAAGATCGGCTTGAGCAGCGGGTAGGTGACCTTCCAGAAGACCCGCCACGGCCCGGCGCCATCGACCCTGGCGGCCTCATGCAGCTCCGCGGGGACCATCTTGAGCCCGGCGAGCACGGAGACCGCGATGAACGGGAACGCCTGCCACACCACGACCAGCGTGAGCACCGTGTAGGCGGGCAGTTGGGCGTTGGTCCAGCTGAACCCGGTCCAGTGCGCGCCGCCGCCCAGCCAGCCCGGCAGCCTGGCCAGCAGCCAGTCCACGAGGCCGCCGTCCGGGTCGAACAGCCAGACGAAGATGACCGAGGCGGACACCGCCGGCATCGCCCAGGCGAGCAGGGCAGCCGTGGACACGAACGCCGCCATCCTGCGGCCGAGACGGTTCAGCAGCAGCCCGACCAGCGTGCCGGTTACCAGCGTCAGCGGCACCACGACCGCGGCGAACACCACGCTGATCCGCAGGCTGGACCAGAACTCCGGGTCGGACAGGACCTGCCTGAAGTTGGCGAAGCCGGTCCACTGGGTGGGTGCCGCCCCGGTGACCTGCGGCAGCCCGTAATTCTGGAAGGAGTAGATCCCGAGCTGAATCGCCGGCCACACCAGCAGCAGCCCGATCGCCACCGCGGAGGGCAGCAGGAGCAGGTAAGGGGCGAGCCGCCGTCGGCTTCCCCGCCTGCCCAGGTACCGGCCGGCCAGGGGCGGGCGGAACCCCTGGCCGTTCGGGCTGACAGACGGGGAAGCCGGTGCGGTGCTGGCCCTGTTCACGGAGCTCAGCATGCGCGGTCGTCAGCCCCCCTGACCAGTGTTGAGCACGTTCTGCAACTCGGTGTTGGCCTGGCTGACCGTGGCCTGGAAGTTCGCGCCGCGCATCAGGTTCTTCATCATGGTCGGGATGATCTGGTCGGTCGTGTCGGCGGTCGCCCAGTTCTTCGCGTTGAGCGGCGCGATCTGGGTGTTGGTGGCCGCCTTGGCGAAGCCGGACATCAGCTGGCTGTCCGCGTAGGCGCCGCCGGTGAGCTTGGACGTGAAGGGCGGGAAGAAGCCCTGCAGGTTCGCGAAGCTGGTGGCGTTGGACTCGCTGTCCATCACCTGGATCAGGTCCCAGGCCGCGGTCTTGTATTTGCTTGTGGCCCAGATTCCCAGGTCGGAGCCGCCCGCGAAGGCGGGCGCGGGGTTCGGGCCGTTCTCGCTCGGGATCGGGAACGAGGCCCAGTTGGACTTGTCCACCGCGTTGGCCGGGAATTCCGCCGAGGCCCACGGCCCGTCGATGTACATGTCAAGCTTGCCGAGCGCGAAGTCCTCGTTGGCCCCGCCGGAGGTGGCGCCAGAGTTGCCGAGCTCGGTCTGGCCGATGTACTTCGACGGCGACACGTGGTCGGTGAGATAGAGGTCGGCGTAGGACTTGATCCCCGCCTCGCTCTGCGGCGAGGTGAGGCCCGCGGTCCACTTGCCGCTGCTCTGGGTCGCGACCTGTCCGCCGGCGCCCCAGATGAAGCTCACGATCGCGTTCGTGTCGTTGGTCGGCGCCCCGAGGCCATAAGTGCCGGGGTACTTCGCCATGAGCTTCTTCGCGTCCGTGACGAGCTCGGACCACGTGGCCGGGGTGGAGGTGATACCCGCGGCCTTGAACTGGTCTTTGCGGTACCAGACGCCGCGCACGCCGCCGAACCACGGGACCCCGTAAACGTTGCCGTTCTGCGTGTCGTTGGCGAGCATGCCGGACACCACGTCAGACTTGTTTGACCAGCCGTTCACGTAGCTGGTGATGCTGGCCAGCGCGCCGAGCGAGGCCTCGGTGGGCGTCTCGGTGTTGCCAAGCTCGGTGATGTCCGGCGCGTTCTTACCGCTGGCAAGCGCGTTCGCCCAGTCGGTGGTGTTGTTGGTCCAGGGGACCCAGACGACTTTGATCTTCGTCTTGGCGTAGGCGGGATAGTCTTTGTGGAACTGGGCGACCACGCCGTTCATCCAGGTGACCTCGGAGGGAACGGAAGCGCCCATGCGCCATACGGTGAGCTGCGCGGGTGCGGCGGATGACGGCGACGATGCGGCGGTACCGGAGCCGCAGCCCGCGGCCGCGAGCGCGGCCGCCGCGCACAGCGCCATGGCGCCCAGCCCTGCGGGCACGGCGGATGATTTCCTGGTTCTCACTGGTGGCTCCTTCCCCGGGGGGACCTCGGTATAGACAGGGGGAGACACGGCCGTACTATGAAAAACTAATCGGAAACTTTCCTATAAGATAGAGCCGTTGCCGGATTGAGATACAAGACCCGCCGCTGCGCGGCTGGGGGACAGGGGAAGGACCGCGATGGAGCGCCGACCGGGTACGCCGAGCCTGTTGCGGGAGCTTAACGACCGCGCAGCGCTTGACCTGCTGCTGCCTGGCACGCCGCTGACCCGCACCCAGATCAGCGAGCAGACCAGGGTCTCCAAGGTCACGGTGGCCCAGATGCTCGCCCGGCTGGAGGAACGCGGACTGGTGGCCGTCGTCGGGCAGCAGGAGGGCGGCCGCGGGCCGAACGCGGCGCTCTACTCCGTCGTGCCCTCGAGCGCCTACGTTGCTGGGCTCTACGTCGAGCTGGATCTCGTCAGCGCCGGGGTCGCGGATGTCACCGGCCGGGTGGTCGCTGAGGTCAGCGTCAACCCGAATGGGGCGGCCAACCCGGTCGAACTGGTGCGCGGTGCGGTCGAGCGGGCGTGCCGCAGCGCCGGCGTGGAGATGAGCCGGCTGAGCGCGTTCGTGATCGGCAGTCCGGGTGTCGTCGACCCGCGGACCGGCGACCCGATGCTCGCCGTGAACCTGCCCGACTGGCATGAGGGCGTGCTCGGCGCGCTCCGCGGCGCGCTCCGCCGGCCGGTGATCATCGAGAACGACGTCAACCTGGCCGCGATGGCCGAGCGTGCCGTTGGCGCGGCCAGGGACGTCGGGGACTTCGTCCTGGTGTGGATCGGCGGTGGCCTGGGAATGGCCGCGTTCCTCGGCGGCAAGGTGCACGGGGGCGCCGCCGGGGCCGCGGGCGAGATCGGCTACCTGCCGGTTCCCGGAGCGCCGCTGCAGGAGGATGTCAGGCATCCGGCCGGCGGCGGCCTCCAGTCGTTGGTGGGCGCGAGCGTCGTGCGGATGCTGGCCGGAGTGTTCGGCTTCGCGGCGCCCACGGCGGGGGAAGCGGTCCGTGCGGCCGTCGCGGCGGCGGCCGGTACCGGTCCCGGAGCCGGAGCCGGGGAGGACGGCGCCGCGGCTGATGGCGGGAGCGCGGAATCGGGGCCCGCCGCCCGCGCCCGCGAGTTCCTCGGTGAGCTGGCCCGCCGGGTCGCGATCGGCATTGCCTCCGTGTCCGTCGTGCTCGATCCCGGCCTGGTCGTGCTCGGCGGTGAGGTGGGCCTGGCCGGCGGGACGGCCCTGGCGGACCGGGTAGCGGCCGAGGTGGCCCGTATCTCCCCGGCGAGCCCGCGCGTCGTTCCCACCGGCGTGACCGGCGCCCCGGTCCTGCGCGGCGCCATGCTGGCCGCGGTGGACCAGGCACGCGCCGACCTGCTGGCTTCGGTCTGAGCCCAGCGGGTGATATTGCCGCAGAAGCTTGATAGTTGCTGAGGTGCCCGGAGGGCATTTTTATCATTCATGACCTGGCACAAGAACCTGCTCGCAGATCTCCGAGCCGTGGTGCCCCATCCGGGCCCGGAGGACGCCTGGCCGTGCGTGGCTCCCGCCGGGTCTAGCACCTTAGTAATGTTCTGGTTACATTTCTAGCACTTGGTGCGATGATCTGGCGTTTTCTCCTACTATTTTGCTCTATGCGATGGACACGCCGATGACCCAGCGCGAGGTCATTTCGGGTTCGGGTACCAGCCAGTCAGAGGATTCTGCGAGCCCGCCCGATATCGCGGCCGCTCCGCCGCGTACCGCGGGGAACGGCATCAGCCCGCCGGAATCCGGGCTGCGGGCCTGGGAGCCCAAGGGCCGGGCGGCTGGAGCGCGGCTCGTGTGGCCCGCCGGTTTCGTGGCTGCGGCCGTGCTGCTCTTCTTCGCGTACCTGCGTTTGTCCCGGACATCGGGGGTCAGCGCTGACTTTGCGTCCGTCGCGGTTATGGCGCAGGACATGCTGCACGGCAACCTGCTGCTGCATGGCTGGATGATCACCGACGTGTCGTTCTACACGACCGAACTGCCGCAGTTCATGGCGATCGAATACC
>DASQVO010000158.1:0-3385 GCA_035640715.1 Streptosporangiaceae bacterium
TCGTAGTCGATCCCGGAGTTGATCACGCGGAGGGAGATGAACCGCCAGTCGACGGTGTAGTCCCGTTGCGCGGCCACCATGCGCACCCACTTGCTCGTCATCCAGGCGAACGGGCACACCGGGTCGAAGTAGAAGTGGATGTCCGTATCCGTCATGCTGGCGTCTCCTGTCCCGTCATGCCGTCGCGGGGGCCGGGTGTTCGCGCAGGTAGCGGACCAGGCCGACGACATCGTCGGGGACGAGCCGCCCGATGGCGCCGCTGGAGTACACGCTGACCACGACGTTGCCCGCGGGGTCGAGCACGAAGCCGGTGGACTGCAGGTACACCGGGTCCGGGTTGACGAAGGCGCCGGTGAGGGCGGCGACGGCTTCCGCATCGGCCCCGTAGCCGACGGGGAAGGTCAGCTTGTGCTTGGCGACCAGTGCGGCGGTCGTCTCCTTGTCATCGACCGAGAGGGCGGCAACGCGGATGCCCGCGTCCGCCAGCGCCTGGCCGGCCCGCTCGAAGGCGCGCAGCTGCGCGTTGCAGTACGGGCACCAGGCGCCCCGGTAGAAGAGCACGACGGCGAAGTCGCCGGCGAACGCGTCCGGGACGGTAAGCGCCTGCCCGTCGGTGGTGCTGATCGTCAGCCGAGGGAACGGGTCGCCGGGGTTGAGCAGAGGCATTGCGGTTCTCCTTCACGGTTGCCCGGGACGGTGCCGACAGGGACCGCCCGACACGTAGGCGTCGCCTCCGCCCGAGGTCTTACCGGTGAATCTCACGGCGTGCCCTGGTAAGACACCGCCGCCGTGTGCCGCTACCAGGCAGTCAAGGAATTCAAGAGCATGCAGCGGAACGGTTGCGGCTGGCTCCCTGCCGTCCCGCTCGCACCGTCGGCCGTTGAGGAGACCGCAGTGGCAACTGACTTCGCTGGCAAGACCGCGCTGATCACCGGTGCCGGGCGCGGCATCGGCCGCGCCGTCGCGCTCGGGCTGGGCGGCGCAGGCGCCCGCGTGGTCCTGCTCGCGCGTACCGAAGGGCAGCTGGATGAGACCCGCGCAACGCTGCTAGAACAGGGCGTGCCTGCGCAGCGGATCCGCGTGGTGCCCGCCGACCTGGCCGACGAGGAGCAGCGCGGCCATGCGGCGGCGGACGTGCTCGCGGCGGGCCGTGTCGACATCCTGGTCAACAACGCGGCCACCGTCGAGCCGCTCGGCGCCACCGCCGGCATCGCGGCGGCGGATCTGCGGCTGGCCTTCGAGGTCAACGTCGTCGCGCCGGCCGCGCTCACCGCGGCCGTCCTGCCCGGCATGCTCGACGCCGGCTGGGGCCGTGTCGTCAATGTCTCCAGCGGGATCGCCGCCAACCCGGCCGGCATGGTCCGCGGGAACGCTTACGCCACCACGAAGGCCGCGCTCGAGGCGCACACCGTGAACCTCGCCGCCGAGCTGCGCGGCACCGGCGTGACCGTCAACGCCTACCGGCCGGGCGGGGTCGACACCGCCATGCAGGCCTGGATCCGCGAGCAGGACCCCGAGCGCATCGGCGCCGGCCTGTACGAGCGGTTCAACGGGAACTTCGCCGACGGCTCTTTGATCACCCCGGAGCACTCCGCCGCGGCGCTGCTCGCCCACCTGGCCGGCGATGACACCGGCGAAATCTGGGACGTCAGCACCGCCCCGTCGGCGCCTGATGCCCGGCCGGACCGCGCGTATCCTGCCCCCGTTACCTGACGGCGATGACATCGGCGGGCTGGACCGGCGCCGCCTGCCATCGCGGCGTCAGCCGGCCAGCGCCGCAGGCAGGCGGTCGAGAGCGGGCACGGTGAGGTTGGCTGCGCGCCGATCGTGTCGAACGGGGCGGCGGAGCGGTTCACCCAGGCCGTGCGCATCCCGGCGGCGCTGGCCCCGACACTGTCGAACGCGTTGCAGGTGACGAGGCGGATCTGCCCGATCGGCAGGGACAGCCGCCCGGCCGCGTGCCGGTATACCACGGGCGACGGCTTGAACACGCGGACCTCATCGACGCTGATCCGCTCGCCGAAGAAGTCCCCCAGGCCGCTGTTATCAAGGCAGTTCCTGATCATGGCGGGGGTCCCGTTCGAAAGCACCGCGAGCTCGTACCCCATGCCGGCAAGCGCCCGCAGAGCGGGGACGGCATCGGGGAACGGCTGCAGGTGGTCGTAGAGCTCAACGCGCCGCTGGGCCCGCCCCTCCGTCAGGCGTACCCCGACGGAGGCGAGGGCGAAGTCAAGCGCGCATGACGTCACCCAGCGGAAGTCCTCGTAACGGCCCATCGCCGTGAGCCGGAAAGAGCATTCCAGCTGCTTCAGCCGCTAGAGCCCGGCCGCCTCGCGGCCGTCAGAGTCGCCGGGAACCTCACCGAGCTCGCTGGAGATGGCGATCGGGTCAACCAGCGTCCCGTACAGGTCAAACGCCAGTACCTCACGGCCGGTCACCACGCCTTCCCGGTTATCCGCCGCGCTAACCACTGGTGACCGCCAGGATGAGCCCGGCGAAGTCCTCACCGCACGGACCGCAGGCCAGCAGGTGAGCGGCGACCCCGGGGTAGCGCCCGGCCGCGTCCTCGCCGGCGGCCACGAGGTCGACGTAGATATGCAAGACAGCCATCGCCTCGTCGCAGCCGACATCGCGCGGGTCGGTCAACAGAAACCGCTCCAGCTCTCTCATCGCTGCTCCAAGCCCGGCTCTTCCAGGTACCCGTTGGCGACCAGCGCCCGGCGGATCTTACGCCGCGCGTCGAAAATCACCTTGTAAATGGCGTTACGCCGCAGGCCCAGCTCGGCGGCCAGCGCGTCGAGCGGTATCCCGTCGACCACGATCGCCACGAAGACCCGGCGCTGGTGCACGGTCAGCTCTTCGTCGACGACCCGGCGCACCTCCGCGAGTATGCCCGCCGACTCCGCGTGCCGCGCCGGATCGATCCCAAGCCGGTCGGGAAGCCGCTCCCACTGCCCGGCGTCGAGCGCGACCGGCGGGTTGCGCCAGTAGTGCCTGCCGAGCTTGCTGGAGACCTCCAGGATGACGAATCGGTACGCCCAGGTGATGAACCGGCTCTCGCCGCGGAAGTCATCGATCTTGGCCAGGATCGCAAGCATGGCGTCGCCCGCGGCCTGGTGCGCGACGTCATCGAGTTCCGGGCCGGTCACCGGAGTGGTAGCCGACCGGCGCCTGACCTCGGCCAGCGCGATGCGGACCAGCCTCGCATGCAGCTCGCGCTCGGCCGCCTGCCGCGCCCCGCCCTCAGCGCCCAGGCGGCGCAGCCAGGCCGCCGATTCCTCGTCGAGGTCCTCGGCCGGCAGCCTGGCAGGTTCCACGCCCGACAGGCTACCGCCAGGTGCAGCCGGTTCTGCTCTCACGAAATCACCCCGTCAGGTTCGGGTGA
>DASQVO010000159.1:0-26915 GCA_035640715.1 Streptosporangiaceae bacterium
ACGAACCTCACGCAGTCCTATGTGTACCCGGACCGGGCGGCGTGGGTACACGACGAGCGGACCGTGGTCTGCGAGATCCGCGCGACCAGCGGCACGCTCACCGGCTCGGTGCGCGGCCACGTCTGAGGCGACACGAGCTCGCGTCCACCGCAGGCTGCTGGCCTGACTTCGCGTTTACCGGATTGTCGGTAGCGCGATGCAAGATGAAGGCATGTCAGCCAGCCCGAATCCTGCCGGGTCGCTGGAGGACTTCTCGCCAGCGACCCGCGCCTGGTTCTCCGGCGTCTTCGCTGAGCCGACCCAGGCCCAGGCAGGGGCGTGGAGGGCGATCAGCAAGGGCGAGGACACGCTCGTTATCGCGCCCACCGGGTCCGGTAAGACGCTCGCGGCGTTCCTGTGGGCGCTGGACAGGCTGTCGGCCGCGCCGCCGCCCGACCCGCAGCGCCGGTGCCGGGTCCTGTACATCTCACCGCTCAAGGCACTCGCCGCCGACATCGAGCGGAACCTGCGCGCGCCGCTGGCCGGGATCCGGCACGCTGCCCGCGGCCTCGGACGTGACGAGCCGGAGATCCGTGTCGCGGTGCGGACCGGCGACACGGCCGCCGAGGAGCGCAGGAAGCTCGCCAGCAAGCCGCCCGACGTGCTGATCACGACGCCGGAGTCGCTGTTCCTGCTGCTCACATCGAAGGCGAGGGAGACCCTCCGGGGCGTCGAGACGGTCATCGTCGATGAGGTGCACGCGCTCGCCGGCAGCAAGCGCGGCGCGCATCTGGCGCTCTCGCTTGAGCGCCTCGATGCCCTGCGGAAGGGGCCGCCCAGCCCGGACGCGGCACCCGGGCGCGGCCCGGCGCAGCGGATCGGGCTGTCGGCGACGGTCCGGCCGGTCGCGGAGGTGGCGGGCTTTCTCGGCGGAGCCCGGCAGGTCACGGTGGTGCAGCCGCCGAGCGCGAAGCAGCTTGAGCTGACCGTTGTCGTCCCGGTCGAGGACATGACGGAGATCGGCGGACCACCGGAGATTGGCGGACCGCCCGAATTCGCTGGCGGAGGGCCTGGCTCACCCGGTGGCGCGGGTGACGATCCGGTGCGAAGGCGATCGATCTGGCCGCATGTCGAGGAGCGGGTGCTCGATCTCATCGAGCAGCACCGGTCGACCATCATCTTCGCGAATTCCCGGCGGCTCGCCGAGCGGCTGTGCGCGAGGCTGAACGAGCTTGCGGCGGACCGTGCGGCGCAGCGGCTGGAGGCAGGCGACGGGCCCGCCCCGTACGCCAGCCCCCTGGGCCCGGCGGAGATGATGGCCCAGGCGGGAAGCACCGCAGGTGCGCCCGCTGAGATCGCACGGGCTCATCACGGGTCCGTATCGCGTCAGGAGCGCAGCCAGATCGAGGAGGCGCTGAAGCGGGGCACGCTACGCGCCGTCGTCGCCACCTCGAGCCTCGAGCTGGGTATCGACATGGGCGCCGTGGACCTGGTCATCCAGGTCGAGGCCCCGCCGTCGGTGGCCAGCGGGATGCAGCGGATAGGCCGGGCCGGCCACAACGTCGGTGACGTCTCACGTGGCGTCATCTTCCCCAAGTACCAGGGCGACCTCGTGCAGGCCACCGTCGTGGCCGAGCGGATGCGCGGCGGCGAGATCGAAGCGCTCCGCGCGCCGCGCAACCCGCTGGACGTCCTGGCTCAGCAGATCGTGGCGATGACCGCCATGGACGACTGGCCCGTCGACGAACTGGAACGCGTGATCCGCCGCGCGGCGCCGTTCGCGGGGCTGACCAGGCCCGTCCTCGATGCCGTCCTCGACATGCTCGCCGGCCGGTACCCGAGTGAAGAGTTCGCCGGCCTGCGGCCGAGGGTGGTGTGGGACCGGCTGTCCGGCGTCGTGCGAGCCAGGCCCGGTGCGCAGCGGCTGGCGGTGACGAGCGGCGGGACGATCCCGGACCGGGGGCTGTTCGGCGTCTTCCTGGCCGGCGCGGAACCGGGCGGCGCGGGCTCGGGCGGCTCGCGCAGGCACCCGCGCCGCGTCGGCGAGCTCGACGAGGAAATGGTCTACGAGTCGCGGGTGGGCGACGTGTTCGTGCTTGGCGCCAGCTCCTGGCGGATCGAGGACATCACGGCCGATAGCGTGCTGGTCACCCCCGCCCCCGGCCAGCCCGGCAAGCTGCCGTTCTGGCACGGCGACGCGCCGGGCCGGCCCGCCGAGCTCGGTGCCGCGATCGGCCGGGCGTGCCGCGAGCTGGCGGAGGCCAGTCCGCAGAAGGCGACCGCCGCGCTGCTCGCCGCGGGCCTCGACGAGCTGGCCGCGGCCAACCTGCTCAGGTATCTGGCTGACCAGCGGGAGGCCACTGGGTGCGTGCCGGATGACAGGACCCTGGTCGTGGAGCGGTTCCGGGACGAGCTCGGCGACTGGCGTGTCGTCCTGCACAGCCCCTACGGGGCCCGGGTGCACGGGCCGTGGGCGCTGGCGATCGCGGCCCGGCTCCGTGAGCGTTACGGCGGCATGGACGTGCAGGCACTCCACACCGACGACGGGATCATCGTCCGGGTGCCGGACGCCGACGAGCCGCCGCCGTCCGGCGTCGCGCTCATCGACCCCGATGAGGTCAGCGAGATCGTCACCGCGGAGATCGGCTCCTCCGCGCTGTTCGCCTCCAGGTTCCGTGAATGCGCGGCACGGGCGATGCTGCTGCCGCGGCGCCAGCCGGGGCGGCGGACGCCGCTCTGGCAGCAGCGGCAGCGCTCGGCGCAGCTGCTGGAGGTCGCGCGCCGGTACGAGTCATTCCCGATCGTGCTGGAAACGGTCCGCGAATGCCTCCAGGACGTCTTTGATGTGCCGGCGCTGGTCAGCCTGCTGCGGGACCTCGCCGGCCGCAAAATCCGCCTCGTCGAGGTGGAGACGGCCACCCCGTCCCCGTTCAGCAAGTCACTGCTCTTCCGCTATGTCGGCGCGTTCATGTACGAGGGCGACGCGCCGCTGGCGGAACGGCGCGCCCAGGCGCTGACCCTCGACTCCGCGCTGCTGGCCGAGCTGCTCGGCCAGACCGACCTGCGCGAGCTGCTCGACCCGGCCGTCGTCGCGGACACCGAGCGTGAACTGCAACGACTCGCACGGAACCGCAGATGCCGCGATCTGGAGGGACTGGCGGACCTGCTGCGCACCGCGGGGCCGCTGTCAGCGGAGGAGATCGAGCAGCGGTGCGCCGAGCCCGGGGCGGCGGCCGACTGGCTCGCTGAGCTGGCCCGGACGCGCCGCGTCCTGGAGGTGCGCGTCGGCGGGCAGCCGCGGTGGGCGGCAATCGAGGACGCCGGGCGGCTGCGTGATGCCCTCGGAATCCCGCTGCCGCCCGGGGTGCCAGAGGCGTTCACCGAGCCGCTGCCCGACCCGCTCGGCGACCTGGTGGCGCGGTACGCGCGCACCCATGGACCGTTCACGGCGGAGGTCGCCGCGGCCCGCTACGCGCTCGGCGTCGCGGTGGTCAGCGGCACGCTGCGCAGGCTGGCGGCGGCGGGCCGGGTGGTCGAGGGCGAGTTCGTGCCCGGCGGACACGGCGCCGAGTGGTGCGACGCGGAGGTGCTGCGGCTGCTGCGGCGGCGGTGCCTGGCCCGGCTCCGCAAGGAGGCAGAGCCGGCGCCGCCGATCGCGCTGGCCCGGCTGCTGCCGGCCTGGCAGGGTGTCAGCGCCATCACGCCCGCCGGGGCGGCCGGAATACCCGCCGCCGGGTATTCCGGCCGCAGGAGTGTGCCCGCGGGCTTTACCGGTCCCGGCGCGGTCCTCGACGCGGTCGAGCAGCTGGCCGGTGCGCCGGTGCCCGCGTCCGGCCTGGAGACCCTCGTGCTGCCGGGCCGCGTGCCCGGCTACTCCCCCGCCATGCTGGACGAGCTGACCACGGCCGGCGAGGTTGTCTGGACCGGGGCGGGCGCGCTGCCCGGCGGGGACGGCTGGCTGGTGCTCGCGCCCGCCGATTCGGCGCCGCTGCTGTTCCCGGAGCCGTCCGAGATCACCATGACGCCGCTGCACGAGGCGGTGCTCGCGGCGCTCGGGGACGGTGGCGGGCTGTTCTTCCGCATGCTGCATGACCGCGTGGTCAGCTGGCTCGCCGCGGACGGCACTGGGCAGGCCCCGCCCGATGCCGACATCGCGGCCGCGATCTGGGACCTGCTGTGGGCCGGGCGCCTCACGAACGACACGCTCGGCCCGCTGCGGACGGTCCTCGGCGGCGGCCAGCCGCGCCGCGGCGGCCAGGCACCCTCGCTGGGCCGGAGCCGGCCGCTGATGCGGCACGGGAGCCGCCGCCCGGCCTATGGCCGGCCGGCCATGCCGTCCCGGACGGGCCCGCCGAACGTCAGCGGCCGGTGGTCGCTGCTGCCAGCGGCCCGGCCCGATCCGACCCTGCACGCGCACGCGCTGGCGCAGTCTCTGCTGGACCGGTACGGGATTTTGACCAAGGGCGCGGTCACGGCCGAGCGGGTGCCGGGCGGCTTCGCCGCCGTGTATCCGGTGCTGCGGGCAATGGAGGAAGCCGGCCGGGCTCGCCGGGGCTACTTCGTCGAGGGCCTCGGTGCCGCCCAGTTCGCCGTGCCCGGCGCGGTAGACCGGATGCGCTCCATGACCCAGCCGGCCTCCGGTTCGGGCACCGATCTGGATATCCCCGTCGGCGGAGCCGCCGGGCCCTACAGGGTTTACGGGTCCGACGGGGCATACGCGGCCGACGGCCCCTACCCGCCCGACGTGCCAGACGCGCCGGACGGTCCTTACGGGCCCGACGGGCTTTACGGGCGCGACCGGGCAGACCGGCGGGACAGGCAGGTCATCGTGCTGTCGGCCGCCGACCCGGCCAGCGCGTACGGGGCGTCGCTGCCGTGGCCGCCGCGGCCGGATGAGACGCCCGGCGGTCACCGGCCGGGCCGGAAGGCCGGAGCGCTCGTCGTCCTTTCCGACGGCGAACTCGTCCTTTACGTCGAGCGCGGCGGCAAGACCCTGCTGTCGTGGACAGACGATCCGGGCCTGCTCGGCCCGGCGGCGACGGCTCTGGCCGCCGCCGTGCGTGCCGGGGCGCTCGGCCGGCTCACCGTCGAGCGTGCGGACGGCGCGTCCGTCCACGATTCACCGCTCGCCCAGGCGCTTGAGGAAGCCGGCTTCCGCCACACCCCCCGCGGCCTCCGCCTCCGCGGTTAGTGCACCTGCCACCACCAAAGATGACATGCATCGGCTGCACTTTGGCGGCTATCCCGCGGATTGCACAGATCTTGACTTCCGCAGTGAGGTGCCATGTCGGGATGCTCTGCTGCTCTACTCCCACCGATATTTACTGTCAGCACCTGATCACATCGTGATTCGAACGCTTCTTGCCATTCATATTGTGAAAGGAATTCCACTGCTCGATCAGCCCCGGCGGTGGCCCGGCGCTGGGCGGAGACTGCCTGGCCGATGTCGCGATACCAGCGGATCCTGAGGCTCAGCCGCGGCGGAGCAGTGTTCCCGTGCTGAGGCCTCCACCACAGCACATGGTGACCAAGGCGTGCTCACCATTCGACCGCGCCAGTTCGTGCACCGCCTTGGTGATGAGCACGACTCCAGTGGCTCCGATCGGGTGGCCGAGCGCGATGGCACCACCGTTGGTGTTCACACGGCTCATGTCCGCCTTCACCTCCTGATCCCAGGCCAGCACGACCGAGGCGAACGCTTCATTGATCTCGACGACATCCACGTCGCCCATTGACAGCCCGTTGTCACCCAGCAGCTTGCGGGTGGCGGGGATGGGGCCCTCCAGCATGAGCACCGGGTCACATCCCACCAGACAGGCGTCGACAACGGTGGCCAGAGGTGTCACGCCCAGTGCTTCGGCGCGATCGCGGCTCATCAGCAGCAGCGCCGCGGCACCGTCCGCGATCTGCGACGACGTGCCGGCCGTATGCACCCCGTTGGGCCTGCCCGTCGGCTTGAGCCGGGCCAGGCCCTCGAGGGTTGACGGCCGCGGAGCCTCGTCCCGCTCGAAGAGCACCGTCGTGCCGAGGTTCGTGCCGTCAGGGCCGCGCTCAGGCACCTCTATCGGTACCAGCTGGCTGGCGAAGCGGCCATCCCGGAGCGCCGCCGCACTGCGCTCCTGGGAGAGCAGGCCGAACGCGTCGGCGCCGGCGCGTGAGATACCCGAGCGCTCGGCCATGCGCTCGGCACCCTCGAACTGGGTGGTGTATTCGTAGTGTTTCCAGTACCCGCGATTGATCGGCTTGCCGACGTCCGGGTCCTTGGGGGTGGTCGATCCGAGCGGCACCTTGTTCATGATCTCGACCCCGCAGGCAACGGCCACCTCGACGACGCCAGCCGCGATGAGCGAGTACGCCAGGGTCGATGCCTGCTGAGATGAACCGCACTGTGCGTCCACGGTGGTGGATGGGACCTCGAGCGGCAGGCCGGCGGACAGCCAGGCCGACCGGGTCACGTTCATGGATTGCATGCCGATTTGCCCGACACAGCCGCCGATGACCTGCCCGACCGTCCTGGGGTCTATGCCGGTGCGAGTGACGAGCGCCTTGAGGACCGCGCCGAGGAGGTCGAGCGCGTGGACCCGAGCGGCACCGGCGCAACCTCGAGACCGTGCGCCCCGGCCGGTTTTCTCATCATCGTGGTGACACGGACGGGTTGACAGCTGAGCCGCTGCTCCGGTAGGAGGCCAGCTTGTCGTTGAGTTCCGTATAGTCAAGGGCGGCGTCGCAGGCATAGAGCAGCACGCCGGCACTCCAGGCATGCGAAAGGGTAAGCAGCATGCCTTTGGCCTGGAAGCAGTCGGTTTGGTAGAAGCGCTCGCTGACCATGCCGCGATAGGCATCGAAGTCGCCGTCCTGCCGTGCGATGAACTGCCGGAAGCACGCCAGGTTATCCCGGGTCCGGTCAAGCAGGTACACATCGCCGGTGGCCCGGTACAGCTCCACCATTTCTGGCAGGCAGATCAGGCCGAAACAATGCAGATGCTGGTTCGGCGGCGACGCCTGGTCCGCTCCCCTCGTGCGGAAGCCGTAGGCACCAAGCAGCGTGCGCGGGGAAAAGGCGACATCATAGGTGTAGCGGAAGGTCAGCATCCAGTCTGCGGCAAGCCTCGCCAGCCCTAGCCACACAGGATCCCGCTGCTCGCGGTGCAGGCAGACGTACGACATCACCGCCAGGTACCCATCCTCTGAGCTCGGGGCGAGATCCACGTCCTCGGGCGCGCCGCAGAGAGACCCGGATTCGATGAAGTCCGCGTAGTACCTCCCCGCCCGTGCCGCGGCGTCGAGATAGCGCGGCTCACCGAATACCCGGGATGCCTCGGCGAGCGGGGCTACCCAGGCCAGGCCCGCCGACCCCCGCCAGTCCAGGACCTCGCCGGTCACCGCGTGGTAGGCGGCGCCCAGCGCGCCGTCTCCGCGCTGGCTGCGGCAGGCCACGTCGAGATTCGAGCGGACCGCAGCCGCCCAGGCCGGATGGGCGATGCCGGCCACCTGTTCATCCCTGAAAGCCCGGAGCTGGAACAGCGTGGCATCGGCGAGCGTCCGTGCGTGCAGCCGGTCGGCCTGCGGGGTCCACCCGATGCCCCAGCCCTTGGCCTGGCTCCACTGGCCCCAGAAAGTCCCTCCCGGCGCCAGATTCGCCGCTATGTTGTCCAGGACCGCGGTGCCCGCGGTGACGTACTTCCCCACGCCACGGCGCCGGCCGTGCCGGAGCAGCGCGTAGGCGTAGGGCGTCCCGCTCACCCAGGACACGTGCATCGCTTGCCGGTCACCGGAGGCGCCGAAAGCGTCCCGGTCGAATGCGGCCGTCTCCAGCAGCACCGGCGGGTCCTTGCGATAGTGCCAGTGGTAGAGCCCGTGCGCGGTGAGCTCTGCCGCCTCCGCCAGGCCGACCCATGCCACGTCTTCCGCCGGTGCGGTGGGCAGGCTGCGCAACACGTCGGCGTACCCGTGACGGTCCGCGCCGAGAAGGTACACGGACCAGCGGACGCGTGCCGATGTCCCGTTCTCCCATTCCGCGAAGTGAACATCGGCAGGCTGGGGATACTCCGACCCGTCATAGCGGACCGGCTCTTCGCGGTAGGGAAAATCCAGGCGCAGCAGCGGGCAGCCGGCCAGCCAGGCCAGGCCGAGGCCAGTCAGGCCAAGCTCGCTCGTCTCGGCCGTCACCAGGGCCACGGCACCCGTGCCATCCCATGCGATCACCGCTGGCGTGGCTGCCCGGTCCGCCCGGAAGCCCCACCAGTCGGCCTCCATTCGCTCATAGGCACGGATCCCGGGAGTGAGCCTCGGGTAGCGCCGGATACAGTCGGCCCGGCGGTTCTCGCCGTAGAACAGCCCGGGGATCATCCAGCTCGGGTCGTCGCTGTGCGCGAGGCGTATCTCGGCACGCAGGCCCGCCGTGATCTTCGACTCGGACCGGCAGGCCACGGTGAGTTCGACCGCACGGCGGGCAGGCGTGCCGGTGATCGGGCCCGCCTGCAGGGTCGCGGTGAAATTCCCGGAGGCGCAGGTGTGCGTCGTCTCGGCGGCGTCCAGATCGACCGTAAAAAGCTGCTCCGGCGGGCCGTCGGGACGCAGGACGCTGATCGTCATGGCAAGCGCGGCACGCAATGGGATGCCATCCCCCGCCGCGCTACCTGCGACGCCCGCTTCTGCGGCTAGTTCACCGGCCGGCATCCTGCCCCGGAATCCGCTCGTAGAGGCTGTGGCGGCCAGGATGCGTTCGCTTAATGTTCAAACGTTTATACCGCTCTTCCCAAGCAGACTCACATACGGGAAACCGTGACCGTCAGTATGGCATCGTTCCCATATTCGGGCAAACCCGATGCAAGGATGAGAATGCGGAGGTCAACGGGGTTTGCGCGGCGGCCCGGTGGAGCCACGGACGACCAGCCCGGCGTGCAGGCGCTCGACCGCAGGTGGCAGGTCGCGGCTTTCCATGCGGCGGAGCAGCAGGCTAGCGGCACGTCGGCCGAGGTCGACCGCCGGCTGGGCGACGACAGTGATCCCTGGTGTGACCATGTCCATCCACGCGACATCGTCAAAGCCCACCAGCGACATGTCATCGGGGAGACGGAGACCCGCACGGTGCAGGACTCGCCAGGCCCGCACAGTAAGTACGTTGTTAGCTGCGAAAATGGCCGTAAGCCCCGGCTGGCCGAGCAGGTCGCGGATCCGGCGCTCGATGAGGCTCTCGCTATCATGCGGCGCGGCCTTAACCACCAGCGCATCGTCGAAAGGCAGCCCAGCCCGCTCCAGGGCGGTCCGGTAACCCCACTGGCGCCCGGCGTCGCTCGTCCAGTCGGTGCCGACGGTGAGGAGCGCGATCCGCTCGTGGCCCAGTGCGAGGATGTGAGACATGGCATCGATTGCAGCCTGTTCGTTGTCGAGGATCACCGCGTCGCACCCGTCTTGCGCCAGCTGCCGGTCGACCTCGACCACGGTGACGCCCTGGAGGCGCAGCAGGGTCGTGGCCTCACTGCCGACCGGCGTGATGATCACACCGGGCGTCCGCAGGGCGAGGAACGTCCGGGCCACCGTGACCTCCTGGGCGCTGTCCTTGTTGTCGGTGACCAGCACCACCTGGTAGCCGGCGTCACGCAGCGTCTGCTCGACGCCGACCACGACCTGCGCGTAGAACGAGTCGCTCAGGTCCGAGACCACGACACCGATCGCCCGGCTGGTCCGCTGCTTCAGCGTCTGCGCCGAGGCATCCGGCACGTAGCCCAGCTGATCCGCCGCTTCAAAGAGCCGGCGCCGCACGGCGGCGGCCACATAGCCACGCCCGCTCAGTGCCCTCGATGCCGTGGACAGTGATGTACCAGCCGCCCGCGCGATGTCCGCAAGCGTCGCCGGCCGCTCGGGCGGAGTATCTGTGCGCTCGCGGGAAGCTGTCATCGTCGCACGCCCATGCCGCCGGCCGCGCGCGACCTGGACGGAGCAAGGAATGCGATCATCTCAGACCACGCTGGTCAACGCCGTGCCCAGCCCACGGCGCGTACCCGGCATCCCCCGCAAGGCCCGCCCGCATGGCAGCGCGATCCCCTGAGTTCCTGCGCCATCGAGGCAGCGCAGCCCCTCACGCTGATCGAGGCGGCTAGCTGTTGCAGCGTCCACGTGTATCCCTCATTTAGTTTGCTACCCGACAGTAGCTTAAATTGCAGGGTTGTTTCGCGCTCATGGCCAACTACCCGGCCGTCCGCACACCACACGAGGCGGACGGAGCGAAACATAAGGCAGGAACTGGCGAATTTCGGCCAGGCGCGGTTAGCCTCAGCCATGTCCTAAATCAATCTGGAGCACGCGACGAAGGAGTACCCGAGGATATCGTAGCCATCAACACATCTCCCTTTCCATCGACGACGGGGAGTTCCTGGTTCTGGTAGGACCATCTCGCTGCGGCAAGACGACGCTATTGCGCTCCATCGGCGGGCTGGAAGGCACGACGGCCATACGCATCGTCATCGGGGACAACGACGTTTCCAAACTTCCGCCGGGAGCGCGGGACCTGGCGATGGTGTTCCAGAATTACGCGCTGTATCCGAACATGACCGTCCGGCAAAATCTCGGGTACAGCCTCCGGGTTCACAAAGCACCCAAGCACGAGATCGCCCGGCGGGTCCAGGCCGTCGCCGAAATGCTCGGCCTGGACGAGCTGCTCGACCGCTGACCAGGCGCTCTGTCCGGTGGCCAGCAGCAGCGTGTCGCCACGGGCCGGGCGATCATCAGGGAGCCGGCCGCCTTCCTGATGGATGAGCCGCTCTCCACACCAGCCGGCTCCACTTCTTCGATCTCGCGAGCGTGAACTCGCTGCTCCGGGCGGCTGATGCCGCCGCAGCCCAGCGGGCCCTGTCAGGCCCGCAGCGCCTGGCCGGTCCCGGCGAGCACGCGCTGGAGGCGCCCGATGTCTACCTTCTGCACGCTCGTGCCGCCGATGGCGGCCAGCGCTGCGGCCGTTCCTGCCGCCTGGCCCAGGGACATGAGCGTGGGCTCGGTCCGCACCGATCCGAAGGCCACGTGACTGGCCGAGCAGCAGACCGGGACCAGGAGGTTGACGCAATCTTCTTTGGACGGCACCAGGACCCGGTACGGGATGGGGTACGGGGGAACGGCCACTGACAGATAGCCCTCGTTGAACACCGCTGCGGTGCAGTCGTACTCGGGCAAGTACCGCCAGGTACGCTCCATCTCCCGGATGTCGATGTTGTACGAGCCCATGGCTACAGTGTCGGCCTGTGGCCGGGGGTCGAGCAGGTCATGCTCGGTGAGCACGAACGAGCCGACCATCCGCCTCCCGTCGCGCACGTACAGCTGGTGCGGCCAGCCACCCGTATCAGCGAACTCGTCGGCGGACAGGCCCCATCGCCTGATCTCGCGGCGGATGTGCTCCGGCACGCTGTCGTCGTGGCCGAGGAAGTAGAGGAACTCGTGGCTGTAGGCGAGGTGGCGCTGGCGCACCCGTTCCCGCGTGCGGGCGTCGCCGTCGGGATAGTCGCGGTTGGAGCCGTCCAGCAGATTCAGCGAGAAGGGGCCGATGGAGTTCACGTCGCACTTGCCCCCGGGCAGGAGGTCAGGCACGAGGCCGAGCAGGTCCCGGGCCCCGATGCTGGCCGCCGCCACGTCAAGGTAGCGGCGCAGCAGTTCGAAGCGGCCAGGGTCGTAGCCCTCGGGCTGCTCGATCGGGATCGCGTTCGCCGGCCGGTCGGTCAGGCACAGCCGGAATCCATAGCTTTGCAGGGCGCCGTCCTCCTCGCCGAGTCGCTCGGCAGGCCAGCCGCAGCGGTCCAGTGCGGGCGGGCGGATGAAGGGCAGCAGGCTGGTCTCACCGTTCGCCGCGCCGGGCGCTGCAGGCGTGGCGAACGGTGAGATCACGCAGGCGAAGTTGTGCTTGCTTGGCCGGTAGGCCGGCTGGCGCCCAGCCCAATGCTCGGCGTGCCGCCGTCGGTTTTCCCGGCCGACCCGGTAGGGGACGCCGGCGCCCGCCATGAGATCGCCCTCGTAGGAGGCGTCGACGAAGATCGCCGCGCGGTGCCACCGGCTGGGGGTACGGCATGACTCGACCACCTGGCGGCCGCGGTCCACCCCGGCGAGCGGTTCGCCCAGGTCGACCTCCACCCCGGCGGCATCCAGCAGGGCGCACAGGATCTGCTCGGCGACGTGCGGCTCCGGGCCGCGCAGCTCAAACAGGTTCGCGCCGTAGTGGTCCGCGACGGACTGGTAGAAGGCGCGGGTCAGTCCCCCGATCACTGCGGCGGCGCCCACGTCGGTCCAGCCCAGGCCGCCGGAGACCATCCCGCCGATGTGGCGGCCGGGCTCGACCAGGCGCACGGCGGCGCCGGCATTGGCAGCCGCGACCGCGGCCATGACACCGGCTCCGGTCGCGCCGTACACCACAACGTCCGGGTCGCTGCTCATCGCGGGGAACGCCCGGTCATAGCACCGCGTCGAGCGCGTTCCCCGCGGCCACCCGGGCGAGGTAGGCGCCGCTGTCCTTGACAGTGCGGCACTGGGTCTCGTAGTCGACGTGCACCAGCCCGAAACGCTGCCCGTAGCCGGATGCCCATTCGAAGTTGTCCATCAAGGACCAGTGGAAATAGCCGAGGACGTTGGCTCCCCGCTCGATCGCGGCATGCACGGCCAGAAGGTGGGCGTGCAGGAAGCTCACCCGGCGCTGGTCGTGCACCCGCCCGTCCTCGCCGGGCTGCTCGTTGAACACGCCGCCGTTCTCGGTGACGATCAGCGGCGGGCTGCCGTACTCGGAGTGCAGCCGTAGGAGCGCGTCGGTAAGGCAGCCGGGAACGATCTCCCAGCCGGCATCGGTGAGGGGGACGCCATCCTCGGGGGCCTCGACCCGCCACGGCCACCGCTGGCCGCCAGGCATGGCACGCACGCGGCGGCGGGTGTAGTAATTCACGCCCACGAAGTCGCAGCGGGCGCCGATGGCCGCGAGGTCGCCGGCCTGTATGAAGTCGGCCGGGCCGGTAACCCGCTCGTAGCGGGCGGCCATATCTTCCGGGTAGCTGCCGCGCAGCACGGGATCGAGGTACCAGCGGTTGACGTAGCCGTCTGACGCCCATGACGCGTCCCGGTCCGCCGGGGTGTCACTCGCCAGGTAATGCGGGAACAAGCTGTAGGCCACCCCCACCCGCGCCTGGCGGCCGCTGGCCGCCAGGGCCTGCACAGCCCGGCCATGTGACAGGAGCAGATGGTGCGCTGCCTGCATCGAGCCGGCCACATCACGCTCACCCGGAGCATGTATGCCAAGCTCATGGCCGAGTACAGCGACGATCCACGGCTCATTCTGGGTGATCCAGTGCGTCACCCGGTCACCGAAGCGCTCGAAGCACAGGGCGGCGTACTCGCCGAAACGGTCGGCCACCTCGCGGTTCCGCCAGCCACCCCGGTCCTGCAGAGCCTGCGGCAAGTCCCAGTGGTAGAGCGTGACCAGCGGCGTGATCCCGCGGCCGAGGAGGGCGTCGATGAGGCGGTCGTAGTGGTCCGCGCCTTCCTTCGCGACCCGGCCGTGGCCGTCGGGGAGCAGGCGCGGCCAGGCGAACGAGAAGCGGTAGGAATTCAGCCCCAGGCCGGCGATCAGCTCCACGTCCTCGGCCCACCGCCGGTAGTGATCGCAGGCCACGTCGCCGTTGTCGCCGTTTTCCACGTGCCCCGGCTCATGGCTGAAGCGATCCCAGATGGATTCACCCCGGCCGTCGGCGCGGATCGCGCCTTCTATCTGGTACGCCGAGGTCGAGGCCCCCCACATGAACCCGCCGGGGAATCTGAGGCGTGCCGGGCTCTGGCTGGTCACTTGCTGTCCTCCGGGACGGTCTGCCGCACCGGCGCGGCGCCCGGGCGTTCGGCCGGCCATTCCATGAGTGACACCTCCCGCACCGGCAGCCGCTGGTCATCGGGCACCAGGAAGGTCTTGATCTCCCCCGGCGCGAAGTCGGCTTCCGCGCTGCGCCCGAGAAAGCCGAGGTCGATGCGGCAGTGTGCCGGCCTTGCGGCGGTCTCGTAGGCCCGGACGATGACGCCGCCGCCGTCCTCGGCGCGCTTCAGCGCCGAGACGATGACGGATCCGTCCCCGGCGTCCAGGAAGCTCCGTGCGGTGGGCAGGTCTCCCGGGTGGAAATGCTCGGGCAGCGCGGTCAGCGGCTGGTTGAATCCCTCCGCCAGCCTGACCGTTCCCGCCTGGCGCCAATCGCCCGCATGCGGCAGCAGGCCGTAGGTGAACTCCTGGTACCCCTGGTCGAGGTACTGGTACTGCTCCTTCGGGTCGAGCTCCCGTGGATCGTGCCAGGCGTATACGGGGCTCCGGGTCACGGTCATGCCGATCTCTGCGTCCCGCACGTCGTAGCCGTGCTTGCCGTCGTTGACCACCGATAGCCCGGCGGCCTGCCCTGCGGGGAGCAGGCCGCAGACGTCGACCCAGGCTTGCGCTGGCTCCTCAGCACCGGTGGCCGGCCGCTCAACGTGCCCGTAGGGGACGGAATAGGCCGCGCGGGCGCCGGTCAGGGCGCTGGGGAAGCGGAGCTTGAGCAGCCGCTGCTTCTCCTGCCAGTCCAGCGCGACGCGGACCTCGATGTGCCTGGCCCCCGCGGCGAGAATCAGGTCCTCGACCAGGGTGGAGTTGTTGTAGGTGCTCTCGACGCGGATCCGGGTGCGGACCGGCCCGTGCTCCACTCTCCGGACCGACCTGCAGCTGAACTGGCCCACGACGCGGTCGTAGGCCTCCACCCCGTGGCTCCAGGTATCCGACAGATCCTCGATCACGACCGCGTGCGGGCCGGGCCGCTCCGGCATGAGCTCTGCCCCGCACTCCGCACCTGTCAGGCTGGCCAGCCAGCCGGTGGCGGCATCCACCTCGGCGCGGACGAGGCCGTTGTCGAGCACGGTCTCGGGCTGCTGGCCGGCGGCCGGCACCGCATCCGGCGCCGCGCCCGCGGGCTCCGGCAGGAGCCGGTAGACCCGGTACCCGAGCGCCGGGACCTGAGCCGAGAGCGCCAGACGGCGGTGCCGGCCGCCGACGCTGGCGAGGGACTGGATCCGCTGCACCCCGACGGCATGGCCATCGAAGTCCTCAGCTATGACCTCCTCGCTGGAAACACCCTCGAACTCGAACTCCACCGTGCCGGAGACGTCCCAGGGCAGTAGATTCACGACGATGACCGGGATTATTCCTGGCTCGGGCGGGATGGCCACCCGCCCCCCGATCGACTGGATGGCCCGGTTGGCCGCGGAGGCGGCGATGGAAGACGCCTGGCCGTACTGGTCGCGGCTGTCCTCGTACGCGGCAGAGATCGCCGTGCCGGCGAGGGTGTCGTGGAACTGGTTGAACAGCACCATCTTCCACGCCTCGGTGAGCGGCTCCATGGGGTATTCGGATCCGGTTACCGCGGCGGCGACCGTCGCCAGCTTCTCCGCCCGTACCAGCAGGTTCTCGGCCCGCCGGTTCCAGCGCTTGACGCCGGAGTGCGCCGAATAGCAGCCGACCGAGTGGTGCTGCAGTTCGCCGGCGTACTCGGGCAGCTCGTCCTGCCTGGCCTGCTGGTATCTGAAGTAGTCATGCATGGCCGCGAAGCGGAGGTCCAGCGTGGCGCTCTCGCGGGCGATGCGGCGGATGCTGTCGAGATTGGCCCGCGTCGGGCCGCCGCCGTGGTTCCCGACCCCGTAGAACACCATGAGCTGGCTCTCCTCCGGCACGGACTTTCCCAGGACGTGCTCGATGAACGCGTCAAGGTCACTGCCGGGACTGCAATAGCCGTGCGGGATGCGGTAAGCGATGACGCTCGAACCGTCCTCGCTGTGCCAGCGGAAGCACTCGGCCGGCAGTTCCTTCTCGTTCGGCTCGGGACGGAGGAACGCGTAGCTTATGAGCCCGCTCTTGCGGAGTATCTGGGGCAGTGTCGCGTTGTGGCCGAACGGGTCGACGTTGCACCCGACCGTGGCGGTCATCCCGAACCGGGAAGCCAGGAACCGCTGTGCGTACAGGCCCTGCCGTACGAACGACTCACCGGAAGGGATATTGCAGTCCGGCTCGATCCACCAGCCGCCCACGATCTCCCAGCGTCCTTCGGCCACGCGCCGCCTGATCTTTTCGAACATGACCGGGTCGACCTGCTCGATCCAGGCCAGGTAGGCGACGGAGTCGCAGCTGAAGACGAACTCGGGGTACTCGTCCATACGATCGAGCGCCGACGCGAACGTGGCCCGCACCTCGTGCAGGCCCTCTGGCCACTGCCACAGCCAGACGGGGTCGATATGCGCGTTGCCGATCATGTGCAGGACGCGTTTGCGGCCAGGCAGCGCGCCCGCGGGCTGGCTCGTCAGGGTAAAGCTGCCCGCGCTCACGGCATCGGCCGTCAACGTTCCTCCTTCGCGCCGCGACGGCCGAGGCACGGGTGCAGGCGCGGTCGCCAGCCAATCGCAGCACGGCCGGAACCTCCACCTCGGCGGCGTGGCCGCCCGTGGACCCAGCCTGACATCACTGATAGCCTGGCCAGCATGCCTGAGAACGTTACCACATTGGTGTCTGTTGGCTGATAAATGCGGACAAACTCTCAGTCCGGAGCGCCCGCGTTCTCTGGCAGCCTGCTGCCGCGGCCCCGGCAGCTGGCCCTCGGCGGGCCGCCCGTGCCGTTCCGCCCGCCCATCACCCGCCTCGACCCCACGCTTCCCCCCCAGGGGTACCGGCTCCGGATGGGCGCGGATGGGGTCAGCCTGCAGGCGGCCGACGATGCGGGAGCCGCCTACGGGCGCTGCACGATCGCGCAGCTCCGGCGGGCCTGCGGCGGGGAGCTTCCGCCCGGGGAGATCACCGACTGGCCCGACCAGCAGATCCGGGGGGTGATGCTCGACATCTCCCGGTCCAAGGTGCCGACCCTGGCCACACTGCGGGATCTGGCCGACCGCCTGGCCTCGTGGAAGATCAACCAGCTTCAGCTGTATATGGAGCACACGTTCCCGTACACCGGCCACGAGGATGTGTGGCGGGACGCCTCCCCCGTCTTCCCGGACGAGATCCTGTCCCTGGACGCCTACTGCCGGGAGCGGCACATCGAGCTTGTGCCCAACCAGAACACCCTCGGGCACTTCGAGCGCTGGCTGCGCCATGGGCGCTATTTCCCCCTCGCCGCGAACCCGGGCGGCTGGCGCACCGGCAAGGGCGTCCTGATGGAGCCGATGACGCTCGGCCCTGGCCCGGCGGCGCGGGAGCTTATCCAGGACCTGCTCGGCCAGCTGCTTCCGTGGTTCTCCAGCCGCCGGGTGAATGCCGGCTTGGACGAGCCCTGGGAACTGGGCGATGACCGCGTCAGCGAGTGGGCCGGCTGGCTGGCGTGGCTCCGTTCCCTGCGCCTGCTCGATGGGCGCGAGCTGCTGATCTGGGGAGACGTCCCGGCCGGCCACCCCGGCCTGCTCGGGTCCATTCCCGCCGGTGTCACGATCTGCGACTGGGGCTACGACGCTGGCCATCCCTTCGACCGCCGCGCGGAGGCACTGGCCCAGGCCGGCATCCCGTTCTACCTCTGCCCGGGCACCTCCAGCTGGAACAGCATCGTCGGCCGCCTGGCCAATGCGAAGGCCAACTGCGCCGCGGCGGCGGCCGCCGCCAACGACCACGGCGCCTGCGGCTATCTCGTCACCGACTGGGGCAACGGGGGCCATCTGCAGTACCAGCCCGTCACGGAGGCGGCCCTGGCCTACGCGTCGGGCGTGGCCTGGTGCGCCGAGGCCAATCGCGACATGGACCTGGCCCGGGTGCTCGACGACGTGGTCTTCCAGGACCCGAACGGCCAGCTCGGCACGGCGGTCACGGAGATGGGCGACGCATACCTGGCGCTGTCGGCCCCGATGCACGATGCATCGCCGCTGACCCGTCACCTGTGGCGGCCGGCGGCGGCAGTGAACGAGGAGCCGCTCACCCAGGTCACCCGGGACGGCTTCACCGAAGCCAGGGCGCGCATCACCCGCGGCCTCGACCGGCTCAGCCGCGCCTCCTGTCAGCGGGCCGACGGAGAGCTCGTGACCGCCGAACTCCGGGCCGGGGGGGAACTGGTCACGCTGCTCTGCGATGACGCTATCGCCCGCTTCGACGGCGATGGGACGCTGGCCAGCGTGCCGCATCGGCAGCGCTGTGAATTGGCCCGGGCCGTCGACGAACTGGCGCGCCGGCACCGCGACCTGTGGCTCGCGCGTAACCGGCCCGGCGGCCTTGAGGAGAGCACCAGGCAGTTCAAGGCGCTATCACTCGCCTATCGGCATGGAGGGTGAGCGGGCCCATCATCTTCCCCCTCGTGGAGCGTGCCCTGTTCCCACGGGCCTCCACCGCTCCCCAGCCCGTGTTACGCGGGCCGCCGCGCGAGAAACGGCGATGTGGGGGCATATGGGAACGTTATCAGATAGGTTCAGGGGAAACGCGTCACTGTGGGCACCTCTGATAAGGAGTGACCGCTATGCCTGCCGGCGACCTGGACGTGGTAGCGGAAGATGTCTTCCGATTCCGGGACACCTGCAACGTCTATGTCCTGCGCTCCGGGTGCCGGGCAATTCTCATCGACTTCGGCCGCGGGAAGGTTCTTGACCACCTCGGCGAGCTCGGCGTCGACGAGGTCACCGACGTTCTCGTCACGCATCACCACCGCGACCAGATCCAGGGCATCCATGACGCCGTGGACGCGGGTATCCGGGTCTCCGTCCCGCCGCTCGAGCGGGAGCTCATCCAGGATGTCGACCAGTACTGGCAGGCCCGGCAGATCAGCAACTACTACGATCTCCGCCAGGATCGGTTTTCCCTCCTCAGCAGTGCGCCGGTAACCGGATGGGTGCGCGAGTACGACTGGGCACAGTACGGCGACTTCCGGGTGCTGAGCGTGCCGACGCCCGGGCACACGGTCGGATCGGAGACCTACCTCGTCCGGATCGACGGCCGGCTGCTGGCGTTCTGCGGGGACCTCATCTACGGACTGGGCAAGGTGTGGTCGCTGGCGGCAACGCAGTGGAGCTACTCCGGCGTCGAGGGCCTCGTCGCCACGATGTCCTCGTGCCACGAGCTTGGCCGGCACGATGCCGACCTGCTGCTCCCCTCGCACGGCGAGCCGATACGCTCCCCCGCCCCGGCCCTGGCCCTGGTTCAGCGCCGTCTCCAGGAACTCGTGGACAACTGGAGGGAGGAAAGCTGGTCGGTAACGGACTGGTACCGCGAGCCGTGGGTGGCCATCAGCCCTCACCTGCTGCGCAACCGCACGTCCGTCGCGACAAGCTATGCGCTCATCTCTGACAGCGGCAACGCCCTGCTGCTGGACTATGGCTACGACATCTGCGGGGGGATGCTGGGGCCGAGCGACCGGGCCGCCCGGCGGCCGCTGCTCACCTCGCTGCGCCAGCTGCGGGAGCGCTTCGGAATCGAGCGGGTCGAGGCCGCCATCCCGACCCACTACCACGATGACCACGTCGCCGGGTTCAACTTGCTCCGGGAGAGGTGGGGGTGTGAGATCTGGGCACTGGAGGAGGTCGCCTCCGTCCTCGAGCACCCCGAACACTACGACCTGCCCTGCCTCTGGCACGATCCGATACCCGTGCAGCGCCGGATTCAGGCGGGGGAGACGGTGCGGTGGCGCGAATACGACCTGACCCTCCATCCCCTGCCCGGGCACACGCTCTACGCCTGTGCCATCGCCTTCGAGGTTGACGGCCAGAAGGTCATCGCCACGGGCGACCAGCAGGATGGCGGATGGGCGGAGGGGCAGCGGAGTGAACTGCTCAATTACCAGTACCGCAACCGCTTCCGCGTCGATGACTTTGTCCGCAGCGCGGAGCTGTACCAGCGGCTGCAGCCCGACCTGCTGATCAGCGGTCACTGGGGCCCGCGCCGGGTGGACCAGGCCTATCTGGATATGCTGCGGCAACGCGGACAGCGCCTCGCTGACCTGCATCGTCAGCTGCTGCCCCTGGAGCATGTCGACTTCGGGGCCGAGGGCTTCGGCGCCAGGATCGAGCCGTATCTCTCCCGGCTGGCCGTGGGCGAATGCCAGGATCTGACCGTCGAGGTGAAGAATCCCTTCACCCGTCTGGAGACGGCCCGGGTGGAGCTCGTCGTCCCGCCGGGCTGGGCCGCTGAGCCGCCTTGCCAGGAGGTGACGCTCGACGGTCTCGCCGAGGCCAGGCTCACCTTCAAGCTCACCCCCGGCCAGGAGCCGGTACGCCGGGCGAGAGTGGCGGTCGAGCTTGACGTCGGCGGCTATGCGTTCGGCCAGCAGGCCGAGGCTCTCGTGAACGTCGAATGACCGGCACCGGACGCACGCTGGAGCTCAACGGGCCCAGCTACCGCCTCACGCTGGGCTCCCGCGGCGGATGGGCCGAGCTGTCGGGCGCCTCCGGCGCTCCCCTGCTCCGGCTCAGCCTGCTGTCCTCCCTCGACACGGTCGGGCAGCGGGACGAGACGGTCGAGATAGGGACAGCGGAGATCTCCCGCCGCCGGGAACCGGGCACGGGCTGGCCGTTGATCACCGTGCGCCGGCGCTCCACCTGCTGGGAAGAGGCGGTGCTCCGCCTGGAGTGCCGGCCCGACGGCGTGGAGATCCGGTCGGAGGTGTGGGGGCAGGGACGCCTCGGCGAGGTGCACCTGCTCGGCGGCCGCTCCATTGCCACGGGGGCACAGGGTTTCCTGCACACGGGATGCACCCTGCCTACCCTCTTCTCCCCTAGCCCGGAAGACCCCCGCCGATTGCTCCGCCGCGCCTCATCCGCCGCGGTCATCGGGGTGACCGGCGATAGCCTGCCCGGGCGGGGGCACTGGTTCTTCACCCCGGCACCGCTGTACCTGGCCCTGTCCCGCCAGCAGCCGCAGGCCGCGCCGGACGCACCGGCCGAGGGAGGCTGGCTCGGGCTGGGCCTGCTCGGCGCGGTGGATGAGCTCGACTTCACTGAACTCGCGTACCTCCCCGCCGACCAGGGATTCCATCTATGCGTCGACTACGAAGGCCATCGGGCTGTCGATGGGCACTTCCGCACACCGGCGCTGCTGCTCACCCCGGGACAGCCGACTCCATATGCGGGGCTGCGCGCGTACCGTGCCGCGCTCGTTGAGCGCGGCCTCGCGGCGCCACCCCGTCCTAGGGCGCGGCCGCGATGGTGGACCCGGCCCATGTTCTGCGGCTGGGGCGCCCAGTGCAGCCGTGCCGCACACGACAAGGTGACCGCTCAGGAGGTGTGCACCCAGGCGGCCTACGACACCTTCCTCGCTGAGCTGGCGGATCACGGGCTTACGCCCCCGACGATCGTCATCGATGACGGCTGGCAGCGGCAGTACGGCCGGCCTGAACCCGATACCGGGCGATGGCCCGACCTCCCAGCGTGGATCGCACGGCGGCACCAGGCCGGTCAGCGGGTGCTGCTGTGGTGGAAGGCATGGGACACCGAGGGGATCCCGCCCGAGTGGTGCGTCGGCAACAGCGCGGGACGGCCCGTCGCTCTCGACCCGGGACATCCCGACGGCGCGCGGCTCCTCACGCACAGCATGGCCGCCATGCTCTCGGCGCAAGGCCTGGACGCCGACGGCCTCAAGATCGACTTCACCGCCCGGACACCGAGCGGGCAGGGGCTGACCACGGCGTCAGGACGCTGGGGCATCTCCCTGCTCCATGAGCTGCTCGCTCAGGTCTACGCCGCCGCCAAGGCGGTCAAGCCGGACGCCCTCATCATCACTCACGCGCCGCATCCCGGCTTCGCCGACGTGACCGACATGATCCGGCTCAACGACATGCTGCGCCTCGATGAAGAGCACCCGGAAAGCCCGGTCGTGAGCCAGATGCGCTACCGCGCCGAGGTCGTCCGCGCCGCATGCCCTGAACTGCTCATCGATACCGACGACTGGTGTGCCCCCGGCCTCTCCCAGTGGCGGGAGTACCTGGCCGCCAAGAGCGGCATCGGGGTACCCGCGCTGTACTACACCACGCACCTCGACCGTACGGGCGAGGCACTCGAGCCCTGCGACTACGCTGCCCTGCGCGAGCTGTGGACGGCCAGCATGGTCACAGCCGGCGCAGCAGCGCCGCCGCCTCGGGACCGCGGTCCCAGGTGACATCACTGTCAAGGCCGCTGGCCCCGGCCAGAACCTCGATCCGGAGGTGCGGCTGGCCCGCGAGGTCCCGAACGCTGATGCTCACCGGTAACCGTCCATCGCTGTTCATACGATCGTACAAGTGCGTCATAGGCGATTGTGCCGATCGGACACTGTTCGGTTTCCACGCCCAGTGATGACATTCCATTCCTTAGGCTTGAGCCATTCGATTTCGCAGGTCAGACGGGTTAGGCGGGTGTCATCCATGAGCGACAGGCCCGAGCTGCCGGGCGAGGCGGGTACGCAGCCCGGCGCTCCCGCGGCGGTGGCGTTCCTCGCCGATCCGCGGGTTGGCGCGATGACCGGGCAGATCCTGCACGTGAACGGAGGTGAGGTGCGATGCCGGGCCTGAATGCGGGCGACCGCGCCAGCGGTCCCGGGCCGGTCGTGGGCCAGACGGACGGGCTTGCCGTGCCCCGGTACGCCGGGCTGACGACGTTCGCCCGGCTGCCCCGTCTGGAGGATGCCGGACGGCACGACGTCGCTGTCGTCGGCGTGCCGTTCGACTCCGGGGTCACCTACCGGCCGGGGGCCCGGTTCGGCCCCGCGCACATCCGGCAGGCCTCCCGGCTGCTGCGGCCGTACAACCAGTCACAGCAGGTGTACCCGTTCCGGAACCAGCAGGTGGTCGATGCCGGTGACATCGCCTGCAACCCGTTCGACATCCGCGCGGCCATCGGCCAGATCGAGCGGGCCGCGGCCGGGCTCGCGCCAGACGGCCAGCCGCTCGTCGCGCTCGGCGGCGACCACACCATCGCGCTGCCGCTGCTGCGGGCCGCCCGTCGCGTACACGGGCCGGTCGCGCTGGTGCACTTCGACGCGCATCTCGACACCTGGCCGGCGTACTTCGGCGAGGAGTACACGCACGGCTCGCCGTTCCGCCGTGCCGCCGAGGAAGGGCTGTTCGTGCCCGGTCGCAGCGCCCACGTCGGCATCCGCGGCTCGCTCTACGACGCCGGTGACCTGAGCGATGACGCGAAGCTGGGATTCCAGGTCTTCAGCTGCACCGACATCGACGACGCAGGGGTTGCGGCCACCATCGAACGGCTGCGCGAGCAGGTCGGCGACCGGCCGCTGTATGTGTCGATCGACGTTGACGTCCTGGATCCTGCGTTCGCCCCGGCGACCGGAACGCCAGAGGCGGGCGGCCTGTCCAGCCGTGAGCTGATGCGTTTCGTCCGCGGTCTGGCCGGGACCCGCCTGGTGGGCGCCGACATCGTGGAAGTCTCGCCCGCCTACGACCACGCGGAGATCACCGGCGTGGCAGCGGCCAACCTGGCGTATGAGTTCATCTCGCTGTTCGCCGGAGCACGAGCGTGACCGGGACGGTACCGGGGCCGGGGCCGGGGTTCTGCATGACCTGGCCCGGCGGCAAACGGGCTGCCGCCTGCTTCGCGTTCGACCTCGACGCCGAGTCCGCGATCCTGTCCGCTGACCCGGGCGCGGCGTCACGGATGAGCGTGATGAGCCACCAGTCCTACGGCCCGGTGACCGGCGTTCCCCGGCTGCTGCGGCTGCTGGACAGCCATGACATCCGCGCCACATTCTTCGTGCCCGGCTACACCGCGCGCCGTTACCCAGAGGTGGTCCGCTCCATTGCCGCGGCCGGTCACGAGATTGCGCACCACGGCTACCTGCACGAGCCGCTCACCGGCGTCGATGAGGCCACCGAGACCGGCTACCTTGAGCGCGGGCTCGAGGCCCTCACCGAGGTGACCGGCGAGCGGCCGGTCGGCTACCGGGCGCCGCTGTGGGAGCTCAACTACCGCTCACCGGGCCTGCTCGTCGACCACGGGTTCCTGTACGACTCCAGCCTGATGGATTCCGACTGGCCCTACGAGCTCCGGGCCGGAACGGGCAGCCTGGTGGAGATACCCATTCAGTGGGCACTCGACGACTGGGAGCAGTACTGCTACGTTCCCGGCGTGTTTGGCAGCGGGCTGATCGAGAGCCCGGCCAAGGCCGCCGACCTATGGTCACGTGAGCTGGCGGCCATGCGTGAGGAACACGGCTGCTTCGTGCTTACCGCGCACCCATTCCTGTCCGGACGGCCATCCCGCGCCGCCGCGCTCAGCCGCATCATGACGGAAGCGGCCACCGGCGGGGACGTCTGGATCACGACGCTGGCCGAGGTCGCCGCGCATGTCCGCGGCCTCGGGCTGCCGCCCAGGCAGCTGACCCAGCCGGTGATCTGAATCCTCACGGCCCGGCATGGGTCGGACCTGCGGTTGAGATCTCGGCAGTTCTCATCGGTTCCGGGCAGATCTTGCGGCGATGTGCCCTGAATGTGCCCCCGGCTGAGGTTGCCGTTGACACTTAAATGTCAATTGGGGTCAGTGAAGGCCAACCCTTGTGACGGCGATGAGCACCTGGACCCGCCCGCCGATGACCATCCGCCGGATCTCGGGCTGCCCTCGAAGACCGTGAAGTTGTCGGGCGTGTCTGCCTGTGAGCAGGGCTTCTGGTCCGATTCTTTCTGTATTCGACCAGTTACTTTGTGTGATGATCGTCACACAGCGTCTTGCGGGGGACGCCGCATGACCGCATGATTCGACGGGCACTAAGGTGCGCGCGATCACGTCCTATTCCGTCAGCCGGACAGCTATGGACGGGGGCCGGAACCGCACGGAAAGCGCACGGCACCGCGGGTGGATGGTCCACCCGGACATCAGTGACACCGACAGGAGAGGGGATCCTTGTCAATGAACGCAAAGTCAGTGAAGCGGACACTCGGACTCGCCGCCGCCGTAGCAAGCACCGGAGGGGCGATGACGCTCGCACCGGCCGTGGCGAACGCGGCCACGGCACGCCCGGCTCATGTGCAAACAGTAAGCAATGCCTCGAAGGCCAGCTACGGCGGGGGCGGATATGTATATGTAAATATACCGTCCATATACACGGGAACGTGGGCATGGTAGCTAATCTTCAACCTGTTGTGAGTTACGCGCCAGAAGGGTTGGCCTTCTACTGACCCCGATTGACATTTAATACTGCAACGGCACTTGTCTCATGCCGATGACTTGACCTGCGGGAACGCGGCTCTTCGCGGGAGAACCTTAGCGGGCCTCAAGGCCCTGACGTGCGATTTTAGCGTTCGTCCGGCCAATGTGGCCGTTGCAGTATTAAGTGTCAAGGCGTTCTGGCCACTCGCGTCCATGCTCCCGATAGCTGTGAACTCAGGGAGAGTGGTCAGGAGACGGAGCGGCGGAACTTGACAAGGGGCGATGGCCCGTACGCTCTCCGGCGGCACACGGCGGCGTCAGTCTGGCTCTCGGCCGGGCTCAGTCTTGCCAAGGTGGCTGCCTACCTCGCGGCTCCGCAGGCGGTCAGGCGCGACGGCTCGGGTCGACGAGCAGGAGGAGGCCGCGCAGGCAGGCGTCGAGCGCCAGTCCCGCGACGGCGATCGTGATGATGCCGGCGAAGACGACGCTCATATTCAGGTAGTCGCCCGCCTGGCTGATCAGGTAACCGACACCGCTGGTGGCGGCGAGCATCTCGGCCGCGACGATGCTCGTCCAGGCTCCGGCCATCGCGAAGCGCATCCCGGTCACGATGCCCGGCAGGGCGGCCGGGATCTGGACGTGCAGCAGCGTGTAGGCGTGCGAGGCTCCCAGCGTCCGCGCGCAGAGCCGCAGGTCGTCCGGGACCTCGTCGAGCGCCGCCACGGTGGCGACCGCCATGATTGGGACGACGCCGAAAACGATCAGCACCTCCTTCGGCATCTCGCCGATCAATATTTCCGACCAAATAAATCGGTATCTCCGTGCGCAGGAGAGCCAGACCGCAGATCAGACGCTGAGCGCTGCCGCGTCCTCAGGCAGCCACCGTCTTCAGGGCTTCCTGCCCATCCCGCCGTAGTTGGCCAGTTCCCGGTCCTGCGCCGGATCACCCGCGTCAGCCCGCCACTGGTTCAGCTGCACCACGCCGGGCTCCACCAGGTCCAGGCCCTCGAAGAAGCGGCAGACCTCGGCACGCGTGCGCATGGTGACCGGATCGCGTGCCAGCTTGTTGTAGTCCTGCATGGCTTTGCTCGCCTGGCTAGCGGCGATGTCTGTCGCCGGGTGCGAGACGACGAGGTAGCTGCCCGGCGCCACCGCCGCCATCAGCCGGGTCACAATGCCGGCCGGGTCGTCCTCGTCGGGGATGCAGTGCAACACTCCCAGCAGCATCACCGCGACCGGCGTACTGAAATCAAGGATGCGGGCCGCCTCCCGCACGATCGTGCCGGTGTCGCGCAGGTCGGCGTCAAGGTAGGCGGTCGCTCCCTCGGGGCTGCCCACGAGCAGGGCGCGGGCATGCGCCAGCACGATCGGGTCGTTATCCACATACACCACCCGTGACTCCGGCGCCGCCCGCTGGGCAACCTCGTGAGTGTTGTCGGCGGCGGGCAGCCCGGTCCCGATGTCCAGGAACTGACGGATGCCCGCCTCGGTGACCAGGTGGTGCACCGCGCGGCCGAGGAACGCCCGCTGGGCGCGGACGCTGACCAGGATGTCCGGAAACGCGGCGATGACCTTCTCGGCCGCCTCCCGGTCGGTGGCGAAGTTGTCCTTGCCGCCCAGCCAGTAGTCGTAGACCCGCGCGATGTGCGGCATGCTGGCATCTATATCGGTATTGGTGGGCACGGCATCGCCGGGGACGAGGCTTTCATACCAGTTACCTGAGGTCACTGAACCCTCCTGCCCGATACGGCTGTCCTGTCCGGAATGCCCCAGCAGCTTAACCCAGCGCCCGGGAGACCGGTGAGACGTGCCTGTCAGGAAAGGAGGGCCTGCAGTCAGGGTCCGCCGGAGTCAGGTCCCGTCGGTGTCGGGGA
>DASQVO010000160.1:0-3864 GCA_035640715.1 Streptosporangiaceae bacterium
GGCGCTGGGCAACCCGGCGCTGCGCAAGCTGCAGCATGCGGAGTTCGACCGCTTCGCGGACCGGCTGCGTACCCATCTCGCCGAGGCGGAAAAGCGCGGCGAGCTTCGCGACGGCGTAGACATCGCCCTGGCCGCTCACCAATTGCTCGTCCTGATCGACGGGCTCAGCGCTGAGCGCGTGCTCTACCCCGACCGGGTCACCCCGGACCGCCAGCAGCAGATGCTCGACAAGCTGCTCGACAGCCTGCGCATAATCCAATAATCCCGGAATTCAGGGCAGTGTGAATTGCTGTCGGACAGCCAGCTCACACCACCGGGAAGTACTGGCCGCCGCGTGAGCATGAACGAGGCATAGACGGTGCCGCCAGGGGCGACGGCTACCGCGGGATCCCAGGTGTTGGAGTCCGAGCCAATGGAGCCGGGCGAATTGCTTAGCCCAAGAAGCCTCGGCAATTCCTTGCACACACTCGCAGCTGCCAGGTCTGTTCCGTACAGGTTCCTCGTCGTAGACCGGATGCACGGTTACGGAATGTGACAGACTTTCAGGTGAGGCGAGCGCCGGATCGCCAAGGACCGGCCGCACTGGCCGGCAGGGGGGACCTGGATGACCGATCCAGACACCAGCTGGCCTGCCGGGTTCATCGAGCCGTTGCGTGTCAGGCCGGGCTCCAAGGTCGTGCTCCCGGAGGACTTCGATCCGGGTGCGCGGTTCGGCATGCGCAAGAAGGATGGGGCGCGGCTTCTTCAGCAGGGTGTTGACCTGCTCGCGGAATATCAGGACCGGCTGGCCGCGCAGCACACCTACAGCGTCCTGGTTGTGCTGCAGGGGATGGATGCGTCCGGCAAGGACAGCACAATCCGTCACGTGATGAGCGGCGTGAACCCGCAAGGGGTGCATGTGTCCAGTTTCAAGGCGCCGTCGGGCGAGGAACTCGATCACGACTATCTATGGCGGCACGAGCGGCGCCTGCCAGCACGCGGCGAGATAGGGATCTTCAACAGGTCGCATTACGAGGAGGTCCTTGCTGTACGGGTCCACCCGGAGAACCTGGCCCGCGAGAGGCTCCCGCCCGAGTGCGCAGGCGGGGATGTGTGGAAGCGCCGCTACCAGGAGATCAACGACTGGGAGCGCTACCTGGCCGAGAACGGCGTCAGGCTGGTCAAGCTGTTCCTTAACGTGTCGAAGGAGGAGCAGCGGATCCGTTTCCTGCAGCGGATCGACCGGCAGGAGAAGAACTGGAAATTCTCCGCCAGCGATGTGCAGGAGCGCCAGTACTGGGCTGATTACCAGCACGCTTACTCCCAGATGCTCACCCATACCAGTGCCGAATGGGCTCCGTGGTACGTCCTCCCCGCCGACCACAAGTGGTTCACCCGGATTTGCGCCGCAGCGGTTATCGGGCAGACGTTGATCGAGATCAACCCGCGATACCCGGTCCCGGATGAAGCCGCCCGGCAGGAACTCCTGCGCGCAAAGGCTGAGCTCGAGGCCGAGGCGCTGCCCGGAGCGTCCGCGGACCCCATCACGCGAAGCTGAGCAATCCCGGCCAGATCCGCCGCGTTCTCGGCCAAGGCGGCGCGCCATCGGCCTTTCTGTTCGCGGCGCGGGCCGCGGCGGGTGGAAGATGGGGGCATGGATCTTCCGGTCAACCCACCGGTCGCGCCGATGCTGGCCAAGGCCGTCGGCGAGATACCCGACGGCCCCTACAGCTTCGAACCTAAATGGGACGGCTTCCGGGCCATCGTCTTCCGCGACGGCGGCGAGGTGGAGATCGGCAGCCGGAACGAGCGGCCCATGACCCGATACTTCCCGGAACTCGTCCGGGCCATCACCGCCGAATTGCCCGAGCGCTGCGTCATCGACGGGGAGATCGTGATCCCGGATAGCGAGGGCAGGCGGCTGGACTTCGACGCTCTGCTGCAGCGCATCCATCCCGCGGTGAGCCGGATCAACCTGCTGGCCAAGCAGACACCGGCCCACTTTGTCGCCTTCGACCTGCTCGCCCTCGGGGATGGGGATTACACCGGCCAGCCGTTCGCCCGCCGGCGGGAGGCGCTGGTTCAGGCGCTCGCCGCTACGGGCACGTCGGTGCACCTGACCCCGGCGACCACCGACCGGGACCTGGCCAGTGACTGGTTCCGGCAGTTCGAGGGGGCCGGCCTGGACGGGCTGGTCGCCAAGCCGCTGGACGGCGTCTACGTGGAAGACAAGCGGGTCATGTTCAAGGTCAAGCACGAGCGCACCGCGGACTGCGTGGTGGCCGGCTACCGGCCGCACAAGAGCGGCCCGGACGCGATCGGCTCGCTCCTGCTCGGCCTGTACACCGACGAGGGCGGCCTGGCCAGCGTCGGTGTGATCGGCGCGTTCCCGATGGCGCGCCGCCGCGAGCTGATGACGGAGTTGCAGTCCCTCGTCACGAGCTTCGACGACCATCCGTGGAGCTGGGCCCGGCAGGAAGAGGGAGGCAGGACACCGCGCCAGGCCGAAGCCAGCCGGTGGAACGCCAACAAGGATCTCTCATTCATCCCGCTGCGGCCCGAACGCGTCGTCGAGGTCCGCTACGACCACATGGAAGGCCCCCGCTTCCGGCATACCACTCAGTTCGTCCGCTGGCGCCCCGACCGCGACCCCCGCTCCTGCACCTACGCCCAGCTCGAGGAGCCGGTGAACTTCAACCTGGCCGAGATCCTCGCCGCCAAGGGCCCCTGAAGCGCCTAGATATGGCGGGCGCGCCTAGCCGACGTCGACCCAGTCCAGCGTGCGCTGCACGGCCTTCTTCCAGCCGGCGTAGCCGTCTTCCCGCTGCTCGCCGGTCCAGGAAGGCTCCCAGCGCCTGGACTCATTCCAGTTGGCGCGCAGCTCCTCGGTGTCATGCCAGAAGCCGGTCGCCAGGCCGGCCGCGTAGGCCGCGCCGAGAGCGGTGGTCTCGGCGACGACCGGGCGGCTGACCGGCACACCGAGGATGTCCGCCTGCAGTTGCATGCACAGCTCGTTGGCGGTCACGCCGCCGTCGACCTTGAGCATGTCGAGGTGCACGCCGGAGTCCTGCTCCATTGCCTCGACCACGTCGCGGCTCTGGTAGCAGATCGCCTCCAGGGTCGCCCGCGCCAGGTGCGCGTTGGTGTGGAACCGGGAAAGCCCGACGATGGCGCCACGCGCGTCGGAGCGCCAGTACGGCGCGAACAGCCCGGAGAACGCGGGCACGAAATAGATCCCGCCGGAGTCGCTGACCCGCCGGGCCAGGTCTTCGCTCTCCGCGGCACCGCTGATGATGCCGAGCTGGTCGCGCAGCCACTGCACCGCGGCGCCGGTGACCGCGATCGACCCTTCCAGCGCGAAGACGGCCGGCTGATCGCCGAACTGGTAGGCGACCGTGGTGAGCAGGCCGCTCTTGGAGCGCACCAGCTCGGTGCCGGTATTGAGCAGCAGGAAGTTACCGGTGCCGTAGGTGTTCTTGGCCTCGCCGACCGCGAAGCACACCTGCCCCACCGTGGCGGCCTGCTGGTCACCGAGGTCACCGGTGAGGGCCACCTCGCCGTGCAGCGGGCCGGCCGGGAGGGTCACACCATACGGCTCCGGCGACGACGACGGCCGGATCTGCGGCAGCATGGCCCGCGGCACGCCGAAGAACGACAGCAGCTCGTCGTCCCAGTCGAGCGTCTCCAGGTTCATCAGCATCGTGCGGCTGGCGTTGGTCACATCGGTGACGTGGACGCCGCCGGCCGTGCCGCCGGTGAGATTCCACAGCAGCCACGAGTCGGTCGTGCCGAAGATCGCGTCACCCTTCTCCGCGTCCGCCCGAAGGCCGTCGATGTTGTCAAGCATCCACTTGAGCTTGCCGCCGGAGAAATACGTCGCCGGGG
>DASQVO010000161.1:0-15113 GCA_035640715.1 Streptosporangiaceae bacterium
TCCTACGCCATCGCCAAGCGGGCCTTCGACCTTGCCATCGAGCGCGCCGGCCCGCACGCGCCCCGGGGCCGCGGCCTGCGCGCGTCTGCAGCCGCTTCCCGTTCCACCGACCGGTGGCCCGTCGTGGAGGCGGCACTGCGGCTCGACGACATCCGCGGCCAGCTTGACACGGTGCTGCACGGATGGCAGCAGCGCGCCGCCGTCGGCGGCGCGGCCAGCAGCCTCGACCCCGGCGGCCAGTGGCTGATCAGGCTGTTCACGGTGCGGCACGTGGCCGCCACCGGCGCGCGGCGCGTCATCGCACTGTCGGCCCAGGCCGGCAGCCAGCCGGCCGGCCCAGTCCCCGGCCGCGCGGCCTGAACCGCCCCGGCCGCGCCGCCGTCGTGACCTAGACCTCGACGACGACCGGGATGATCATCGGGCGGCGGCGGTAGTTGTCGCTCACCCAGCGGCCCACGGTGCGCCGGGCAAGCTGCTGGATCTGGTACGCATCGGTGATGCCTTCCGCGGCGGCACGGGCCAGCGCCTCCTCGATCCGGGGCCGCACGTCGGCGAAGGCCGCGTCGTCGATACCCGCCCCGCGCGCGTGTATCTCCGGCACGGCGACCATCTTGCCGCTGGTGGAATCCAGCACGATCACCACGGAGACGAAGCCCTCCTCGCCGAGGATGCGGCGGTCCTTGAGCTGCTCGTCGGTCACCTCGCCGACCGAGAGCCCGTCCACGTAGACATAGCCGCAGGGCACCGCCCCCGTGATCTTCGCCTGCCCGTCGACGAGGTCGACGACCACGCCGTCATCGGCGATGACGATGTTCTGCTCGGGAACGCCGCTCAGCGCGGCCAGGTGCGCGTGCGCCCGCAGGTGCCGCCACTCGCCGTGCACGGGCATGAAGTTGCCCGGCCGGGTCACGTTGAGGACAAGCAGCAGCTCGCCGGCGTGCGCGTGGCCGGAGACGTGGACGAACGCGCTGCCCTTGTGGACCACGCGCGCGCCCAGCCGGGTGAGCCCGTTGATCACCCGGTAGACCGCGGTCTCGTTGCCCGGGATCAGCGATGAGGCGAGGATGACCGTGTCGCCGTCGGCGACACGGATCGGGTGGTCCCGGCCCGCCATCCGCGAGAGCGCGGACATGGGCTCGCCCTGCGAGCCGGTGGAGATCAGCACCACGTCCTGCGGCGGCATCTCCTCTGCCTCGCGAAGCTCGATCAGCATGCCGCCGGGCACCCGGAGGTAGCCGAGGTCGCGGGCGACGCCCATGTTGCGCACCATGGACCTGCCGACGAACGCGACCTTGCGCCGATGCTCCGCCGCGGCATCCAGCACCTGCTGGACCCGGTGCACGTGACTGGCGAAGCAGGCGACGATGATGCGCTTCTCCGCGGTGGCGAACACCTGGTCAAGCACTGGCGCGATGTCCCGCTCGCTCGCGACGATGCCGGGCACCTCGGCGTTGGTGGAATCCGACATCAGCAGGTCGACGCCGTCGGCGCCGAGCCGGGCGAACCCGCCGATGTCGGTGAGGCGCCGGTCCAGCGGGAGCTGGTCCATCTTGAAGTCGCCGGTATGCAGCACGATGCCCGCCGGCGTACGGATGGCGACCGCGAGCGCGTCAGGGATCGAGTGGTTCACGGCCAGGAACTCAAGGTCGAACGGGCCGAACCGCTGCCGCGTCCCCTCGGCGACCTCGGTGATGACGGGCGTCAGGCGATGCTCGGTCAGCTTGCTCCGCACCATCGCCAGCGTCAGCCTGGAGCCGACCAGCCGGAGGTCAGCGCGCTCGCGCAGCAGGTACGGCAGGGCCCCGATGTGGTCCTCATGCGCGTGCGTGAGGACCACGGCGTCGATGAGGTCGAAGCGGCCCTCAAGATAGCGGAAGTCGGGCAGGATCAGGTCGACGCCGGGCTGGTCCGGCTCGGGGAACAGGACACCGCAGTCAACGATGAGCAGCCGGCCGTCGCACTCGAAGACGGTCATGTTCCGACCGATCTCGCCGAGACCGCCGAGTGCGACGATGCGGAGCCCCCCGGCGGGCAAAGGCGGGGGCGGGGGGAGCTCTGGATGGGGATGACTCACGAGGCAACGGTCCCGGGCACCTTGAGGCCAGCGAGCTCCAGATCCTCGCGAAGCCGCTGAATCTCGGCTGCGGTCGCATCCGCCAGCGGCGGGCGCACCGGTCCCCCCGGCAGGCCGAGGAGCGTGAGAGCGGCCTTCGTCATCACCAGGCCCTGATTCCGGAATATTCCGGCATACACCGGAAGCAGTTCCAGGTGCAGCTCCCTGGCCCGGCCCGTCTGCCCGGCCTCGAACGCGTCGATCATCTCATGCAGCCGGTCGCCGACGACGTGGCCGACCACGCTGATGAAACCGACGGCGCCGAGTGACAGCCACGGGAGGTTCAGCATGTCCGTGCCGCAGTAGTACACAAGGTCGGTACGGGCCATCACCCATGACGTCGCGCCCGGATCGTCCTTGGCGTCCTTGACGCCGACGATCCTGGGGTGCTCGGCCAGCCGGACGAGCGTATCGGTCGCGATCGCCGTACCGGTGCGGGCGGGGATGTCGTAGAGCAGCACGGGAAGCGGCGTCGCGTCCGCCACCGCCGTGAAGTGGGCGGCCAGGGCGTGCTGCGGCGGCTTGTTGTAATACGGGGTGACGACGAGAAGCCCGTCGGCGCCGGCGCGCTCTGCCTGGCGGGCGAGTTCCTTCGTATGCGCGGTGTCATTGGTTCCGACGCCGGCGACGACGGACGCCCGGTCGCCGACGGCCTCAACCACGGCCCGCAGGAGACACTCTTTCTCTTCGTCACTGGTGACCGGCGACTCGCCAGTGGTGCCGCTGACCACAAGGCCGTCGTTGCGCATGTCATCGACAAGGTATGCGGCGAGGCGCGCTGCCCCGTCGTAGTCGACGGCACCGTCCGGGGTCATCGGGGTGATCATCGCCGTCAGCATCCGGCCGAACGGAGCCGTGGGAGGCGCCGCGGGTGTGCCGGCTGGCGCGGTTGTCGTCGTCATAATCTGACCGTACCTGGCTACCGCCCGCCTGCGTAGCCGACCGGCCGCCACTTCCCGCCGCTATCCTGCCAAGTTCGGCCTGTCGTATCGTTCCTTATGGCCCCGCCGCCGACCGTGGCGCGGCCACGGGCTGCGCGACACGGCGCTCCCGTTCATGGAGGACCTGTACGAGGCTACTCACCAGAACGTCCAGCTCGCAGTCCGCGAGGGCACGGACAGGGTCTACATCGCGTTCTCCGCGGCGGCCCCGGTAGCGGGGCCGGGGCGATGCCTCTGAACGGCTGCGTGCCTGTCAGACCCTGCTGGTATATCTCCGGCATGCGAGTGACGGACCTGCCGGCAAATGACCGCCCGCGCGAGAGACTGCTCACCCATGGCGCGGAGGCACTCTCGGACAGGGAGTTGCTGGCGCTCATCATCGGCTCTGGGACCTTGGGTAGCGACGCCATCGACCTGGCCGCCCGGGTGATAGAGAAATCCGGCGACCTATCCCAGCTCGCTCGCGCCGACCCGCATACGCTGCTCGGCCTGGCCGGGATGGGACCAGCCAAGGCGGCACGGGTCGCCGCCGCATTCCAGCTCGCCCGGCGCGCGGAGAGTGAGGTGGCGCCGCGCTGGGCCGGCGGTTCCGCTGGCCTGGCCGCCGTCGCGGCGCCCCTGCTACGCGGGCTGCGCGCCGAACGGGTCGTGGTGGTCAGTTGCGATCAAGGCGGCAAGGTCCTCCGGACGATCCGCCTGACCGAGGGCGTAAGCGACCGGAGCCTGATGCCCGTGCGGGACGTCCTGGCGGCGGCCCTGTCGGCCGGGGCCGCGTCGTTCGGCGTCGCCCACAACCATCCGAGCGGCACCCTGGAACCCAGCGAGGCGGACCGCCGGGCCACGGCCCGGCTCCGCGAGGGTGCCGAGGCCGTCGGCCTCCGCTTCCTCGGCCATGTGATCGTGACGGACAGGCAGTGGCGGCCAGTGCGGTGCTGACGCGGGCTCCGCGGTGGATCATGGCCAGGGCGGCGGGCCAGGTGTTGCCGCGGGCTAGAGACCGAGGCTGCGGCCGATGATCTCCTTCATGATCTCCGTGGTGCCACCGTAGATACTCTGCACGCGGCTGTCGGTGTAGGCGCGGGCTACCGGGTACTCACGCATATAGCCGTAGCCGCCGTGCAGTTGCAGGCAGCGGTCGACGACGCGGTTGCACAGCTCGGTGTTCCACCACTTCACCATCGACGCCTCTTCTGTGCTGAGGCGGCCCTCGTTGTGCTCCATCACCGCCTTGTCGGTGAACGTGCGGGCGAACGCCAGCTCGGTCGCGATCTCGGCGAGGACGAACCGGTTGTGCTGGAACTTCCCGATCGGCTGGCCGAACGCCTGGCGTTCCTTGGCATAGGCCAGCGTGTCCTCGAACACCTTCTCCGCCCCGGCGAGCGCCGACGCGCCGATCGTGACCCGCTCACGGGGCAGGTTCTGCATGAGCGCGATGAACCCGCCGCCTTCCTCGCCGAGCAGGTTGTCCCGCGGCACCCGGACCTCGTTGAAGAACAGCTCCGAGGTGTCCTGCGCATGCAAGCCGATCTTGTCGAGGTTCCGGCCGCGCTCGAAGCCGGCCATGCCCCGCTCGACCACCAGCAGGCTGATGCCCCGGTGCCCGGCTTCCGGGTTGGTCCGGGCCACGACGATCACCGAGTCGCAGAGCTGGCCGTTGGAGATGAACGTCTTCTGGCCGTTGAGGATGTAGTGGTCGCCGTCGCGGACCGCCGTGGTGCGGATGCCCTGCAGGTCACTGCCGGCGCCGGGCTCGGTCATCGCGATCGCCACGATGTTCTCGCCCAAGCAGTAGCCGGGCAGCCACCGCTCGCACTGCTCCGGTGTGCACAGCCGGCGCAGGTAGGGGCCGACCATGTCGTTGTGCACGCCGAACGCGGGCCCGGTCGCCCCGGCCCGGGCCAGCTCCTCATCGAGGACCAGGTAGTACCGGTAGTCGGGGTTGCCCCCGCCGCCGTACTTCTCGTCGATGTCGATGCCGAGCAGCCCGGCATGGCCGGCCGCCAGCCACACGTCGCGCGAGACGACACCGTCTCTTTCCCACTGCTCGTGGTACGGCGTGATCTCCCTGCCGATAAAGGCGCGCACCATGTCCCGGAACGCCTCATGATCTGCTGTAAAGATGTCACGCCGCATCGGCGCGCCTCCCTCGCCGCTCCCTCAGCCGCTCGTCACCGCTCGCCAGCGCTCCCGGCCATGGGACGGCGTGCGGTACGACTCAACCGAACGTAACACTCCGGACCCGGCAGGCACCTGATCAGGTGCCTGCCGGGCGGCGAAGGGCCTTTCAGGCCACGAATGGGGAGTCTTCCGCCTCAGGCGCTATCGGTTATGGCAGCGACCTCATCCTGGTCCAGCTTGATGCCGGCCGCCGCGATGTTCGCCTCGACGTGCTCCGGGTCCCCGGAGCCGGGGATCGGCAGGATCTGCGGTGACTCCGCATCGCGCCGAATCCCATCCGGTTAACGGTCAGGTCGCCGCCAACGTCGATGGTGCCCGCATCCGCTGCCGTGGGCTTGCCGTTCATGGAATACCTCTTTGTGTCTCCTCCCAGCTTCGCAAGCGCCCCGCAGCGGCGGGCACGCGCGATTCCCGGCGATTACAGCAGCAGGTCGAAAATCTGGAAGGCCGTTTCCCACTCGCGCATCATGGGCCGCCGCACACCGGGGTCAATGATCTTGAACGTGCGGGCCAGCGCGACGCTCAGGCCGCCGACCACCAGCGGGAGGCGTGCCTGTGTCTCCTCGCTGAGCGCCAGGAGCGGTGGCCGGGCAGCAAGCTCGGCCAGGATCGGGCGCAGCTCGATCTCCTCGTCGATACGCCGGAAGCTGTGGATGCTTTCCTGCAGCCCCTTGGTGATCGGCAAGTCGTGTGACTCGATGATGTCCCGCGCGTTGGCCTTCGCGGCGGCCTGGCCGATGAGGAGCAGGTCATAGAGCTTCTGGTTGACGAAATCGTGGTAGCGCTTGAGATCGTTCCTATCCACGTCGACGCCCCCCGCGGCACGGAAGAAATGCTCAAACCTGGCGATCCCTATGACTGGCATGCCGGTCCCCCCTTCCTGGCCGTAATGGGTTCTTTCCCGGCATGCCCGGTGGGCCGCGCCTCACACCGTCAATCCGGACAGTTCCCGGGACCGGGTCATCACGCCTCCGGCTTACGGGTCCTCCGGGGCCGTTCCCGCGCCTTCTCCATGGCGATGCGGGTCAGTTCGACACGGGACGATATACCGAGTTTGCGGAAGATCTGCCGCAGGTGGAAGGCGACGGTATGCGCGCTGATGAACATCTGGTCAGCCACCTGCTGGTTGGTCAGCCCCTGCGAGACCAGCTCGGAGATGGCACGCTCGGTGGCAGTGAGGCTGCTCCAGCCGGTGGCGGTCCTGCCCGCGGCAGCCCAGTGACGCCGCCGGACGCCAAGCCTGCGAAGCCTGCGGCGCACCCGCGCCACGTCCCTGGCCGCCCCTGCTGCCGCGTAATCATCGAGCGCGCGGCTGAAGCTTGCGATCGCGTCGGCGCTGCCCGTTCGGGCTAGCAACATCCCGAGATCCTCCAAGGCGGACGCGCGGGCCCACTGGTCGGCGTGCTCGGCGCCCGCCTGCTCAAGACGGCCGCGGTCCCCGTCAGCGATGCCGGCGGCGTGCGCGGCTGAGGTGATGATGATCGGCAGCCCGGCGTTCCCGGCGGCGATCTCACCTGCCATCGCCGCCGCCGCGGCGGCCCGGCCGGAATCGCCCGCCGCCAGGGCCGTCCGGGTCAGCCAGGCGGCGAATGCCGGATCCCACAAGAGCAGGAACCGGTGATGGCGAAGGTCGTCGTAAACACCCGCGAGCATCTCCAGCCCCGCCCTGGGGCCCGTGCGTGCCTCCTCGGCCTGGGCCGCGATCACGGTGCCCCAGCTGTCCGCGTAGGCAGCGCCAGACAGCGGCCGGCCCCGGACGTGCTGGATGGCCGCGGTCACGTCACCGTGGCGCAGGGCCACGCTGGCGAGGACGACCGGCGCCATGGAATCGCGGACGTGCGCGCCCGCGTCGCTGGTAACGCCGAGGGCAGCCTCGGCATCGGTGGTGGCGTCATCGAGCCGGCCTTCTGCCAGGGCCATCCGGGCGCGCAATGTCGCCGGGGTCGCTGACCAGCCCGTGGGGGCGAGCGCGTCGATGTGATCGGGAGCGGCACGGATAAGGGCCCGTGCCTCGCCGAACCGGCGGAGATCCACCAGCCGGGAGGCGAGGAACAGATGAGGGTGAAATCGCCGGGCATCCGGCGGCAGCCCGTCCCCGCGGCGGACCGCATCGGACGACAGGTCCAGGGCATCCGTCACGTCTCCGGCTTCCCACCGCGTGATGGCCAGTGCCACCAGCGCCGCGATCACCACATCCCGCTGCTCGCCGTCTCGTGCGGCCAAAATGGCCTGGGCCGTCTCGGCCAGGTGCGGGCCATCCCGCAGGCCGATCAGCGCCCGCAGGCGCGCGATCATGGCATCTGCCCGGAGCTCACTGGAAAGCCGCGGCTCGGCGAGTACGCGCTCGGCCTCGGCCAGGGCGTCACCGGCCGCACCGCTCATTGCGAGCGCAGAGGACAGCGCACAGCGCAGCCGGGCGCTGCTCGCCGCCGGCTGGGGCACCACCAGTGCCGTCCGGGCCAGCTCGGCCGCCTCGTCGGGTCGGCCCGCGGCGGCCAGCGCCTCCGCAGCGCTCACCGACCGGGCCAGTACCCGCGGATCCCCGGGCGGCGTGAGTTCCAGGGCGCGGGCGGCGAGATCTGCGGCGATGTCCGGTGATGACGGCAGCACTTCGGCCGAGGCGCGGTCCAGCCCGGCCAGCGCGGTGCAATCGCCGCTGCCGGCGCCGCTGAGGAGGTGAACGGCGGCCGAGGCTGCCGCGCCGCCGCGTTCCAGCAGCGCCTCGCCGAACTGCCAGTGCAGGGCCTGCCTGACCGGTAGCGGCAGGGCCTCCGAGACGGCCTGCCACACCAGCTCGTTCCGGAAGACCAGCGAGTCCGAGGTCGCGACCAGGACCCTTGCCGTAAGCGCTTCCTGGACCACCGGCAGCAATGCGGCCGGAGACGTGCCCAGCAGCGTGGTCGCGTCTTCGAGCCGGAACGAACGGCCGAGAACCGATGCCGCCTCGAGAAGGTGCCGGGCCGCGGCGCTGAGCCGCTCGAGCATCCGGCGCGTCATCGCCTGAATCCGCCGTGGCAGGCACGCCGACACCAGGCCGACCCGGCCATCGCGGATCACGAGGCCGTTCTCGTCCCACAGGCCGCCCATGAGCTCGGTCAGCATCTGCGGGTTTCCCGCGGCGCCCGCGGCCAGTGCCATCAGGCCCGCATCGGGCACAGCGCCGACCGCGTCGGTGATCAGGCGCGCCACCGCGTCGTCGCTGAGCGGCCGGAGGGTGATGCGGGTGGCGCCATCACCCTCCAGGAGATCGAAAAGCCGCCCGGAGCCGTTTCCGTCGTCGGGGCTGCGCCGGGCCAGGATCCAGCTCAGCGGATACGACGAAAGCTGCCACGGCAGCGTCCGCAGCGCCTGCAGGGTGGCCGGATCCGCCCAGTGCAGGTCGTCCATGCTGACCACCAGCGGCCCGGTCGATGCCCTGCTTTCCAGGCGCGCCCGCAAAGCGGCGACCAGCCACATCGGCAGCCCGGTGATGCCGCGCAGTGTCGCCTCGTCGGCCAGTGTCGCCGGGGCCTCGTTCAGCGCCGCGAACAGCGGCTCGAGCGGCATGAAACGGCTCAGCTCATCTGCCGACGCGGCGATGAGGGAGACGTTCTCGGCGTGGGCGACCCTGGCCGCCTCCGAGAGCAGCAGGGACTTGCCCATGCCCGGCTCTCCCTCGATGAGCAGGACGCCCCCGCGCCCCTTCCGTGCCCGTCGCACCAGATCGGAAACTGCCTGCTGCTCGTCTTCGCGGCCATGTATGGCCGTGCATTCCAGCTGGTCGTTCCCGGGGCAGCTGCCTGCCCCTTCCTTGGTGGGCAGGGCTGTCATAGGGCAGCCCGCCCGCTGGTGCTCGCGCACACTTCTTGCACGCGCCGGTCATCATGCGGCCGCGCGGGCAGGTCACCTGACAAGGCCTGTCGACCCGCTCTCGCCCCCGGATGGGGCCGCGATCTCGCTCAACGATGGTCCTTAACTGCCGTCGCCGCGAGTTGGCTTCCGCCTTTCCCCATAACCCGTAGCCAGCATGCGACGACGTACGGTCACGACCGTACGCAGCGTGTGCCCGTTCCACATCCTCAATCTGAGTAGCCCTCCATGCGGTCCCCCGTGGCCCCGGCGGCCTGGCCGGGCACGTACCCCCGGCGATGGCGTTTCCCGGCAGCATTTCCGGCTCCGTTTCCGGCGGCAGCGGCTCTACCTGCGGATATTCCCCGGATCCGCCGGGCCGCCGGGGCTGGAGGATTAGCCGGATTGACGATGCGGGATCCGCCGGGGCGGACAAGCGTAAGAGGTGCGGGCACGGGGGCGGCGTGCCGCTCAGCCTGGGAAACGGGCATGGGGCGCCGGCGATCGCCGCGTCAACGGAGCGCAGGCCCTGCCAGCGTACGCACCCCCCGCCGCGCACGGATCCAGCCAGAGCACGTACGGATCCAGCCAGAGCACACACCTAGCCACAGGAGGCCAGGAATGGCAATGCTTCCCACCCGCCGCAGCGGGCAGCACCCTGCTCTCATCGACCCGACCCGCGAGTTCGAGGACATCTACGACCGCATGGGCCAGCTGATGAACTTCGCGTTCAGCAACCTCGGCCTCGGCGCCCCCGGCAGAGTCATCGACATGCCGTGGGCGCCCCCGGCCGACGTGTCCGAGACCGACGACGCCTACGTGATCCATGTGGAGCTTCCCGGCGTGCGCAGGGACGAGATCAACGTCGAAATGCGTGACCGGGAGGTGGTCATAAGCGGCGAGGTGAAGGAACAGGAGGAGGAGAAGGGCGGCCAGCGGCGCCGGAGCTCGCGCCGCACCGGCCGCTTCGAGTACCGGGCCTACCTGCCGGGCGACATCAATCCCGACGGGGTCAACGCCCAGCTTTCCGACGGAATCCTGACGGTCAGGGTGCCGAAGTCCGAGGCTGCCAAGCCGCACCGCATCGAGGTCACCGGCAGCTGAGCGGAACCCCCGCAGAGGTCCTGGTGCCCGGCGCGGCACCAGGACCGGAAGCCGGGGGCCGGGAGCCGGTCAGACCAGAGAGGGGTCTGCAGGGCCCAGAGCGGGGAGCCGCAGGGGAGGAACAATGGCAAGAGCAGTCGGGATCGATCTCGGCACCACCAATTCTGTGATCGCGGCTATGGAAGCCGGCAAGCCGACGGTGATTCCCAATGCCGAGGGATCGCGCACCACGCCATCGGTAGTGGCCTTCACCGATCAGGGCGAGCGGCTGGTTGGCCAGCTGGCGCGCCGGCAGGCGATCTTGAACCCTAAGGGCACGATCTATTCGGCCAAACGCTTCATCGGCCGCCGGTATGACGAGGTGACCAGCGAGCTGAACGCGGTCTCGTTCGACGTGGTGCCCGGGCCGGACGGCACGGCGCGGTTCAAGGTCGGTGGCAAGCTGTACGCACCCGAGGAGATCTCCGCACTCATCCTGCGCAAGCTCGCCGAGGATGCCGGGAAGTTCCTTGGCGAGCGGGTGACCGAGGCGGTCATCACCGTGCCCGCCTATTTCAACGATGCCCAGCGGTCGGCCACCAGGGACGCCGGCCGCATCGCCGGCCTGGAAGTCCTCCGGATCATCAACGAGCCGACCGCGGCCGCCCTCGCCTACGGGCTCGACAAGAAGGAAAACGAGACCGTGCTGGTGTACGACCTGGGCGGGGGCACATTCGACGTCAGCATCCTGAATATCGGTGACGGCGTGATCGAGGTGCGCGCGACGTCCGGCGACACCCACCTCGGCGGTGACGACTTCGACCGCCGCATCGTCGACTACCTCGCCGATGAGTTCCAGCGCAACAACGGCATCGATCTCCGGCAGGATCCGCAGGCGCTTCAGCGCCTGTTCGAGGCCGCGGAGAAGGCGAAGGTAGAGCTGTCGGCGGTGACGCAGACGACGGTGAGCCTGCCGTTCATCACGGCCGACGCCACGGGCCCGAAGCACCTGAACACCACGCTGATGCGCTCGACGTTCGAGCAGCTCATCGCCGACCTGATCGAGCGCACTATCGAGCCGGTGCGCCAGGCGATGTCCGACGCGAAGCTCACCGAGGCCGACATCGACGAGGTGATCCTGGTCGGCGGCTCCACCCGCATCCCCGCGGTGCAGAACCTGGTCCGCCGCCTGACCGGCGGCAAGGACCCGAACATGACCGTCAACCCCGACGAGGTCGTCGCCCTGGGCGCGGCCATCCAGGCGGCGGTCATCAAGGGCGAGGTCAAGGACGTGGTGCTGCTGGATGTCATCCCGCTGTCGCTGGGCATCGAGACCCTGGGCGGCGTCATGACCAAGATCATCGAGCGCAACACGACGATTCCCACCCGCCGCACCGAGGTATTCTCGACGGCCGAGGACAACCAGTCCGCGGTCGACGTCGTCGTCCTCCAGGGAGAGCGGGAGCGGGCCGCCGACAACCGGGTACTCGGCCGGTTCCGGCTGGAGAACATCCGCCCGGCACCCCGCGGCGTCCCGCAGATCGAGGTCACCTTCGACATCGACGCCAACGGCATCCTCCACGTTTCGGCGCGGGACAAGGACACCGGTGCCGAGCAGCGCATCACCATCAGCGAAACCACGAACCTGGATCAGGCCGAGGTCGAGCGGATGATCGCCGAGGCGGAGCGCCACCGCACGGAAGACCTGCGGCTGCGTGAGCAGATCGACGCCCGCAACGAGCTTGACTCGGCCGCCTACCAGCTGGAGCGGCGCCTGAGCGAGCTCGGGGACAGCGCTCCCCCGCACGAGCGGGCCCGCGCGGAGATGCTGATCACCGACGCGCGCAAGGCCATCAGCGAGGACGCCCCGCTGGAGCGGCTGCGGACGCTGACCGGTGAGCTGCAGCAGGCCTACTACAGCCTCAGCAGCGCGGCACAGCAGGGCGCCGCGGCACAGCAGGGCGCCGGCAGCGCAGCGAGCGATGCCGACGACGTCATTGACGCCGATTTCACCACACGGGAGTGACGTGGCGGGAGAACGCGGACCCGGCGGGGGCGCCGCTCAGGGCCACAACCAGCCGCAGGGCAACTCCCCGGCCGACCTTACACAGGACAGCCCGGAGGTGGCCCAGGATGCGGCCGCGACGCTTGCGGACCTGCAGGCGCGGGTGAAAGTCCTGGAGGAGGAGTGGCGGCGGGCCCTCGCCGACGCGGATAACCTGCGCAAGCGCTTCGCCCGGGACCTGGAGCGGATGCGGGCGGAGGCACGCGCCGAGGCGGCGCGGCAGTGGCTGCCCGTGGTGGACAACCTGGACCGTGCCGTTGAGCATGCGGAGTCCGATCCGGGTGCCCTCATCGAGGGCCTTCGCGCGATCAGGGACCAGGCCGTGCGCGTCCTGGCGGACCTCGGCTTCCCCCGCCGCGACGACACCGGTGAGCCATTTGACCCTGCCCGCCACGAGGCCACAGCATCCGTGACAGGCACCGACGCCTCACCCGGGACGGTCGTGCAGGTCGTGCGGCCGGCATACGGTTCCGCGGACCGGCAGCTCCGGCCGGCCCAGGTCGTCGTGGCGAATGCGAATGGTCGCTAATGCCGCCGGCGAGGGACTACTACCAGGTCCTGGGTGTGCCGCGGAACGCTAGCCAGGAGGAGATCCAGCAGGCCTACCGCAAGCTCGCCCGTGCCTATCACCCCGACCTGAACAAGGATCCCGACGCAGAGGAACGGTTCAAGGACATCTCCGAGGCGTACGCCGTCTTGTCGGATCCGGAGGAGCGCAGGCGTTACGACGCGTTCGGGCCGGACTTCCGGCAGGTGAGCCCGGACGTGGATCCGGATGCCTTCAGGCGGGCAGGCGCCGGCGGCAGGACATGGCGGAGCGGGGCCGGACGGGCCAAGGCAGGCCAGGGGGCAGGACGCGGATTCGGCTTCGGGGCCGGTGAGGGCATCGACCTGGACGACCTTCTCGGCGGCATGTTCGGCGGCCTCGGCGGCGGCCTCGGCGGCCTCGGCCGGGGCCCGGTAGCCGGCGCCGACCAGGAAGCCGAGCTGGAGATCAGTGTCGAGGAGGCCTACCGGGGCGGCCGCCGCACCATCACCCTCGGGGGGCGCCAGGGAACCACGCGGACCCTCGATGTGACGATCCCGGCCGGCGTCGCCAACGGCCAGCGCATCCGGCTGGCCGCCCAGGGCGGCCAGGGCAGCGACGGCGGGCCCGCCGGCGACCTGTACCTCATCGTGCGCATCGCCCCGCATCCCAGGTACCGCGTCGAGGGCCGCGACGTATACATGGACCTGCCGCTCGCCCCGTGGGAAGCAGCACTGGGCACGACCGTCGCGGTGGAGGTGCCGAGCGGCGAGGTCAAGGTGAAGGTCCCGGCCGGCACATCGAGTGGCCGGCGGCTACGGCTGCCCGGCCGCGGCCTGCCCAATCCGCGCGGCCAGCCCGGCGACCTCTACGCCGAGGTCAGGATCGTGGTCCCGGCCAGGCTGTCCCGCGATGAACGGCGGCTGTTCGAAGAGCTCGCCAAGGTGTCCACCTTCGAGCCGAGGAGCCAACGGTGAGCTATGCGCTTGCGCGGCCGGCGCGGCTCGATCTCGAATCCTTTGCCCGTGCCGCCGGGCTCCATCCCGATCTGGTGCGCCGTTTCGTCGCGGCGGGCGTTCTCGACGCGTGGCGGGACTCCACCGGTGCCCTGTGGTTCTCTCCGCGGCAACTGGCCACCGTGTACCGGATTCAGCGGCTCCGGGCCGGGTTCGCGCTCAACTATGCCGCCCTCGGCCTGGTCATCGATCTGCTGGACCGGATCGAGGCACTGGAGGCGGCCATGCGGAAACGCCCCTACCCTGCCGAACCCCCATCCCCTGCCGGAGGCCGGACATGGACATGAACAGCCTGACCCAGAAATCACAGGAAGCGCTGCACGATGCACAGACGAAGGCGCTTCGCTTCGGCCATACGGAAGTCGACGGCGAGCACCTCCTCCTGGCTCTGCTCGACCAGCCGGAGGGCCTGGTGCCGCGGCTGCTGTCTGCGGCCGGGGCGAGCCCGGACCGGCTGCGGGGCGACCTCGAGGCGGAACTGGCGCGCCGGCCCAGGGTCACCGGCCCAGGAGCGGCACCGGGCCAGGTGTATGTCACCCAGCGCCTGGCCCGCCTGCTCGACGCGGCGCAGCGGGAAGCAGACCGGCTGAAGGACGAGTATGTCTCGGTCGAGCACCTGCTCATGGCGCTGCTTGAGGAGGGGACCCAGACCGCCGCCGGCCGCCTGCTGCACGCGCAAGGACTGACCAGGGATTCCTTCCTGCAGGCGCTCACCAGCATCCGGGGCAATCAGCGGGTCACCTCCGCGATGCCGGAAGCCGCATATGAAGCCCTGCAGAAGTACGGCCGTGACCTGGTGGCCGACGCCGCGGCCGGCCGCCTCGACCCGGTCATCGGCCGGGACACGGAGATCCGCCGGGTCATCCAGATCCTGTCCCGCAAGACCAAGAACAACCCCGTCCTGATCGGCGACCCGGGCGTCGGCAAGACAGCGATCGTGGAGGGCCTCGCCCAGCGCATCACGCGCGGCGACGTCCCCGAGGGCCTGCGGGACAAGACGATCTTCAATCTTGACATGGGGTCCCTGGTGGCCGGCGCCAAATACCGTGGTGAGTTCGAAGAGCGCCTCAACGCCGTGCTCAGCGAGATCAAGGCGGCGGGCGGCCGGATCCTGCTGTTCGTCGACGAGCTCCATACGGTTGTCGGCGCGGGTGCGGCCGAGGGCGCCGTAGACGCCGGCAACATGCTCAAGCCCATGCTGGCCCGCGGCGAGCTGCACATGATCGGCGCCACGACGGTGGATGAGTACCGCCAGCGCATCGAGAAGGACGCCGCGCTCGAACGGCGCTTCCAGCCGGTGCTGGTCGATGAGCCCTCCGTCGAGGACACCATCTCGATCCTGCGCGGCCTGCGCGAACGGCTC
>DASQVO010000162.1:0-3895 GCA_035640715.1 Streptosporangiaceae bacterium
ACGCCGGGGATGGCCAGGACCTGGCCGGCGATGCGGTACAGGTCATCGGCATCGGCCGCGACCACGTGCACGAGCAGGTCGGTCTGCCCGCTGATCCCGTGGACCTGCAGCACTTCAGGGATATCGGCGAGCGCGGCGGCCACCTCGTCAAGCCGGCGTTGGGTGACCTGGGTGGTAATGAAGGCGGTGAGCGGGTAACCGAGCATCGCGGGCGGGATCTGGCGCTCGAAGGAATCGAGCACGCCCTGCTGCTCCAGCCTGGCGAGCCGGGCCTGAACGGTGTTGCGGGACAGCCCTGTCTGCCCGGTGAGCGCGATAGCCGTCGCGCGGGGCCGCTCAACCAGGGCGAGCAGCAAGCGGGCATCGGTCGGGTCAACGCGGTTGTCTTTGCGCACAATGCTCACCTTCGGCGGGCCATGATCGACCAGGAACGTGCGGTCTGCTCAATATCACGTAGCCAGGTTGTGCAGAGCCACCACTAAGTGCTGTGATTCTAACCTGTTATGCACACGCTTATCGTGCTGGGTTGGTGACCACGTGACGAGCATCGTTCCTGTCCAGTTGCAGCCGGAAACCGACGGCTTCGGCGCTCTGCGCGAGATCGAGCGCAGGGTCCTGTGGCTGTCGACGGCGATCATCCATGAGGCGAACGTCGTGCGACCCAACGTGGACGGGGTCAAGGTGGGCGGTCACCAGACGTCCAGCGCGTCGATGGTGTCGATCATGACGTCGCTGTGGTTCCGGCATCTGCGCCCGCAGGACCGGGTGTCGGTGAAACCGCACGCCTCCCCGGTACTGCATGCGCTCAACTACCTGCTCGGTGAGCTGGACGAGCAGTACCTGCCGACGCTGCGCGCCTTCGGCGGGCTGCAAAGTTACCCCAGCCGGTCCAAGGACCCCGATCCGGTCGACTACTCGACCGGATCGGTGGGCATCGGCGCGACCGCCCCGATCTGGGGCGCACTGGCCCGCAGGTATGCCGAGGCCGCGGCCGGCGGCGCCGGCACCGGACGGCAGTACTCCCTGCTCGGCGACGCCGAACTGGATGAGGGCGCGGTATGGGAGGCGATCTGCGAGCCCGCTGTCGCGGAACTAGGCGAAATCGTCTGGGTCGTGGACCTGAACCGGCAGTCGCTGGACCGCATCGTGCCCGGCATCGCGGCCGGCCGGCTGCAGGGCATGTTCGCCAGCGCCGGCTGGCAGGTGCTCACCGTGAAATACGGGCACCTGCTGGAAGAGCTGTTCACCCGGCCGGGCGGAGACGAGCTGCGCGCCCGCATCGATGAGATGCCCAACCCCGAGTACCAGCGCCTGCTCCGCTGCACCCCCGCCCAGCTGCGGGAACGGCTGCCAGGCGGCAGCGCGCCGATCGCCGCCCTGATCTCCGGGCTGGACGATCAGACGCTGACCGAGGCGGTGCGGAACCTCGGCGGCCACGACCTCGCCGCGCTGGACCAGGCGTACGCCGCCATCGACGACACCCGGCCCACGGTGATCTTCGCGTACACGATTAAGGGATACGGCCTGCCCACCCAGGGCCATCCGCGCAACCACTCCGCGCTGCTGACCACCGGGCAGATGCGGGAGCTGGCCAGCCAGCTGGGAACCGATCCCGCCCGCCCATGGAGCCGGTTCGCCGCCGGCAGCGACGCGGGCCACCTGTGCGCCGCTGCCGCGCGCCGGTTGCGGCGGCCCGCCTACCCCCTGCACCCGGTGCCCGCGATCCCGGTGGATATCGGCCGTACGCCGTCCGGCACCGCATCCACGCAAGCCGCGCTGGGCCGCGTGCTGCTCGACCTGACCAGGGAGGCGCCGGAAGCCGCCCGGCGGGTGGTGACCGTCAGCCCGGACGTCAGCTCGAGCACCAACCTCGGCGGCTGGATCAACAAGGTCGGCGTGTGGTCCCCCGCGGACCGGACCGACTGGTTCGCCGACGACACCGAAACGGCGCTGCGCTGGCGGGAGAAGCAGACCGGCCAGCACATCGAGCTGGGGATTGCGGAAACCAACCTCGCGGGCCTGCTTGGCGAGCTGGGGGCGACCTGGAGCCGCTGGGGCCAGCCCCTGCTGCCGATCGGCGTCCTGTACGACCCGTTCGTCGAACGGGCCCTGGAGCCCTGGTCGTTCGGCATCTACGCAGGCGGCCAGTCCATCCTCGTGGGCACCCCCTCCGGCGTGACCCTCGCACCCGAAGGCGGCGCGCACCAGTCGATCACCACGCCCTCCATCGGGATCGAGCAGCCAGGCTGCATCAGCTACGAGCCCGCCTTCGCCATCGACGTGGAATGGACACTGCTCGCATCCCTGGCCCAGCTGGGCAAGCCCGGCGGCACCTCGGCCTATCTCCGGCTGTCCACCCGCCCGGTCGACCAGGCCCTGGCCGCCGTGCCGGCCGACCCCGCCGCCCGCGAGCGCCGGCGGCGGCAGGTAGTCGCGGGCGCGTACTGCCTGCGCCGCACAGAGAGCCCGCAGGTGACCATCGCCGCGATGGGGGCGATCGTCCCGGAGGCCCTCACCGCCGCGGAGCGCCTCGACGCCGCCGGCGTCGCCGCGGATGTCGTGTGCGTGACCAGCCCCGGCCTGCTGTTCAAGGCCCTGCACGCCCGCCAAGGCCACGCGGACGCCCCGGCCTGGATCCTGGACCAGGTGTTCCCCGCCTCCCGGGCCACCCCGCTGGTCACCGTCCTCGACGGCCACCCGCACACGCTGGCATTCCTGGCCACCATCAACCACGTGCCCAGCACCTCGCTCGGCGTGACACGGTTCGGCCAGTCGGGCTCCCTCGAGGACGTCTACCGCTACCACGGCATCGACACCGACAGCATCGTCCGCGCCGGTCTCGACGTCATCAGCAGCTAACACCAAGCTCGCGCCCGTATTAACCCCGAGCAGAAGGCGGTAGTAGATCGCGCCGGTGTAGGCGTCGAGGACCCGCCCACCTCGTACCCGGGTGCATCCGCGTCGATGTCGAGCCGTATCGCGCCACTAAGTACTGCAGGCGCTGGTGGGCACACTCCTGGACGGTGACAGGCAGCGAACAGACTCCGCCGCAGCCATCGCGGCGATAGGCGGCGCCGTACCCATCACGGTGGTCTGGGGCAAGGCGGACCACATCACCCCGCCCGCGCAGGCGGAGTCCGTGGACGGCGCGGTCCGTCACCTGATCGGCGGTGCCGGGCACATGCCACACATGAAGCGCCCCGCGAAGGTGCAGGCCGTGATCGAGGCCATCTCCAGGGCAGGATGAACAGGCGAGGCTGCCGCCATTGGAGTTAGCGTCCCGGGGACCACCGCGATCGGCACGCCCAGATCCTGAACGTCAGTGCAGCCCCGTCAGGTCGATCGTGACAGTGACCGGCTCGGAGACGGCCATTTTGCCGGTGTGCGCCCCTGCTGGCGCGTAGCTACCGGTCGTCGGATCGAGCCGGTAACGGAAGATAGTCAGCACGCCCTCCGCATCCTGCTCGGCACGCCAGTAGTGCGTGATCCGCGCCGCGGCATATTCGGCGGGCTTGTCGATCTGGTCGGCCGTCACCGAGCCCGGTGACATGACCTCGGCGACCAGCAGGCAATGGCCGGGGCGGAGCACGGCGTCCTCGGGCAGGGACGCGTCGAAGATCACGATATCGGGCCGCCGGTTGAGCAAGGGGACGTCACGCAGCCGAAGATCCACGTCCGTCGCCACCGCGAGCCCAGGACCGCATGCTTCCTCAAGAACATTCGCGAGGCGGCGGGCGATGATCTGATACAGCCGACGTGGGGCAGGATTCACGATGATCGCTCCATCGACGACCTCGATGCGGCGACAGATGTCCTCCGGCAGCGCCTCATAGTCCGCGGCGCTGAGTCCCTCCGCCGGCAGGTCCATCCAGCCCGGCAGGGCGGTCATGGTGCC
>DASQVO010000163.1:0-8971 GCA_035640715.1 Streptosporangiaceae bacterium
GCGCTTCCTCGAGGCGCTGCCTTCCTGCCTGGTCCTGGCCACGGATTCACTTGGCATGGATTTCCGTCTGGTGTCAGCCTCCAGAAGGACAGTGACGCTGGGCCCGGCCTACCCGGTGGTCAGAGCGGGAGGACTGGCCCAATAAGGTCACAGTGGGACATCCTGGGGGACTGCTGGGGACTGCCTGGCATCGCTGAGTCGGCCTGGAGGAACGGGCCAGCGGTAACACTGGAACCACGCTTCATGCCGACTCGGCGGAGCCGGACAGAGACTGCTGGGGACATCTATGACAGATACCTCTACGCCCTCAAGGGCGCGCCTTCGGCACGCCAGCGCCGGGCCTCAGCCCGTGTAGGGATCGGGAACCGAAGACGCGAAGCGCCGACGAGGAATGCGTTAGCCGCTGCGAGGATGACCACCTGGTTTCGTTCGCGAGATCTGACCGCGATTGTTTGTGAGTTGTGACCGCACTGGGTGGGCCGGAGCCGTCATCGATGTTCGCGGGATTTGACCGCAGTGTGCCTGGCGGCAGGCAGACGAGTGGACTTGGGTGCGGCTCTTCTGCAGGGAGATTGGTGATCAGGCCGTGAGGTCGTATTTCTCTTGCTGGAGGGCCGGGTGGACGCGCTGGTGCTCGCGGGTGAGGTGGAAGCGCCAGTAGGCGTCGAAGTCGCCGTCGGTCAGGTAGCGGATGGCCGCGTCCGCGCCGCTGCGCTGATCGTCTGTCAGGGAAGCTTTCCTGGCCTGCGCGCCGATGGCGTGGGCCGCCTGCCGGGCGTGCCCGGCCAGCACCTGGAGGGCCCGGGCGGCAACCCAGTCCTCCGCTAGGTGCTCTGCCCGGCCCGGCCAGAGCACTTGGGGCACGTGGCATCTTGGACGTGTGACACATTTCGGACCGGCCTTGCATCCGGCTGCGATGGCGAACGGCCACCTCGCGATTGGTGGCGGCGGGATCGGCAGCCTGCTTGTGCACTTGTTCATCTGGCATTTCATCTGGCGCTTCGTCTTCATCATCTGGCACATCCATACCTTCGGCCCCATCCTCGTCGCGTTGATCGTGGCCGGCGCTGTAACGCTGGCCATCCTCAGATCGCGGCGCGGGCCAGGTTGGTGGCGCCGCTCGCGGGGCGGCTCAATGCGCTACGGGACCGGCACCGGACCCCGCGACTGGTAAGGCACCAGGCCAGAGTCAGGCGATCGTTCTCGGCTCCTAGTCCGAAAACAGAGCCTTGTTTGTCCGGCTATCGTTGGCAGCCGCTGGCGTTCCCTGACAGACGATCAGCGCAGCGGCGCGGACGCGGCCATCCGCGCCCTGACCGACGGCGACTTCGACGCCTACTGGCGCTTCCACCTCACCAGCGCGTCCACCCGGCCCTCCAGCAAGAGAAATACGACCTCACGGCCTGATCACCAATCTCCCTGCAGAAGAGCCGCACCCAGTGGACTTTCCCGCTGGGGGAGAGCCGCGGTTGTCCTTCGGCTTTCCCCGCTCTCGTGCTCTCATGATGGGCCTGCGAACTGGCGGGGTGGAATCTGAGGCGTTTGCCGGCATCGCGCTGGCATGGCGCTGGTGGCAGTTGACCGGGGGCTAGGAGGCGGCAGACCAGCGGCTGGCGTAGTGCTCGCGGCTGGGCGGCTGGCCTGGCAGGGGATGTCCGTCTTCGCGGGTGCGCAGCCCGTCGAGGGCGATGGCCAGCAGTCGGGCGCGGACGTTGCGCTCTTCGCCCGGGTCGACAGAGTCCGGGGCGCGGCGGCTGAACTGCTCGATTAGCCAGTTGATGTCCAGGGGAGTGACATCGGCGCGCAGGCTGCCGTCCGCATGGGCGCGGGCGACGATCTCGGCCATGCACTCCATGCCCCGCTGTGCCGTGGCCCGCATTTCGGCGGTCGTCTCGACCTGCCCTGCGAGCGCGGCGAGTGCTCCGGATCGGAGGTCGACGCAGGCCCGGATGTAGCCGGCCAGGCCTGTCCACGGGTCGTCGGCTCCGAGCGCGGCGGCGGCTGCGTCCAGCGCCTGTTCCATCGCCATGACGCACAGGCGCTGGAGCAGTTCAGTCTTGCTTCCGTAGCGCCGGTAGAGGGTGCCCATGCCGACCCCGGCGCGCTCGGCGACGGCGGTGATCGGCGCGCTCGCGCCGTGCGCGGTGAAGACGTCGCGTGCCGCCTTCAGCACGGCGAGGTCGTTGCGTCGCGCCTCGGCCTGCCGGCCGCGGCCGGAAAGCGGGTTCAGCGCGCGTGCATCGGCCACCCGCTCACTCTACCTGTTATCGGATCGGATCATTCCGATAAGATCTATTCGGAATGATCTGATCCGATAAACCGGACCCGGCACGAGAGGCGCGGGCGATGAAGGCAGTAGTCATGCGAGAGTTCGGCGCGCCGGACGTGCTCCGGCTTGAGGATGTACCCGGCCCGTCCGCCGGTCCGGGGGAGGTGATCATCGGCGTGGAGTTTGCCAGCGTCACGTTCGTCGAGACGCAGGTCAGGGCGGGCAGGCCGCCGAACCCGGCGATGCTGCCCGCGCTCCCGGCCATCCTCGGCAACGGCGTCGGCGGCACCGTGATCAGGGCTGGCGCGGGGGTCGGCCCCGGCCTGCTGGGACGGCGGGTGGTGACCGCGCTGGGAGGCAGGGGCGGCTACGCGGAGCAGGCCGTCGCCCCGGCGGCAGGACTGATCGATGTCCCGGACGCAGTGGGACTGCGGGACGCGGCCGCACTGCTCGCCGATGGCCGTACCGCGCTCGGCCTTATCGGCCTGACCCGCCCCGGGGCCGATGACACTGTCCTCGTCGAAGCCGCGGCGGGCGGTGTGGGGACACTGCTGGTCCAGCTCGCCCGCGCCGCGGGAGCCCGGGTTGTCGCCCTGGCCGGCCAGGAGCGCAAGCTCGCGGTGGCCCGTGACCTCGGAGCCGACCTGGTCATCGACTACAGCGACGAGCGCTGGCCGTCACGGGTCCGCGAGGTGGCGGGGAAGGTGGATGTGGTCTTCGACGGTGTTGGCGGCGATGTCGGCCTGGCCGCGTTCGGCATGCTAGGCCCCGGCGGCCGGTTCTGCCCGTTCGGCATGGCGAGCGGCAGCTTCACCCCGGTCGCCCCGGATCTCGCCCGCGAGCGGGGCGTCATCGTCCTGCGGAGCACGCCGCCGGCTGCGGAGAGGCTCAGGGCGCTGAGCCGGTCGGCCCTGGCAGAGGCGGTCGCGGGCCGTATCCACCCGGTCATCGGCCAGGAATTTGGGCTATCGCGGGCAGCCGACGCACATGCGGCCATCGAGTCCCGCGCGACGATCGGGAAGACACTGCTGGCGGTGCCGCGGTGACCACCGGGCCCCGCGTATCGGTGATCATCCCGCGCCATCTGCGGTTCTCGGCGGATGACCTGACCGTCGTCGCACGGCATGCGGAGGGTGCCGGCCTGGAAGGCGTCTTCGTCGGCGACCACCTCACTCCGGCGGTGCCAGTCACGGACAGCACCCTGGCACTGGCCGTCGCCGCAGCCGCTACCAGCCGCATCCGCCTCGGGTTCGGCGTGATGGTGCTCGGGCTGCGCCATCCCGCCTGGGCGGCCAGGCAGCTCGCCACGCTGCAGCAGCTGTCCGGAAACCGGGTTATCCTCGGTGTCGGCCTAGGCGGCTCAGCGCACGGGCAGACGGCATGGCAGGCAGTCGGCGTCCCGGTCCGGGACCGCGGCGCACGGACCGACGCAGCGCTTGGCATCCTGCGCAGCCTGATCTCCGGCGAGCCGGCGGTCCTCCCGAACGGCACAGAACTGACGCTCGCACCCAGCGCACCGCCTCCGCCAGTATGGATCGGCGGCAACACGGCAGGCGCACGACGCCGCGCGGCGAGGTACGGCGACGCCTGGTTCCCGTCCATGATCACCCCAGCGGAGCTGGCGTCAGGTCTGGCTCACCTGGCCGGGCTGTGCGACGAGCAGAATGCCGCCAAGATTCCCCCGCGGCCGTCGGCGGCTCCGTGCTGCTCGGCACCAGCCTGCCAGACAGCGCGTTCGACGCCCACATCACCGCTCTCACTGCCAGCTACCGCATTCCGGCCAACATCGCCCGCCAGCTCCCTCTTCGCGGGTCGCCCGCCGCAGTCGCTGAGAGGCTGTGCTCCTACGCTGACGCAGGAGCACAGCACATCGTCCTTGGCCTTATCGGTGACGACTGGCGGCAGCAGTGCGATCTGCTCGCGGAAGCCGTCAGGCTGGCCTGCCCAACCCCTTCGCAGCGAACTGACAGCGAACCGGCGGCCGCCAGGCCAAGCCGTGGCGGCCCAGGCAAAGGACAGTGAGCCTCCGCCACCGACGTCCAGTGCGGTCAGATGTCCCGTCTCTGGTAAGGCGGCCCTGTCTCAGTGATTCCGGCCCATTACGGTCCGGATCTCAATGAAGGCTGCCCGAGCAGCCGCACCGCCGCTGGCAGGCCACTGCCCGGGCAGCTACCAGGCCCCGCACCAGCCAGCTGGCCGCTGGGCTCAGCTGGCGTTGGGCCGCTTGCCCTTGTTCGCCCTCTTCTTGCGACGGCCCTTCTTCTTGCTCCCGCGTTTGGACATGACGTCTCCCGATCAATGGGCATGCGCAGCCTGCGGCGCGGCGCCGCAGGGCGGTGCGTGGACGGGGTTCGGCTAGGCCCCGGGATGGAAGCCGAACGCGCACCGGCCGACCGGGAACGCAGCCCGCTTGAGCATGCCATCGGTCCAAACGCCGTGCGCGATCATTCTCCCATCAAACTCTTCCGCCCCATCGGCCGCAACCGCCGTAAACACCGCGCATACGCGGGCTGAGGTTCGCCACCGCCGCGGCGAGCCTCAGCCGGATGGATGTGACATACACCCGAATCCGGCGGCCAGCGACGCAGCCCACTGCGTCCCGGCCAGGTCGGCGGCGACCAGCCGCCGCGTACAGCGCGGCATGGCATGCTCGCGATCCAAGATGGCCTGCAACGATCCCATTGCAGAGCGCAACCGCCTCGATACGCCAGTCAGACTTGCCGAGAACCGGCAACCTTACGGCGGAATCACTGAGAACCGGCCAAGTCCGTTGGGATCCAAGACGGCCGGGCCAACAAGGGTGAGACCCTGTAGGGCTTCATAACCTCGTCATGGCCTTTGACCTGCGACTTCGTGGCCGGCCGCTGATGGTCATGCGGCCCGTTCGTACTCGTGGATCAGCCCGCCGAGGACCTTGTGACGCCGTATCCGCACCGTCGCCAGGTCAGCGACCGGGGTGTCGCCACCGTCCGGAGGCCGCAGGTCCATGGCCCGGTGCGGGCGATGCTGGTTATAGTGCGCGACGTACTCGTCCAGGACCGCCCGCAGGTGCCGCGGCCCGGCGACCAGCATCCGGTCGGTGACCTCAGCCCGGACGGTGCGCACCCAGCGCTCGGCATAGGCGTTCGCTCTCGGGCTGCGCGGCGGGATCTTCACCACCTCGATCCCGGCACCGGCCAGCACCGCGCCGGACGCCCCGGTGAACTGACCCGCCCGGTCCCGGACCGGGAACCGGAACCGGGTAGCGCGTTCCCCCAGGTCCATCAGCAGGTTCCGGGCCTGCTGCACGGTCCATGCCCCGTCTGGGTGCGCGGTCACGCCCAGGACATGGACATGGCGGGTGCCGACTTCGATCACGAAGAACACGTAGACCCGGCGCAAGGTAAACGCGCAGTCGACATGGAAGAAATCGCATGCCAGCATCGTGGAAGCCTGCGAGCGCAGGAACTGCCGCCACGTCGTGCGGCTGCGCTGCGGCGCGGGCGGGATCCGCAGCCTTTTCAGGATCCGCCGCACCGTAGAGGCCCCGACCCGGTACCCGAGGCCGAGCAGCTCGCCCTGGATCCGCTTATAGCCCCAGCCAGGGTTTTCCCGCGCCATCTGCCCGATCAGCACCACGAGCTTGGCGTCAACTGGCGGCCGTCCTCCCATGGGAGGATAGGTCCAGCGCCAGCGGACCAGCCGCCGGTGCCAGCCCAGCAGCGTGCCTGGCGTCACGAGCCTGCTCCTCCGCAGCGACCTGGGGAGCAGCCGGGCCAGGGCGGCGAGTACCGCGCGGTCTGCCCAGTGCAGCCTTGGCCTGGGGTTCTGCCGCCGCAGCACCGCGACCTCGTGGCGCAGCACCAGCAACTCGGCATCCTTGACGCCGCCGAACGCGCCAGCAGCGCCATCCAGCCAGTCAGGCGCACGAAGACCAGGTAAAGCATCCGTACTGTCACAAGCCGCCGATACTGCCAGCCCCGGAATGACTGCCGCAGTCATACTCGCAGGCCAGCAACCTACGCCCCGTTTTGAACCCCACAGGGGAGAGGCGCAAAGATCATCTGGCAGGTTTACGCCGCGCCTGATCTGGTATGCGTTGATCACCGGACGCTACCGGTGGCGTCTGAGCCGCCTGGCTTGCTGTCTCGCGCCGATCAAGTCAGTAGGTCGCGGATCTGCTTACGCAGGGATGCTGTGCGCATGACGGTCATCCGCCACACTTCGTCTTCGTCGATGTCGGGCAGCCGGTCGTGGGCGAGCATGTTGCGCAACCGGTACAGCCGCCCCCACGGCTGTTCAGCCTGCAGGGTGCGGCCGGTGAGCCGGGCATAGGCCAGCGCCTCGTTGCCCACGGCGATCCACAAGCGGTGCAGTACCCACCGGTAGCGGTCATCGGCATCGAACCGTTCCCGGCCGCCTTCGGCCAGCAGAGCTTCGATCTGCGCTAGCAGCGCATCCAGTTCCAGCAGTACGTGCCGGTCGGGCCGGATATCCTCGCCGCTCACAGCGGCCGGGCCGCCACCAGGTCCGGGCTGACGTTGGGTTTGCCCAGCACCCGGTCGGAATACAGCCGCACCTCGGCTCCCAGCATGCTGACTGCGGCGATCTCGAAGTCAGCCACATCGAAGGCGTCCCGGTCCTCCGCCAGGTGGCCCACCAGCCTGCCTGGCGAGGCGAACCGCAGGCCGGTGATCCCATGCCGGGCCGCCAGTGCACGCAGTTCTCCGGCGTGCGCGCGCACCGTCGCCTCATCCACCGGCGGAAGCGACGGCTCCATGGCAGGACTGCTCATGAAGCTAGAGTAACCTCCCGCCGCTGGGCGGGGTGCGATCTTGAGCGGGGGCGCCAAACCGGCCATCCCCAGCATCATGGTTCGGGGTAGGCTGCCGTGACCCATGGCAGGGCGGCAGCCTCAGGTGGCCAGTAGGTGGCGGCCAGTCGTGCCATGATCTGCTCGGCTTCGCCGCGGGTGATCTTGTCGAGGTAGGCGTCGCATTGGCCCCAGGAGTCCTCAACCAGCATGGGGGTGTGTTCCCACCACAGCCGCCAGGTCATGATCTGGCCGGTATCGGGGTAGTCGCAGTCGCTCCAGGTGCGCTGGCGGATCACCGCGAACGGGTTCTCGTCCCCGTATCTGGCGCTGTAGAAGCAGGCGGCGACGGTGATGCCGGGGCGCAGGTCGTCATAGCAGTTGTCGCAGACCGCTGTGGCCCAGTCGCCGTTGATCGTGGTCATGTGCTGGTGGAAGTAGCCGCGCCACCCGCACCGGGGGCAGTCCCCGGTGACCGGTTCGGCCAGGTGGTGGCGTTGCAGCCGCCCGCACGGCGGGTCACAGCCCTTGGCCAGCGCGGGTAGCGTGGCGCGGCGGCGGGCGTCGTCGGCGGCCTGGTCGCGGGCCAGCCGCGGGCAGCCGGGCGCGTGGCCGTGCTCGACGTGGACCGGCCGGCCGGTGCCGGACCGGTCGGTGACCTGGCGCCCGCAGGAGCGGCAGCGCCAGGTGACCGGGGGATAGCGGCGGCGGGCGCCGGTGACCTGTCCGGTCGCGTAGCTGGCGGCCCGGTAGAAAAGCTCGCCGGGATGATCGGGGAGGATCCCGGAGGGCTGCCCGGCGACCACGTTCATGTCGCCCAGTCCGGTGACACCGCAGGCTTCCGCGATGCCGGCCCAGGTGTGCCCGGCCTCCCGGGCCGCCCGGGCCAGGTCGGCAAAATCCCCCGGTGGTGCCTTTTTCTTGTGCTGGGAGTAGCCCGCAAGGCGCTCAAGCGGATCATCCATGCCGGCAATGTAGCGCCCCGGTACAACAGGAGGCCGGACGTCCGGCCGGGCGGTTCATGCCGCCCCGGGCGTCCGCGGGTCTGGCTGGCGGGGGCGGCGGGCGTAGCGGCGCAGCTCGGTCTCGCTGAGCCCGGCGGCTTCGTCTCATCCGGCGGCTTCGGGGCAGACACCCCCGGCGGACTCGGCGGCTGGTTCAGCCTCGAGCCCGCCCGGGTAACTACGTGGCGTTCTGCCTCGTAGTGGACCCGAGTACCGGCCGCAGCCACGCGGCCATGGGAATGGTCGCCGGCTTCAGGGTCACGGCCGGCGGCGGGCCATTCCTGAAGGCAGACGATCACCCCTCCCGTGGCGCCTCCCCGGAATGTCGGCGAGTTTGGTCGCCATAGCAGCCGAACTCGCTGACAGTCCAGGGCATGCCGCGCCACCCCGCCGCATGACACGCGCTCGATCCCCAGACGGGCGCAGCCATCACTTCGTGGATAATCACATTCCGTGAGCGGGCTGACCGTCCCCGGGCAGGTCCCGATGACTGCCAGCAGTTGTCACGTTGAGTGATCGCGGTTTGTGCCCGGTGCGCGGTGCCGTGGACCGGGCCGTGGACCGGCACGCCAGCAAAACGGCGTGAACGCAGGGCGATCTGGGCAGCTCGCCGGGCCATCAGTGCACGTAGCGCCCCCAGGGCAGGCGCGCGGCTTTATGGTAAGGAGAAGGTCTACGGTTCGATTCCGTAACGGGGCTCCAGGTCAGCCATGTCTTTCGCAAACTTAACCGAGGATGATACGGCCGGGAAAGTGCCCCTCGGTTCAGCTGCGACGCGGTGATCATGGCAATGAGCTGCAGACTGTGCGGGCTGACCGCGGGGCGTGAGTTTTCCGGTCTCAGGAATGCGCCCGAAGTCCGGGACCGCCCCGCCTGCTGGCCTTGAGCCCAGCACGCGCACCCGTA
>DASQVO010000164.1:0-4409 GCA_035640715.1 Streptosporangiaceae bacterium
CAAGGAAGGTCAGGAACAGCAGCGTGCATAGCACTGCGAGAGCAAGTGACCGCCCGCCGTAGCGGGCGGTCACCGGCCTCTCAGGCTGTGTGTCTGTGAAGGCTCCGGAATCCACCGGCCAGCCCTGCCGGCTAGCCGGCCACGCTGCTGCAGACCGACGGCGCCTTGCCGTTGTTCTCCAGGGTCAGCAGCGCGCAGAAGCTCTGGTCGCCAACCTTCCATGTGCCGTTCTGGAGCACGGCCACGCCGGGCTGGTTCTTCAGCGCGGGCGTACCGCCGAGCAGGACCGAGTAGATGACCTTGGCCTGGGTGGGTGAGGTGACCATCACGCTCGACACCGTCGCTGATGCCGAGGAGGCAAGGCCCGAGCCGGATTGCGCGCTGATGACAGGCGCGAACATCTGGCCGTTCTGCAGGAGGCTGATCCTCTTCGCCGCAGGGGTCTTGGGACTGAAGAAGGCCTCCCAGTTCGCCTTGATCTGTGCCGTGGCGGCCGACGAGCTTCCGCCCGCGGATGCCGGCGGAGAGGCGGAGGCCGGCGCGGCCGCACTGGTCGACGCGCTCGCGGTCGGGCTGGGCGAGCTGCTGCTACTGCACGCCGTAACGGCCGCGGCGGCCATGATGCTAAGCACAGGGACAAGGAGAAACCGGGAACGTCCCCCGGGGGATTGCATACGAGTTCTCCTATAGCCGAGCTGAAGGACAATGGCACAACACCAAATGCCGGTTACGCACAGCGACACATGGCGGGTTCATCCTAGCTCGCGAGCAGCCAGACATCGCATAATCAACCACTGAGTTCTGACATGTCCGTCAGCTAAGCCTCAACGACCCGTCAGCTACGATCCAGGGTGCCGCGGGCCCGTGCCCGTCCTGGGCGGCAGGGCTGCCGACGGTCCCCAGCGGAAGCGTGCCGCTCCGCGTCCGAGCAGGCGGTCCACTGCCATGCCCATGCTGCCGTCCTGAGCGATCATGGCACGGATGGTGACGATCAGCGCGGGGACGGCCCAGAAGTCCCCGCAGACCCAGAGGATCGCGGCGCCGATCTGCTGATCGGCCAGCGGCGGAAGGGTCACACCCGGGATGTGGCTGTAGACCGGGTACCACGACCGCGCGGAGAACACGCTCAGCGACATGGCCAGCAGCACCATGACGAGATTGGTGCCGGCCAGTGCGGCCGCCCGGGACATCAGGGGCATCTGCCGGGGCAGCGGCGGCGACGGGATGAACTGCAGCCAGAACAGCACGCCCGCCGCGAAGAAACTGCCGTGCATCAGCCAGACGTGCACCGCCTGGTTGCTGGCGGCCAGGTCGAATGGCGCTGGAACGTGCCAGAAGATCATGACGGCGTTGAAGATCACGACGGCCGTCCACGGCCTCAGCAGCGCCCCGCCGGCCGCGCGCAGCGGCCTGGACCAGCCGCCGGCGAGGACGCCCCTGGTGACGTCCCGTCCGAGCCGGCCCGGCAGCGCGTCCAGCATCGGCTGCCAGGGAGCGCCGGCGACGATGAGGCTGGGGGCGGCGAACATGAGCAGCAGATGCTGGATCATGTGGACGAAGAAGTAGTCGTCTGACCAGTAGTCGATGGGCGACTCCACCGCCAGCAGCAGGACGGCCAGGCCCGCGTAGAACCACAGCGACCGCAGCCGCCGCTCCCGCGTCCGCTCCGGGCGGGACCGCCGCGCGAGCCGCCACAGCCCGATCTCGTGCCAGGCAACGACCACGATGAGGAACGGGTCGTAGGACCAGTGGCCGGTGAGGTAGCTCACGATGCTCGGCTTCTTCCAGGCATGCTCGCGCTGGCCCTGAGGGCCCGATTGGGCCTAACGTAGCGGCCGTCCCCTGCGCGGCACCATGGGCACGCTGGAAGATGAGAATTATGTCATCGCCCGCCGCCGCGCGGCTCTCCCTGGCCTCCGGCGGCTACCTCCGGGCGCGCCCCGCCTTGGACGTCTGGCTCGTTCCGCCCCATACTGCGGCACTCAGCATGGTCAGCACGAAGAGAACGAACGTGATGACGTGAACGCTCGTGCATTCGAGGCAGATGTTGCCGATCTCGAACAGTTCGGCGTAGATGAGGTAGATGACGAACCCGATTCCGGCGACGAGTGAGAGCAGGCGCACCAGCGCGACCTCGCGCCTGGCGGACCGCCAGGCGAAGGGACTCATGATCGCTACCAGGAACAGGTAGAAGGCCAGGCCCAGCACGGCGACCGGAATACCGAAGACATTCGACTCCGGGCTGGTGGTCACTTTCTGGCAGTTGATCGTGCCGGTGTTGGGGCACGCCAGCGTGACCGCGGTCGTGTAATGCGCGATCGTGAGGTAGGTGGACACGCCGAGCCCGGCGAGGGCGAGGACCAGCGTGGTCCAGCGCAGCCAGGCGGGCGGTCCGTCGACGGCCGGCGTCGCCGCGGTGACGGGCTGCTGTTGAGCAGCGGCGCCCTGGCGGGTCCTGTTGCCGTTCCGGGCACCCCCGCCGCTGCTGCCACCCCGGGCGCCCTTGGCGGCGGGTGACCCTTTGGCGCCCGGTGAGCCGCTGCGCTGGCCGGCGCTGCCGCTCTTCGCCGCCACGGCGCCCGATCTGGGCCCGGTGCGGGGTGCCTTCGAACCTGCCATCAGATCTTTCCTTCCAGCCCCTGCACCACGGGGGTGCACGCGGTCGCTGGCTGGTTGCCGGTGAGCTTGCAGATCGCGGCGGTCATGTAGTTCGCCGTGCCGTCCACCGCCTTGGCGATCGGGCTCGACGGGTCCTTCAGTGCCGAGGCGATCTGGCTCCAGCTCTTGCCCTGCAGTACCTGCGGGCTGTAGCTGGCTCCGCTGATCATGTATTTGTTGCCAAAGTCGACGAACGGGATGGCGCCCTGGTTCCCTGACGCGACGTAGGGCGGGGCATCGTACTTGTTCAGCAGGGCCTGCTGAGCAGACGTAGGTGTCTGCAGCGTGGTGTAGGACGTGGTGCCCTGCGGGATGTTGGTCTCCATCTCCACCGGCGAGAACGTCAGGTACTTGCTGGTGTAGGAGGATTTGTAGAACGTCCAGGTGGGCGTGTTCGGGTACACCTCACCCGTGATGTTCCCCGAATGCACGGTGCTCAGGTTGGAGAAGGTGCCGAACCGGCTCAGCGCCACGACCATCGCCCACCGCTCGGCGGCGCAGTACGGGCAGTACTCCGCACCCATGTACAGCATCTCCGGCTTACCGCCGGAGGTCAGCAGCGACCCGGAGATGCTCTGCGGAGTGTTCGTCACGCCGCTGCCCGCGCCGACCGCGTTGAGGGTGCTCGCCGGCACGCTTGTCGTATCCGTGACCACACTGGAGAGCGCGGCACCGGTCGGCCCGTTGCTCACACCTGGCGTTGTTGCCTTGGAGTTCACCTTGACCAGGACGAATGCCACCACGACGGCGATGACCACCACGACGCTCCCGGACGCCAGCAGCACCCTGTTACGGATGTCCGCGCGGCGCTCCCTTGCCCGCTGAGCCGCGATCTTCTCCTGGCGCGTGCCGTCGCGCTTAGCCCTGCTTGCCTTGCCCATAGCCTGCCGTAACCCTAGCCTCTCGCTGTCGTCTGCCCTGGGCTCGGCGCCCCGGGCGGCGCCCGCTGGCGCCCGGCGGCTGCCGCCTTCCACGGCGACGGCATCCCGCCGGCTGGCGCCTCCAGGCCCGGCTGCCGATCACCCATCTTATGGCGTAACGGCCGCCGCCACGGCCCTCATTGAGCCGGAAATCCCGCCCCTCATAACGAACGCAGAGCCTGGCGGCGCATGGGGAGGAGCCTGGCGCGCCGAACCGCAATACGCACGTAGCCGCAAATGTCCGGCATGCTTCGCCGTGGAACCTAGAGCGATAGCAGGCGCGCGTCAAGGGGAACTGGGGCGGCGCCGCCGCCTGCGGTCAGGGGCGCGCCGCATGCCGCCGGCCCCGGCTTCCCAGCCGCCTGCCGGAAACCGTTCCTTCGGACTGAGCAGGAGTGGGCCTGATCAGCCGCACGCCCCGAACGGTCTTGGGCGCGCTGGTCCCCGGCGTCCTCATCCCCGGGGCGGCGGCACGCATCCGGTGCATGGTCCGGTCCCGGGAGGCCGGTTCCCTGCGCGGCCTGGCCCCATGGGTACGGCCAGCGGCGGCGGGGAGGCCCCGGGCCATCTCCCTGGTGCAGCGGGGGCCCCGCACGCTGGCACCGTTCCCGGCGGCCCAGATCGCGGCCTGGACATTACCGGAAGGGCCGGACATTACCGCAAGCCGTGCTCAGTGGCCTGCCTCCCGATGACGGCAGCGACACTCATGTGAGCTCATGCTCACTCCCACACGCCCGCAAGCCGGCGGTTGAGCACTCTTGCTTTCCCGGCTGGCCGCCCCCTGAGTTCTGGCATCTGGCCGCCCCGGGTGTTCTGGCAATTCGCCGGGCA
>DASQVO010000165.1:0-3546 GCA_035640715.1 Streptosporangiaceae bacterium
GCCCACCTCGCCGGCTTGGTCACCGCGTGACCGGGCAGCGGGCCCGCCAGGCCCCGGGCCTGCCCTCCGGCCTGGCCAGGCCAGCCCGGCAGGCGCTGGCCGCGGCCGGGTATGCCACCCTGGAGCAGCTCACCCAGGTGACCGAGGCCGATCTCGCCCGGATGCACGGTATTGGGCCCAAGGCGATCGCCCAGCTCCGCGACGCCCTCGCCGCAGCCGGGCTGAGGTTCGCCACCGAGAACTGAACCAGGCTCCGGCGTTCTGCTCCCGAGCCGTGCGTGCTATGAGCCCCCGCCTGCCCTCCGGACAGCCCGGCCGTAGCGCCTTGTGATGAGCGGATCGCCCGCTGAACGCGTCGTAGCCGCCTGATTGAGGATGGATGCAGGCGGTACGGGCCTGGCCGGGATGGCAGTGAGTCAGGTCGTAGCGTTGAGAGGTCCCGGTCGGCTGGCTCTCGATCCCGGAGCCGAAGCTGATGATGATCATTCCGGGGGTCTGCTGCTGCTCGTTCAGGCCGCTGATGCCGGGGCTGATTTCCCCGGTGCCCTGCCCGTAGCCCATAGCTGGGCGGCAGCGGGCCGTTCCGCCAGCTGAACATCTGCGGGATGCTGACGAAGGTGGCGTTCCCCCGGCGGCGCCGCCGGGGGAACGCGGAACTAGTGAAGATCATCTTCCCGCGGGCTGAGTCCTGCCATGGGGGCAGCGTGGTGTCAACCGGAAGGCGCGAGCCCCCGCCGCCCAGGCCAGATGCAGGTCGGCGGGGACGGGGTTGCCGCCAGAGTCGAAGCCGATGTTGTTGAACTTGGCGAAGTTGTGGTTGTCGCGCGCCATGACGGCGTAAGCATCGACCACGTCCTGCTCTTCCGCCAGGACCCGGACATCGGCGAGCCGCCGGCGGCCCTTGAGCCGGATCGCCACCGCCTCTCCGGAGCGGAGGTTGCGGCCCCAGCCGAAGGGCGTGCCGATGAGCAGGTCTCCCTCGTGCCTGGTATAGGCCACCGGCACCGCATAGCGCCGCCCGGACTTGCGGCCGACGGCGTACACCGTGACGAGCCGGCTGCCGACGAGCCGGCTCACCAGCGGCGTCCGCAGCAACCCCCGGACGACCCGGTTCACCAGAGCCTGCGCCGCCAGGGTCTGTGCCCGCGGGCCCAGCGTCGCCTGCGAACGGCCCGGCACCGCCTGATCGGTCATCTGCTTCTCCCCTTGGTTGTTACCTCGATCCGGTTCGGATCGTCTTTGGGTATGACGAACGGCGGCGGAGGAAGGTAACAGTGGACACCACGGACTGGCCGGCAGCCGAATTCCAGGCGCACCGCGCGCACCTGCGGGCGGTGGCCTACCGGATGCTCGGCTCACTGACCGAGGCGGACGACGCGGTGCAGGAGACCTGGCTGCGGCTGACGAGCACCGGCACCGCCGACGTGCGGAATCTGCGCGCGTGGCTGACCACCGTCGTGTCCCGCGTCTGCCTGGACATGCTGCGTGCCCGGACGGCACGTCGCGAGGACCCGCTTGACGTGCACGTGCCGGACCCGGTCGTCACCCCCGCTGCGGACGATCCCGAGCAACATGCGCTCCTGGCCGACTCGGTCGGTCTCGCGCTGCTTGTCGTCCTCGACACGCTGTCCCCGGCCGAACGGCTCGCCTTCGTCCTGCACGACATCTTCGCCGTCCCGTTCGAGCAGATCGGGCCCATCCTGGACCGTTCCCCGGCCGCCGCCAAGCAGCTGGCCAGCCGCGCCAGGCACCGGCTTCGCGGCGCTACTGTCCCCGCCGCAGCCGATGCCGCCAGGCAACGCGAGGTAGCCGACGCCTTCCTGGCCGCCGCCCGCGGGGGTGACTTCGAGGGCCTGCTCGCCGTCCTCGACCCGGCCGTGGTGCTCCGCGCCGACGCGGGCACCGGCCCGCTGGGCCCCTCCCGGCTGATCAACGGTGCATCGGACGTAGCCGCCCAGGCGCGCCGCTTCGCGCGACTGGCGCGCTTCGCCCACCCGGTGCTCGTCAACGGCACCCCCGGATTCCTTATCGCGCCGAACGGCCAGCCCCTGGCCCTGATCGGCTTGGCCGTCCGCGACGGCAAGATCACCGAGATCGACATCCTCGCCGACCCCCAGCGCCTCAGCCGGCTGGGCCTCACCGGCCTGATCCACTAGCAGGAACGGCGCCCTGCCTCGTGGTCACAGCGCGTGGCGGCGGCTTCGCCGCGGTTCGCGCCCCGTCTCTGACCGGGATGGTCCGCTGCGGCCACGGCTGTGCATAACGGGATGTTCCGCGCGCCTCCGGACCGCACGATCGACAGAACTCCGAGCGTTCGTAATCGGCGTTCGGGAACCCGTCGGCATGATGCTTCTTCTCACGCTGTGTGATCAGTCCTCGACTTGAGCGAAGCACACACTCCCGCCGATATGTGTGTTGCGCCGGGTCGTCGCGTGGGCCGCTTGACTGTGCGGGAATGGGTGATCTGCGTGCTCATGCGGATCCCGGAACCCCACACGGTTACGGCCGGTGCTCGCGGCTATCGGCTTGGTGGCGGAGGGCGAAGATCGCTGCCTGGACGCGGTCTTGCAGGCCGAGTTTGGTGAGGATGCTGCGGACGTGGGTCTTGACGGTCTGCTCGCCGATCGCCAGGTCCCGGGCGATCTGCCGGTTGCTGTGACCGCGGGCGATCAGCCGGAGTACGTCGCGTTCGCGTGGTGAGAGCGGCTGCAGCGGGTCCGGCGGCGGTGGCCGGCGGAGCGCCTGGGTGAGCCGGGTCAGCAGCTCGGGGCTGAGGCTGGCGGTGCCGGCGGCGGCGTCGCGGATGGCGGCGATGACGTGCTCGGCCGGGGCGGTCTTGAGCAGGTAGGAGGTCGCGCCGGCGTGCATGGCGCGGACGAGGTGCTCGTCGCCGGTGGCGGAGGTGAGCACGACGACGGCAGGCCGGTGCGGCGCGTCGTGCAGTGCGGCGAGCACGGCGTGCCCGTCCAGTCCGGGCATGTACAGGTCGAGCAGCAGCACGTCCGGGCGGGTGGCGGCGACGACGTCTACCGTCTGCCGGCCGTCTCCGGCTTCGCCGGCGACCTCGACGTCTGGTTCCTGGCTGAGCAGGTAGCACAGCCCGTCCCGGACGACGCGATGGTCGTCGGCGATCACCACGCGGATCGTCATGGCACCGGCACCCGGACGGTGAGCGCCGCGCCGCGCCCGGGTGCGCTGTCGATGTCCACGGTGCCGCCAAGTTCGGCGACCCGGTCACGGATGTGGGCCAGCCCGGAGCCGGCGTGCGGGGCGGCCGGGTCGAAGCCGGTGCCGGTGTCGCGGACGGCAAGCTCGACGTGCCCGTCCCAGCGGGTCATCGACACGGCAAGCCGGCGGGCGTTGCCGTGCCGGACGGCGTTGACACATGCCTCCTGGGTGATGCGCAGCAGGGCGTGCTCGACGGGCGCGGGGACGGTGACGTCGTCCAGGTCGGCGTCGACGGTGACGCCGAGCCGGTCGTGGTAGGCCGCGCAGATCTCCTGCAGAGCCGGGGCGAGCCCGGCACCGTCCAGGCTGGCCGGGCGC
>DASQVO010000166.1:0-6990 GCA_035640715.1 Streptosporangiaceae bacterium
AGGGACCCGGATCTCTTCGGAGATCCGGGTCCCTCGTCATGTGTGGACGTGTGTTAAGAACTGGTCCGCCGTAACCACTCCACCGAGGTGATGTGCTCCCGGCTCGGCCATCTGGCCGAGCCGGGAGGTTATGAGACGTTCGATCAGCACCCGCAGCCGCAGATGGGCCAGCAGACGGGTTTGCAGACCGGCTTGTAGACGGTCCGGTACCGGTAGACGGGCACGTGCTTGTAGATGGGCACGGACTTGTAGACGGTCCGGTACCGGTAGACCGGCACGTGCTTGTAGACGGGCACGGGCTTGTAGACGACGTGCTCGCAGCCCCAGCCGATGCAGCCACAGCCGCCCCAGCCACAGCCGGGCGGCCCGCCACCGCTGACCTTCGAGACGTTGCTTACTGTGCTTACTGTTTGTGCGTGAGCCAGGTGCGCCGTGGCTGCGTTCGCCACGGTCGGCGCGAGCATCATCGTCCCGGTGGTGCTCGCTGCCGCAGCGAGCCCGAGTGCTCGCTTCAGTGACTTGGCGTTCATGACAAGGATCCCCTCTCCTGTCGGTATTGCTGATGCGGAGGGTGGACCACCCGTCTCCTGTCGGTATCGCTCCTGTCGGTATCGCTGATGTGGAGGGTGGGCGGTCCACCCCCGCCGCGGGGGTGGACCGCCCACCCCCGCCGCGCCGCGCTTCCGCAGCGCCGCCCCATCCCATGCTGTTCGGACGGAAGGGATTAATCGCGCCAGATGCGTGCACCTAGTGCCCGGCGAATTCCATGGTCACTCGTTGTTCCCCACAGGATTCGTGTGATTCCAGTCACAGTAGGTAATGATGTTAATACAGAACGAAATGGGCTAAAGGAGGTTGCCGGGGATCCTGCGCCGGCTGCTGACGGTTTAACAGGGCCTCTCGGGTGTCCTTGGCAGGGTCATGGCCTGGCTCACCCATGCCCACAAGGTATGCCCTGAGGCTACATACGGAGCCTGTCCCTGAGCGCGCCCAGCCCGATCAGCATCATGTCCAGCTTGGCGGCCAGGATGGCCTGGGTGACTGCGGGGTCTGCTAGGAGCCCACTCGCGCACATGGCATGGTCGCAGAGCAGCCGCAGCGCATGCCGGGCATCCATGCGCTCGACCTCCGACAATCTGTGGTGCACACGCGTGAGCGTATCGACGCGCCGGGCACCCCGCGTTGTGGCTGGCATGATTTCTGGCCACCTGCCTGCCGGTACCTGAGCGCCACCAGGCCGGGCAACCCCATACCTGCTAGATAGGCGACGGATGCCTGGTAATGGAAGTCAACGGCCCGTTTCCGCTAGGCGCGGCGGGAAACCGCCGGTCGCGACGGGGCCCCACTGCCGGGGCGTGACACGCAGCAGCGATTTGCCCTGGCGGACCATGGCCTGCCGGTAGTCGTCCCAGTCCGGATGCTCGCCGGCGATGGCCCGGTAGTAATCGACGAGCGCCTCGACGGCCTCGGGGACGTCGATCACCTCCGCGTCGCCATCGACCTGCACCCAGGCGCCGCCGAAATCATCGGACAAGAAGAGCACGCTGACCTGCGGGTTGCGCCGGGCGTTGCGGGCCTTGGCCCGTTCCGGATAGGTCGCCACGACGATCCGGCCCTCGTCGTCAACGCCGCACGTCACCGGGGACGCCTGCGGGCGCCCATCGGCGCGTGCCGTGATGACGATCGCCTGATGGCGCGGCCGGATGAAGTCGAGCAGCTCGTCCCGGCTCACAATGGTGTTGGTCGCTATCTGAGGGCTCACCCGCACCACTATGCCACCCTCACCAGCCGGCGCGCCCGGCCGTGGGTTTCCTCGCCGGCCTGGGCTTAAGCCAGGACCGTCACGTTGGCCGCTGCGCGCTGGACAATCTTACGGGCTGGGAACTCCTCCACGGTGCCGGAGTCGAAACGCTGAGCGTGGCAGGCGAACGGGGACCCCGTTCACGTCCATCGTCACGCGGGGAATGCGCTGGCGATGGAACGCATGGCGGCGTGGTCGGCGGCGGACGCGAGGCCGGCGTGGTACAGGCGAAGGTCCGTCGCGCCCGCAGCCAGCACGGCCTCCGCATGTCCGGGCAGGTCAGCCAGATGGGCGCCCAGGGCGGTCACGGCGGTCAGCGTGGCGGCGACACGGCACGGCCCGCGCCCGGCCACCGGCACGGCATCCCGGCCTGTGCCTGCTCTCACGTCGGCGCCCATCGTCCCGGCGGCCACGCCCAGCCCTGCGGTGTGGGCGGCCTGGGCGGTCCGGGCGACGAGCGCAGCGGACTGAGCGGCCGGTCCCGGGCATTGCAGGATGACGCCGTCGGCGCCGCCGCGACCAAGCAGGACGGCAGGGTCGAAGCCGGGGTTGGCGCCGGCCTCGCGGGGATCCGGATGCGAATGCACCAGCACGCCCTTGCCGGGCGCGGCGTCCCGCACGGCGGCCAGCACCCGGTAGAGAAATCTCTCGGCGGTCGCGGCCCGCACCTTGGCCAGCAGTTCCGCCAGATCTTCCGGCACGGCATCTCCCCGCAGGGTGTCGCCCAGCACTGTGTCTCCCAGCACGGTGTCACCGAACCCGGGCTCCCCCACCCCGGAGTGGCCCCGCACTGAGGCTCCGGCGCCGGCGACACTATCGTCCGGAACCAGAATTTCCTGCCAGTATCCGGTGTCCAGGGCGGCACGGACCGCGCGCGCCAGTTCGGCGGAGTCCGCGTCGGCCTCGCGGAACGCGTCGGTGCAGGCCTGGCAGAAGCAGGTGTCGAGCAGCCAGCCGGGCACCCCGCCCGGCGGGCCGCCGCCGGTCTTGTCGTGCGCGCTGCCATGGTCGTAGCCGTACCAGCCGCACGCTTCGAGTTCGACGCCATCGACGCAGCCCAGCGCGGCCACCTCGGCAGACAGGGCGGCCGCGTACTCGCCGACCTCTGGCGAGCCGACGCACAGCGCCCACGGGTAGGGGTCGCCGTAGGCGTTGCGCACGACGCATCCGGGATGGGCCGCGCCGAGACGGCCGTTGTGCGCGAGCACCAGCCACGCGTTCACCTTCAGCCCGGCCCGGTGCAGGGCGTCGGCGGCGCGCTCGAACGACCCGGCCTGGTCCGGGTCAGGTGCCGCGGGCCGCAGCCGTACACCGCGCCAGCGTTCCGGGTCGGGCCGGTGGTAGACGCCCGCGTCGCGGGTGACCACCCGGTGGCCGGGGTGGAACGGCGTGACCGCCCGCACCGCGTGGTAGGCGGCGGCCAGCGAGACCTCGCTGACCCCCAGCCCAGCGATCCGGTCGGCGGCCGCGGGGTCCCCGTCCACGTCCCACGGGTACAGGTAGGCCGATATCGGCATCGGTGTTCTCCGTAGGCGCCCGGGCGTGGGGCGCGGTCAGCCGACCAGCCCGGCCGGCAGCAGTTCCGCGGGGAAATTCTGGTAGGCGACCGGGACGAGCCAGCGGCGGATGGCCGCCGTTCCCACGGAGGTGTAGGCGGGCACGGTCGTAGCCGGCCACGGGCCGCCGTGATGCTGCGCCGCGTTGACGGCGACCCCGGTGGGCCAGCCGTTGCAGACGATCCGGCCGACCGTGCGCTCGAACACGGCCACGACCTTCCGGGCCGCGGAGACGTCGGCGGCCGACTCCGTGTCCACGTGCACCGTCCCGACGAGGTTGCCGCTGAGCCCGAAGAGCACCGGCAGCAGGTCGTCCACAGACGGATAGGCGATCATCAGCCCGGCCGGGCCGAACCGCTCGCGCGACAGCACGCCGGCGTCGGCGGCGAACTCCTCCAGGCTCGTGCGGAAGAGGCGGGGCGTTGCGCCCCACGGGCCCTCCCCAGTCTCTCCGGCCGCGAGCGCCATCACGGCGGGATGCGCCTCGATCTCGGCGAGCGACGCCTCATACCCCTTGTAGATCCGCTCGGACAGCATCGGGCCGCCGCTGGAGGCGGTCACCGCGTCCGCGATCGCGGTCAGCAGCGCCACGTCATCGGCGGGAACGAAGAGCAGGCCCGGGTTGGTGCAGAACTGGCCCGCGCCGAGCGTGAGCGACCCGGCGTATCCGGACGCGATCTCGCCGGGCCGGCGGGCGGCGGCGCCGGGCAGCACGACGACCGGGTTGACCGCGCCGAGTTCCCCGTAGAAGGGAATCGGGACCTCGCGCTCGGCGCAGATCCGGGCCAGTTCGAGACCGCCCCGGGTAGAACCGGTGAACCCGGCCGCCCTGATAGCTGGGTGGTTGAGCAGCCGGATACCTGCCTCGAATCCGTGCACGAGGGCGAACACTCCGGTGGGCGCGCCCGCGCCGTCCAGCGCCGTGCCGACGATGTCCGCAGTCAGGTCCGAGGTCCGGGGATGTCCCTCGTGCGCCTTCACGACCACCGGGCATCCCGCGGCTAGCGCCGACGCCGTGTCGCCGCCGGCCACGGAGAAGGCGAACGGGAAGTTGGACGCCGCGAACACGGCGACCGGCCCGACCGGGTGGCTGATCCGCCGGAGATCCGGGGCGGCGCCGGTGGCCGACGCGATCGCGACATCGGCGTAGGCCCCGTCGCGGAGCGCCCCCGCGAACAGCCGGAGCTGCCCGGTGGTCCTGGCCACCTCGCCGGTGAGCCGGGTCTCGCCGAGCGCGGTCTCGGTGTCGGCCAGCGCGACGAGCTCACCGGCCCGGGCGTCCAGCGCGTCCGCGACCGCCTCCAGCGCGGCGGCCCGGCCCTCCGGGAGGAGAGCCGCCCACTGCGGGAACGCGGCGGCCGCGGCCTCTACCACCGCGTCCAGCTCAGCGTCCGTCGTCTCCGCGACCGGCTCCCCAGCCGGCTCGCCGGTCCGCGGATTGAACCCCTGGATCATCGTTGCTCACTCCATCCACTATCTGGCGAACTGCTCAAAACCCTCGGAACGGCCTCCGAGCCGTGCCAGACAGACAGCGCGAACCCGCCACGCAGGCGGCGAGTTCCCCTGCTGCCCAGCCCGTGCAGGCGGCGAGTTCCCCTGCCGCCCGGCGCCTGAGGGGGTCTGGGGGATACCTCCCCCAGCGCGCCAGGCAAAACCTCGCATAATGCCCCCCGCGAACCAGCGGGCGCCGGGCGGCACCCCGGGGACTCGCCGCCTTCTCAGCCGGGGCCGGCTGTCATTGCGGGTTCGGCTCCGGGTCGGGGTTATGGCCATGCCGGGCCAGGAACTCGAAGTCGCAGCCCTCGTTGGCCTGGGTGATCTGCTCGCTGAACAGGGCGCCGTAGCCCCGCTCGAACTTCGGCGCGGGCGGCTGCCATTGCTCGCGGCGCATCGCAAGCTCCCGTTCGGGAACTTCCAGGCGGAGTTCCCTGGCGGCGACGTCCAGCGTGATCTGATCGCCGCTGCGGACCAGGGCGAGGGGCCCGCCGACGAACGACTCCGGCGCGACATGCAGCACGCAGGCCCCGTAGCTCGTGCCGCTCATCCGCGCGTCGGAGATCCGCAGCATGTCCCGGACGCCCTGGGCGAGCAGGTAATCGGGAATCGGCAGCATCCCGTACTCGGGCATGCCGGGGCCGCCCTTCGGGCCGGCGTTGCGCAGCACCAGCACCGAATCGGGAGTTATGTTCAGTGACGGGTCGTTGATCCGGTTCTGCATTTCGGCGTAGTCGTCGAAAACGACAGCCGGCCCAGTGTGCTTGAGCAGCCGCTGATCGGCGGCGATGTGCTTGATCACCGCGCCGTCGGGGGCCAGGTTGCCGCGCAGCACCGCCACGCCGCCCTCCGCCGCCAGCGCATTCTCGGGAGTGCGGATGACGTCCTCGTTGTATACCGGTACGTCCGTGATCTGCTCGCCGAACGGGCGGCCGGTGACCGTCACGCGGTCGGTGTGCAGCGCCCCGGGGACCTTCGCGAGCTGGCCGAGCAGGGCGGGTAGCCCGCCGGCGTAGTAGAAATCCTCCATCAGGTACGCACCGCTCGGCTTGATGTTCGCGAGCCACGGCACACGGCGCGAGATCCGGTCGAAGTCGTCCAGGGTCAGATCCACCCCCGCCCGGCCGGCCATCGCGATGAGGTGGATGAACGCGTTGGTCGATCCGCCCAGCGCCAGCACGGTCGCCACCGCGTCCTCGAAGGCCTCCCGGGTGAGAATGCGCTGCGGGGTCAGGTCCTCCCAGACCATCTCCACGATCCGCCGGCCGCTCGCCGCCGCCATCCGGTAGTGCGCCGAGTCCACGGCGGGGATCGACGCCATTCCCGGCAGCGTCATGCCGAGCGCCTCGGCGGTCGAGGTCATGGTCGAGGCCGTGCCCATGGTCATGCAGTGGCCGGGCGATCTCGCGATGCCGCATTCGAGGTCGGCCATCTCGCAGTCGCCAACCAGGCCGGCCTTGGCGTCGTCCCAGAACCTCCACATATCGGTGCCGCTGCCCACCGCCTGGCCGCGGTAGCGGCCAGTCAGCATCGGCCCCGCCGTGACGTAGATCGCCGGTATCCCGGCGCTCGCCGCCCCCATCAGCAGCGCGGGTGTCGTCTTGTCGCAGCCGCCCATCAGCACCGCGCCGTCGGCCGGGTAGGACCGCAGCAGCTCCTCAGTCTCCATGGCCAGGAGATTGCGGTACATCATCGGGGTCGGCTTCTGGAACGTCTCCGACAGGGTCGCGACGGGGAACTCCACCGGGAAACCGCCCGCCTGCAGCACGCCGCGCTTTACCTGGGCGGCACGTTCCCGCAGGTGCATATGGCACGGGTTCATCTCCGACCAGGTGTTGAGGATCGCGATGACCGGCTTCCCGAGATGCTCCTCGGCCGCCACGCCGAGCTGGCGCATGCGGGACCGGTGGCTGAATGACCGCAGTCCCTCCATCCGCTCACCGCCGAACCAGCCATGACTACGGAGCTGCTCAGGTGTCTTCGTCACGGGCGCGCCTCCACCGCTATGCCTGTTTCCGGGTCTGTTTCCGCGCCTGCTTCTGGCAGGCTCCAGGACCGCAGGATCGCGGCCACCTCGCTGCGTTCCTTTTCCGGCAGCAGCCGGCTGGGCGGCCGGACGTCCCGGCCGCCCAGGCCGAG
>DASQVO010000167.1:0-18071 GCA_035640715.1 Streptosporangiaceae bacterium
CACAGTGGGCCCGCCGCCCGGTGCCGCCCAGCCCGCCCGGCCGCTGGCCGTCACCGGCGGGATGGCGGCCTGCGCCGCCGCCGGCATCGGGCTGGCGGTGCTCACGACGCTGACCGCGGCCGGATGGATCACCTCCCCGCACGCGGGCCTGGGAAATGGCCTTCCCGGCGTGCTGCGCACGGCCACCATGCTGTGGCTCGCCGCGCATCATGTCGCATTCAGCCTGCGCGGCGTCGGGAGCATCGGAATGCTTCCCCTGGGCCTCGTCCTGCTCCCCGGCGCGCTGCTCTGGCGGGCGGGGCGCTGGGTCGTGCGGACGGGTGAGGTGGTGCGGCTCCGGCACGTCGGCTACGCCGCGCTCGCCCTGGCAGTGCCCTACGCCCTGCTGTCCGTGGCGCTCGCCCTGGCCAGCCGGACCACGCTCGCGGCTCCGTCGCTGTTGCAGGCGGCCATCGGGCCGTTCCTGGCGGCTCTGGTCGCGGGCGGGCTGGGTGGCGCACGCGCCCTGGCGCCGTGGGGCCGGCTCGCCGGCCTGCTGCCGGTCCGCTCCCGCTCGGTAACCATGGGCATGCTCGGCACGCTGGGCCTGCTCACCGCGACCGGGGCGATCCTGGCTGGCGGATCCCTCGCTGCCCACCTCGGCCAGGTCCGGGCCCTCACCGACAGTCTTTCGCCCGGCCCCATAGGGTCGGCCCTGCTGCTGCTGGCGGAACTCGGCTATGTCCCCAACGCGGTCATCTGGGCGGTCGCGTACTCACTCGGCCCGGGGTTCGCGTTCGGTGCCGGTACGGTGGTGGCGCCTACCGGCTCGGCCCTGGGCGCGATGCCGGTCTTCCCGATGCTGGCCGCGCTGCCGTCCGGGCCACGGGATGGCGTCCCGGCCTGGCTCTCCCTTGCGGTGCTGGCTGCCCCCTACCTGGCGGCGGTGGCAGGCGGCGTGCTCACCATGCGGATCATGCCGACGCCCGTGCTCGAGGCGGCGCCGCTGTGGGGCTTCACGTCCGGCGCCGCGGCCGGATGCGTGGTCGGCGTGCTCGCGGCGTTCGCGGGAGGGCCCCTTGGCAGCGGCCGCCTGGCCGCCGTGGGCCCGTCCGGGTGGCAGGTCGGTCTCGTCGCGATGCTGGAGATGGGCGTCGCGGCCGCCGTAGCAGCGGGGGCGGCGAACTGGCTTATGCTGCGGCGCGGGACGGGCGGACTGCGGGCCGTGCCCGCGGCGGCCCGCGCGGGCACGGCCCCGGCGGATGGTGATATCCCTGGCGGCTACCGTGCCGCCGGCCCGGCGGTGATCGACGAGACCGACGACGCTGGCGGCCATCGCATCTACCTGGACCCCTGGGCCGAAGACAGGCACGGCAGGCTCGATGGCGATGACTTCGATGGCGATGACCCCGGTGGCGATGACGGTCCCGACGCCGGCCGCGGGGCCTGACCCAGATGTGTGCAGATGCGGCCTGGTGGTTACCCGCCGGGCCGCATGGGCCTGATCTGGTTGCTGACCGACTGGCTGAACTGCTGCAGGCATGCCTGCTGCGCCGACAGCGTGTTGGCACCGCTGAGGCAGTTCGAGTAGGCCGACAGCTCCTTCCAGAAGATGGCGAAAGAGATGAGCAGGATCGCGCTGAGGGCGAGGCCCAGGCCACCTAGCACGGTCCCGGCGATGGCGCCGCGCGGGCGGGCCGTCCCGCCGCGGCGTGCGTGTGCGATGGCAGAACCGCCCAGCCAGGTCGCTAGCGCCCCGATGAGCAGCGTGAGGATGATGACGTAGACGGAGCGGCGCAGGCCGTCGGCCAGGGACAGGTACAGGCCGATCAGGCCGATCACGCCGAGCGTCAGCGCGGCCCAGGCACGCTGCTGGGTCGCGGGCTCGGGCGGTTCCGGCGGCCGATTGGCCAGTCCGGGAACGTCCGGGCGGCGGCGGTCTGCTGGTCTGGCCATAGGTTCTCATTCTGCCGCTTTCCCGGGCCTGTATGGGCCTGGCGCGGCGGCCGTCGGCCACGGCGGCAGCCAGGTGTCCGGGGTGCGTGCCGTGCGCGGCTAAGGTAGCCGCATGCGGGCGCGTCTTGTTGTGCTGGTCTCCGGCGAGGGAACGAACCTTCAGGCCCTGATCGACGCGTGCGCGGATGAGCGCTACGGCGCGGAGGTGGTGGCCGTCGGAGCCGACCGGAGCGGGATAGCAGGCCTGGCCCGTGCCGAGCGGGCCGGCATCCCGACCTTCGTCCACCGCGTCAAGGATCATCCGGCCCGCGCGGAATGGGATGCGGCCCTCGCCGGATCCTGCGCGGCGCACCGGGCCGATCTGGTGGTCCTGGCCGGGTTCATGAAGCTCGTGGGGCCGCCGTTCCTTGACCGCTACGGCGGCCGGTGCCTCAATACTCATCCCGCGCTGCTACCGTCGTTCCCCGGCATGCGTGGCGTGCAGGATGCCCTTGACTACGGGGTGAAGGTGACGGGGTGCACCGTGTTCATCGTGGACACTGGCATCGATGCGGGGCCGGTGGTCGCGCAGGCGTGCGTTCCGGTGCGTGACGACGATGACGAGGCCTCGCTGCACGAGCGGATCAAGGTGACCGAGCGGGCGCTGCTCGTCGAGACCGTGGGCCGCATGGTCCGCGAGGGGTGGTCCGTCCGCGGCAGGAAGGTGAGGATCGGCAGTTGAGCAAGATCGCGATCAAGCGGGCGCTCGTCAGCGTCTATGACAAGGTCGGCCTGGAAGACCTGGCGCGGGGCCTGCACGAGGCGGGGGTGGAGATCGTCTCCACCGGAAGCACCGCAGCGGTCATCGCCGAAGCCGGGGTGCCGGTGACAAAGGTGGAGGAGCTCACCGGCTTCCCCGAGTGCCTGGACGGCCGGGTGAAGACTCTGCACCCCAGGGTCCACGCCGGCCTGCTCGCCGATACGCGCAGGCCGGAGCATCGCGCTCAGCTGGACGAGCTTGGCATCATGCCGTTCGAGCTCCTCGTGTCCAACCTGTACCCGTTCGAGGCAACGGTCGCGTCGGGTGCTCCCGCGGAGCAATGTATCGAGGAGATCGACATCGGCGGCCCGGCGATGGTCCGCGCGGCGGCCAAGAACCACGCCAGCGTTGCGGTCGTTACCGACCCGTCGACGTACGGCGACGTCCTGATGGCCGCCCGCAGCGGCGGGTTCACGTTCGAGCAGCGCCAGCGGCTGGCCGCCCGCGCGTACGCGCTCACCGCCAGCTATGACGCTGCCGTGGCGTCCTGGTTCGCATCGGTGTATGCGCCCGACGAGACCGCGCGGGAGGCCGGCTGGCCGGAGGTCATGGGGGCGCTCTGGTCACGCGCCGACGTGCTGCGCTATGGCGAGAACCCGCACCAGCGGGCCGCGCTGTACGTACGGGGAAACGCCGCCGGCCGGCGGGAACCAGCTCTCGATGCCGAACGTGGGCGTGGCGGGGTGTCCCAGCCGGGCGTGCCGCCGGACGGCGGCGGGATCGCCACGGCGCGGCAGCTGCACGGCAAGGCCATGTCGTACAACAACTACGTCGACGCGGACGCCGCACGCCGTGCCGCGCACGACTTCGCCGAGCCCTGCGTGGCGATCATCAAGCACTCCAACCCATGCGGCATCGCCATCGGGACCGACCTGGCCGACGCGCACCGGAAGGCGCACGCGTGCGACCCGACCTCCGCGTTCGGCGGGGTGATCGCGGCCAACGGCCCCGTCACCCCGGAGCTGGCCGGCCAGATCGCGGACATCTTCACTGAAGTCGTGATCGCCCCGGCATTCGACCCCGAAGCGCTGGACATCCTGGCCGCGAAGAAGAACATCCGCCTCCTGGCCTGCCCGCCGCCGGATCGCGGGCCCGGCGTCGAGTGGCGGCCGGTCAGCGGCGGGATGCTCGTACAGTCCGTGGACCGGGTGGACGCGCCGGGCGACACGCCCGCGAACTGGGAACTGAAGGCCGGCCGCGCGCTGGACCCCACGGCGCTCGGCGACCTGGACTTCGCCTGGCGCGCGTGCCGTTCGGTCAAGTCGAACGCGATCCTGCTCGCGTCCGGCGGCGCGTCGGTCGGCATCGGCATGGGCCAGGTGAACCGGGTCGATTCCTGCCGGCTGGCCGTCCAGCGGGCGGGGGACCGTGCACGTGGCTCGGTGGCGGCCAGCGACGCATACTTCCCGTTCCCCGACAACATCGAGGTGCTCGCGGAGGCCGGTGTCACCGCGATCGCCGAACCAGGCGGGTCAGTCCGTGACCAGCTGGTCATCGACGCCTGCGAGCAGGCGGGCATCGCCCTCTACTTCACCGGAGTGCGCCATTTCTACCACTGAGCTGTGCTGTGCTGGCCCGGGGGGACGACCCCCCGGAACCCCCCCTCAGCTTTCCCGGGCTGGGGTCCGATACACCGGCCGCTCGCCGGGCCTGAAGGCCCGGACTCGCTGGGCCGGTACGATCGCCTGTCCGTATCCCGTGTGGGGCTCGCCGTTATGCACCGGCCGCTCGCCCGGGCCGTTGGCCCGGGGTCGCTGGGCCGGTAGGGATTTCGGCGATGACGATTGACCTGTAGGGGAGTGGAGATGAGCGCACGGATCCTTGATGGCAAGGCTGCCGCGGCCGAGATCCGGGCCGGGCTCGCTGAGCGGGTGACGGCCCTGGCCGCACGCGGGATCGTCCCCGGCCTCGGCACCGTCCTCGTGGGTGAGGACCCGGGCAGCCGCGCGTACGTGAACGGCAAGCACCGTGACTGCGCGCAGGTCGGGATCGCGAGCATCCGGCGCGAGTTGCCCGCTGACGCGACCCAGGCGCAGGTCGAGGCGGTTGTCGACGAGCTCAACGCCGATCCCGGCTGCACCGGTTACATCGTCCAGCTCCCGCTCCCGGCCGGGCTGGACGCGCGGCGGGTGCTGCACCGGATGGACCCGGCCAAGGACGCCGACGGCCTGCACCCCGTCAACCTCGGCAGCCTGGTGCTCGGCGAGCCGGGCCCGCTGCCGTGCACGCCGCGCGGGATCGTCGAGCTGCTGCGCCGCTACGGCGTGGAGATCGCGGGTGCTGATGTCACGGTCATTGGCCGGGGGATCACGGTCGGCCGTGCGCTCGGATTGCTGCTGACCCGGCGCAGCGAGAACGCGACCGTCACGCTCTGCCACACCGGCACCAAGGATCTCGCCGCACACACCAGGCAGGCCGACATCGTCGTGGTGGCGGCGGGCGTGCCGGGCCTGCTCACCGCGGACATGATCAGGCCGGGTGCCGCCGTGCTCGACGTGGGGATCACGCGCACCGACGCCGGGCTGGTCGGTGACGTAGCGCCGGGCGCCCGGGAAGTTGCGGGATGGCTGGCGCCGATGCCGGGCGGGGTCGGCCCGATGACCCGCGCGATGCTGCTCGCCAACGTGGTGGAGGCCGCTGAGCAGGCCCTCTAGCAGGCAGGACGCGGGCCGGCTAGCATCGGCCAAGGTGCATAAAAGTTACCTGTAAGTAATATGCTGTGACATGCGGGTAGAACCCTATGCCGCGCGGGAGCGGTGTCTGGCAGGCTGTACATGCCACGGCCCGATCCGGCGGGTGACACCGATCCGATGAATGACACAGGGCAGGGAGGTAGGCGCCGGTCATGAATATCGTCGTCTGCGTCAAGCAGGTCCCGGATACAGCGGGTGAGCGGAAGCTGAGGGCGGATGACGCCAGGCTGGACCGCGAGGCTGCCGATGGCCTGATCAACGAACTGGACGAGTACGCCATCGAGGAGGCCCTGCTGCTGAAGGAGGCCCATGGCGGTGAGGTCACCGTCCTGACGATGGGCCCGGACAAGGCGACGGAATCGATCCGCAAGGCGCTGTCGATGGGCGCGGACAAGGCGGTGCACCTGGTCGATGACGCCCTGGCCGGATCGGATGCGCTGGCGACCTCCTACGCTCTCGCCCAGGTCCTGCGCAGCATCGGGTTCGACCTGGTGGTGGTGGGCGCCGAGTCCACCGACGCCCGGATGGGCGCGATGGCCGCGATGCTGGCCGAGCGGCTGGGCGTGCCGCAGCTGTCGCTGGCCTCCAAGGTGGAGATCGACGGATCCACTATCCGCATTCACCGGCAATCCGAGGACGGCTACCAGGTGGTGGAAGGGGCGCTGCCGGCCGTGATCGGCGTGGTGGAGAAGATCAACGAGCCCCGCTACCCCTCGTTCAAGGGCATCATGGCGGCCAAGAAGAAGCCGGTGCAGACCATGAGCCTGGCCGACGCCGGCATCGAGCCGTCGCTGGTGGGCCTGGCGAACGCCGCCACCGAGGTGGTCGATTTCGCGGACCGGCCACCGCGGCAGGCCGGGACGATCGTCAAGGACGAGGGCGACGGCGGGGTCAAGGCCGCCGAGTTCCTCGCGGCGCAGAAATTCATCTGAGAGGCGGCTTCGGAGATGTCTGAGGTTGTGGTGCTCGCCGAGCACGCCGGCGGTGCGGTCAAGAAGGTCACCTTCGAGTTGCTGACGCTCGCGCGGCAGTTCGGCGATCCGGTGGTGGCCTGGGCCGGGGAGGGCGCGGAGGAGGCGCAGCCCCGGCTGGCCGAGTACGGTGCCGCCAAGGTGTATGTCGCGGACGGGGATGGGTTCACCGGCTATGTGACCGCACCGGCCGCCGAACTGCTGGCCCAGCTGGTGGAGCGGACCTCCCCGGCGGCGGTGCTGCTGGCCGCCACCGGGCAGAACAAGGAGGTCGCCGGGCGGCTGGCGGTGAAGATCAATTCCGGGGTGCTCGCCGACGCCGTGGGCCTGGCCGCCCAGGACGGGAAGATCATCGCCGAGCAGTCCATCTTCGGCGGCGCCACCACTGTGCACTCGGCGGTCAAGCAGGGCACGCCGGTCATCACGGTGCGGCCCAACTCGGTTGCCCCGGAGCCAGCCCAGGGGGCGGCCGCGCTGGAGCCGGTGCAGATCACGCTGAGCGAGGCGGCGAAGGGCGCGAAGATCACCGAGCGGGTGGTGCAGGAGCGCGGCGAGCGCCCGGAACTGGCCGAGGCGGCCATCGTGGTCTCCGGCGGCCGCGGCGTGGGCAGCGCCGAGGGCTTCGATCTGATCGAGAAGCTTGCGGACTCCCTGGGCGCCGCCGTCGGCGCCTCCCGCGCGGTGACCGACGCCGGCTGGTATCCGCACAAGTTCCAGGTCGGCCAGACCGGCCAGACCGTCTCCCCCCAGCTGTACATGGCGATCGGCATCTCCGGCGCCATCCAGCACAGGGCCGGCATGCAGACCTCCAAGACGATCGTGGCCGTCAACAAGGACCCGGAGGCGCCCATCTTCGAGCTCGCCGACTTCGGCGTGGTCGGCGACCTGTTCCAGGTCGTTCCCCAGCTCCTTGAGGAAATCGGGAAGCGGTCGGGATCCTGACCGCCCGGGCCCGGATCGGCGGCGCGGGAGCCAGCGGCCGGCCGGCCCGGCTAGGCTAATTCTGTCATGGGGTCTTTCGGCAGCGCTGGACAGCGCCTCACAGCGGACAGCCCGGACACGCACGTCTCCTCACCGGCCAGCCGTCCCGCACCAGCCGATGGTGAGGCGGCTGGCCGCGTGGTCTACCTCGACCACGCGGCCACGACGGCGATGCTGCCCGAGGCCGTCGCGGTGATGAGCGAGGAACTCGCCCAGCTGGGCAACCCCTCGTCACTGCACAGCGCCGGACGGCGGGCGCGGCGCGTGGTGGAGGAGTCCCGCGAGCGGATCGCCGAGGTGTTCCACGCACGGCCGAGCGAGGTCATCTTCACCAGTGGCGGTACCGAGGCGGACAACCTCGCGGTCAAGGGGCTGTACTGGGCCCGGCGCGACGCCGACCCGGCACGGCGGCGGATCCTGGCTACCTCGGTCGAGCACCACGCCATCCTCGACTCGGTGCACTGGCTGCACAGTCACGAGGGAGCCGAGACGATCCTGCTCGGCGTGGACGGCGAAGGCATGCTCCGGCCCGGGGCGCTGAGCGCCGCCATCGAGGAGGAGCCGGGCAGCGTCGCGCTGGTCAGCGTGATGTGGGCGAACAACGAGGTCGGCTCCGTGCAGCCGGTGGCCGAACTCGCCGATGTCGCGCATGCCCACGGGATCGTGTTCCACAGTGACGCCGTGCAGGCGGCCGCCCAGCTTCCGGTCGACTTTGCCGGGTGCGGTGCCGACGCCCTCACCGTCACCGGGCACAAGCTCGGCGGCCCAGTCGGCGTGGGGGCGCTCTTGCTGCGCCGGGGAACCGAGCCCGTGCCGGTGCTGCACGGCGGCGGCCAGGAGCGCGACGTCCGTTCCGGGACGCTGGACGCCCCGGCGATCCGGGCGTTCGCGACCGCTGTCGCCGTCTCGGCGGAGCGCCGGGAAGACGAGGCCAAGCGGCTCGCGGCCCTGCGCGACGACCTGATCAGGCAGGTGCTGCATGCGGTACCCGACGCGGTGCTCAACGGCCCGCCGCCCGGGCCGGACCGCCTGCCGGGCAACGCGCACTTCTCCTTCCCCGGCTGCGAGGGTGACGCGCTGCTCATGCTCCTCGACGCCAAGGGCATCGCCTGCTCCACCGGGTCCGCGTGCACCGCGGGCGTGGCCCAGCCGAGCCACGTGCTCCTCGCGATGGGCGCGGACGAACTGCGAGCCCGGGGTTCTCTGCGGTTCTCCCTCGGCCACACCTCTACCCAGGCCGACGTCGACACGCTCGGCGCGGTCATCGGTGAGGCCGTAGAACGCGCCCGCCGCGCCGGCTCCCGCTGAACCGCGTCCGGCCGTCTGTCCGGCGCGGCACGGTGACGGGACGGCGGCCGGGTGGGCGTACCCTCGATAAGCGATGACTTCACTACGCGTGCTAGCCGCCCTGTCCGGCGGCGTTGACTCTGCGACCGCCGCCGCACGGGCCGTAGACGCTGGCCACCAGGTGACCGCCGTCCATCTCGCGCTGTCCGCGAACCCGAGTTCCTATCGCACCGGCGCGCGCGGATGCTGCACGCTGGAGGACGCGCGGGACGCGCGCCGGGCCGCCGACGTGATCGGCATCCCCTTCTATGTCTGGGACATGGCCGAGCGCTTCCACGCCGACGTCGTGCAGGACTTCGTGTCCGAGTACGCGGCAGGCCGCACGCCCAACCCGTGCGTGCGCTGCAACGAGAAGATCAAGTTCGCCGCCGTGCTGGACCGGGCCCTGGCGCTCGGCTTCGACGCGGTCTGCACGGGCCATCACGCGCGCCTGGAGAACGGGGTGCTCCGCCGCAGCGTGGACATGGGCAAGGACCAGTCTTACGTGCTCGCCGTCCTCACCCGTGATCAGCTCGCGCACGCCATGTTCCCGCTCGGCGACACGACCAAGGCCGAGGTGCGCGCGGAAGCGGCCCGCCGCGGCCTGGCCGTCGCCGACAAGCCGGACAGCCATGACGTCTGCTTCATCGCCGACGGCGACACCAGGGGCTTCCTGGCCAGGCAGCTCGGGTCGGCGCCGGGCCCGATCATCGACAGCTCCGGCGAGACGATCGGCACCCATGACGGCGCTTACGCCTTCACCGTAGGCCAGCGCCGAGGGCTGCGCTTGGACCGTCCCGCCGCCGACGGCCGCCCCCGCTACGTCCTCAGCATCGAGCCGGTGACGAAGACGGTGACGGTAGGGACGGCCGAGGAGCTGGAAGTGCGGGAGATCACGGCACAGCGCCCGGTCTGGACCGGCTGCGAGCCCCTGACGGCGCCGCGTGAATGCGAAGTCCAGCTCCGTGCGCACGGCGAGGTCTACCCCTGCGTGGCCCGGCTCGGCGATGACGGTCTCCAGATCGGCCTGCAGGAGCCCGCGCGGGGGGTTGCCACTGGCCAGACCGCCGTCCTGTATGAGGGCGACACCGTCCTCGGCAGCGCCACCATCACCGCCACCTGGGTCGCGGCCATCGCCTGACCGGCCAATCGGCGGCCGATCCGGGTCGTTGCCGGCAGCGAAGCCTTGTCACGGCCCCGCTTTGGGCCGAAGCTGGTTGTATCAGCTGGATCGCCCGCCATGCGGTCCTGTTCCGTTCGCAGGGGAAGAGCTGCTCGATGCTGCCCACGTTCCAGTGGACGACATTCGACGTAACCGAGATGCTTCCGGCGTGCTGGCGACAGGACGCCCGGCACGCGGCGGCGGATGCGGATTTCCGGGACTTTCCCCAGACTCCGGTCATTTCGCGTGAGGCGGTCAGCGTGCGGCACATTACCCGGGGCAGGGTCCACGCGGACCAGGTCGCTCACCGGCTTCCGTGGCTCCGCCAGCTTTACCGGTCCGGCTTCCGGGAGCTAGCGGAGCGTGCCATCGGCACTCCGGTTGCTGCCGCCCGCGATGAGCGTTACGGGGCCGTCCTCAATGTGCAACGCGGAACAGGGATGCGTTTCGAATGCCACGTCGACTCGAATCCGCTGACCGGGCTGCTTTTCTTTACCGATCACGACCCGGGCGCGGGCGGCGAGTTGGTCTTCGCTCATCGCCGGGAGGCCAGGAGCATGGCCGAGATCGATCAGTCCTGTTTTGTGATCCGGCCACACTCCGGGCATCTGATCTTCTTTGACGGCCGAGACCATCCGCACTACGTGCGGCCGCTGACCTCTGGTGATGACGTCCGGATCGTTGCGGTCATGAACTATTACATCAGCTCATTCCCGGAGGCGACGCGTCCCCCTGAGCTGAACCGTCACCTATACGGCGACAACTGAGGCAAGCGTCCTGCTGTCAGCCTTGTGTGCGCAGGGCGTCATCCAAGCCGTCACGCACATCGGCGACCGAACGGTGCTCACGCCGCGGTTCGCTGGTCCCCGCTAGCACCCGGCTCACTAGTTCCTGCCCGTCCGGCAGGATGCCACCACCGAGATAGGTGGTGGACGAGAGCACAGTGCGGATTCCCTGCTGGCCGCTCTCGAAGACACCCCGTCGCCAGCCGGTCACTTCGTCCCAGACCAGAGCGAGCTTTTCTGCGGAGACGTTGGAGGCCGGGTGCGTGAAGATAATCGTCGCATCCCGGGGATTGCGGGGGTCGAGCCAGCTGCGCTCAACCATTAGGCCTTCCGCGGTGAGGGCCTCGACGGACCTGGTTACGTAACCGCGCAGTACATCGACCCAGGGATCTGGGTGAGCCGGGGGGGTGGTGCTGTCCTTCATTCCGCCATCCTTCCTAGGCTTCCGCCTCGGATTATGTCATACAGGTAACGGTCGCGACTTAATCTGATCTTGCGCCTTTGGCCGCGACCGCGGCCATGCAGACTTCGCACAGCGGCGTTTCTGGCTGATATCGATGACCTGAACTGGGCATTTGCCAGTCCGGGATCAATGGGCAGCTCCAGCCAGGTAAGAACACAGTGCCCGCAGGGTTAGGTCACAGCCCCATCAGGTAAGCGTCGGCGCCTCCGATGGAGCGCCGGCCCAGCGCCGTCTGATCGGCATGCCAGGCGCCTCAGATGGGGCGTACGTCTGAACGCCTCAGATGGGACGTATGCCTGAAGAGGTGTCGCGAAGCTCGACAAGCGACGGCCCGAGCCCCTTTTTGATTGACGTGGCCCTCTCGAAGAGCGCACGCGAAGGGTAATCCTCGTTGGGGCATTTGCCGCGGGCCTCGAAATCCAGGTTCTCGTAGTATTTGTGCAGAGCGCAATTATTAGTCCACACGTCAATCCGGATCGACTTCGCGTGATACTCGCGTTCGGCGTACGCGCAGGCCCAGTCGATCAAGGCGGCGCCGATTTGCAGTCCAGCAAAACCTCGCGCTGTGACAAGCCGGCTCAGGTATGCGGCCGAGCCGCCCGTTTTCTCCTGACCCGGCCATACGTCGGGATTGGCTTTTTTCTCGATGGTGACGGTGGCTACCGGAATTTCCCTGCCTTGCACCACCAGCCTGACGAGCCACGTCGTTTCCTCTTTGAGCGAATGTTCGACCCGGTCGCTGCGTCTACGGCCATCTTTGTCCGGCCAGTCCTTGGACCATTGGTCGGTTCCCTTGGTCCTTAGCCATGCCTTGGCCTCGTCGATCATGTCCAGGATGACAGCGAGATCCTCGACGGTCGCTCGCCTGACCTGGAGCGTAACCGTCCCCTCGCTGATCTGCTGCGCAAGGGCAGCGAGGGAGTACGGAGCCGTATCCCGGGTCTGGAGCGCTTCCTCCGCTGCGTTGAAGGTTCGCCTGACCTCTAGCGTTTCCTGGCCCCACTGGGGTGCCTGCCTCATTTGCAGCATCGTCGGTATGGCTCCGTCTATATTCCGCCGCACTCTGCGGTCTGGTTGGTTACCCCATGGCGAAGCTTGAGGTAAAAGGCATGAATGGTTCGCCCGCACCACAGCGCGGGAATTTCTGGCTACTGATGAGAATATTTGGTTTCTGGACCATCTGGTCCCCCGTTGCCGCAAGTTAGCGAGTTGTCATAGCCCAGGAACTTGGTTCTCCTTAGTAACGTTTTGTTCGGTAGTCAGTTTGTACTGCGGCGCCGGGACCTTGCCAACATCGACGATAAATTGGTTCCTGTCCGCGGGAAAAACTGTCACAGTGACACGCAACGGCGTTCCCGTCTGGTCGAACCCGGTACGGAAGATCTCGAAAACGGGTACACGGCCATCCGGGGGAAGCCGGAAGAACGCAATCTCATTGAAGTCCGGCGCGCGCATCGTAATCCAGTCGCGATAACCGACTTGCTTGATACCCAGGGTCTCTTCCAGGTATTTCACGGCGCCCTGCTCGATGTTTTCATCGTCAAGGAGCCGGGGCGCCCCCCGCATGGCGAAGCTCCGGGGGTAGAAGGACGTCTGCAGCGACCAGGGCGTGTCGTCGATGAACCGCTGCTCGTGCCGGCTAACCAGGGGCGTGCTCTCGGGGACGCGCAGCCGGGCGGCGACCTCGCCGGCGGCGGTCTTGAGCTCGATGCGGGGCCCGACACTCGTGGGGCGCCGGTGCTGCTCGCTCACCTCGGAGAGATAGGTGGCTCCTTCGCCGCCGACCAAGCCGGTGGCCAGATCGCCGGAGAGGGTGGTGACGAGCGGATCAATACCCCCGACGACGAACGTGCCCTGCCCCGGCCGGGTCTCGACCAGTCCCAGGGTGATGAGACTTCTTACCGCGTCACGGATGGTGTTACGCGAGGCACCGAACTGCTTTCTGAGGTCATCCTCCGTCGGCAACTGGCTGTCTGGAGGAAGACGGCCCGATTCGATCTCCTGGCGCAGGTCATCGGCTATCCGCCGATACAAGGGGTCAGCCATGGACCCTCCCGTCGAGACCAGCGACGATGGCGTCTGAAATATCGGGCCGCCGAACGTTGCGGAGCGGGGCCGCGCCACGTCAGGTGTGTTACGACATGCCAGGCCAGGTCATGTGCCACTACCACATAACCTATTGCCGAAACCATACATCCCAAACGTTGGGATGACCAGGATAACGGGAATGAGCCTAGCAGACTGGTTGCATGCTTTGTGGGCGGAACCCGTTAACTGAGACGGGCGGCGTGTCGGGTATGGCTGAGGCCCGGCCGCGCTGGCGTCTCAGACCCCGGCTGGATCGGCGAGGCGGTCTGGGACCTCGCCGGCGTTGATGACGAACTGGTTCCGATCGGATGGGAACACGGTCTCCGTGAGCCGGAACGGGGCCGGCCCGTCGGGGCTTTCCGCGCAGCCGGCTGGCCACGTTTCCGCTGGCCAGCTGGATTTCCACCTTCGGTGTTGAGGCGCGCCACGTCCTGCACCTGGCTTCTGCCTCCTGCCGGTACATGGGTTCTGGCATCGTCCCTCCCGCCAGTACATGGGCTAGTCACCGGTCTCTCTCCGTACAGCATCAACCGAGCTAACCCTCAGGTGCAGTCCTACCTAACCCATTCATGCTTGTCATCCCAATCATCGGAATATTCGGCATCGCCAGGTTTCTGCCCTCCGAATGGCGGAGATATCTCTTATAGATACCAAAGGTTGGGATGACTTGGATGACAGGGCATATCGGAATCAACCTGGTAGTTAGGTTGCGTGGTGACAGCAGGACCTCCCAGATGAGCCTGCATGCCCAACTGCCCTGTCATACCGGTCAGCAGGCCTCATGCGGTGGCTGTCCCGAGAGGGCGCCACGCGGACTGGGGCAACGGGACAGGTCCGGCGGACCGCCAGCGGAGATTCGCCGGACGGCCGGAGGAGGCCGGTGGGATAGCCGCCGGCGGAAGTACGGGAGGCCACGATGGCCGGTGCAGTGGTAGTGGTGGCAATCGGAGTGTTCGTCGTCTTCGCCGCGGGTGCCGTGATCGGGATGGTCGTCGCCGTTGCCGTGGCCGTCCACCGGGAGGACCGGCGGATGAGCCTGAAGGGCAACGCGCCGGACTGGCTGTCCGGCGGCGCGCGGCGGCTGAACGGGGTCGGCGTCCGTATCGAGGCGGAGTACGAGGACCACGAGGGCGGGGAACTCATCCTCCGCTAGCTCCGGGGAACCGAAGGACCCGGGAACCGAAGGAAGGGCCGGCGACTTACCGGGGCGGTGCCGTCCGCGGTGCGCGCGAGCCACCGCGTACGGCGCCCACACCAAGGCCAGGCCTCAGAGCTTAGAGAGGCGGCCTGCCGTCATGGGCCTGCCGGCCGCGCGCCGGCCGGCGTGGAAGGAGGGCCGGCGAAGGACCGCCGGCGGGAAGTGCGGAGGCCGTCATGGCCGGCGTCGTGGTAGTCGTAATGATCGTCGTACTGGCTTTCTTCGTGGCGGGGACCCTGGTCGGGGCGGTGGCGGTGGCCGCGCTGGCCCTCCGTCGCAGGGACCGGCCACGCTCTGGACCGGGCCCCTTCGACGGGGACCCGGAACCTTAGCGCGGGGCCGCCCTGCAGCGCCTCCGGTGCTCGAGCGCGCCGGAGGCGCTGCAGGGCCTAAGCTCGGCAGCGTGCAGCATGACACGCTCGGTAACGCGCGCGACGCGCGGCCTTCGTTCCCGTGGCCGGCCGCGAGCGCCACGGGCATCGGCTCGATGCCGGGCACCGACCCGGCGGAGGCGATGCGGATCATCGCCGGCGAGTTGCCGGACTTCCCGTACCTGCCGGAACTGCCGGCCCGCGGGCCCGGTGCCGACCTGACGGGACGTACCGCGGCGCTGCTCGTGGACATACCCGTGGAGACAACCCCCGGCGGCTGGCGCATCGCCGAGCGGCCCGGCCGCTATATGCGCGCGGCGCGCAGCATGCTCTCGGCTGACCTCGACGCTCTTGAAGAGGTCATGTCGGGTTACGCGGGTCCGCTCAAGATCAGCCTGTGCGGCCCGTGGACCCTGTCCGCCACCATCGAGCTGCCCCGCAGGCTGGACGCCGTCCTCGCTGACAGCGGTGCCGTGGCCGACCTCACCGCGTCACTGGCCGAGGCGGCGGCCGCGCACGTCGCCGAGGTCGCCAAACGCGTGCCGGCCGCCCGGCTGGTGGTCCAGTTCGACGAGCCCGCGCTGGCCGCGGTGGCGGGCGGCGAGGTACCAACGGCCAGCGGGCTGTCCAGGCTGCCAGCCGTCGACGCGGCGGTCGTCGCCGACCGGCTCGCCGTGGTGCTGGCCGCCGCCGGCCGCTACACCGTCGTGCACTGCTGTGCCACCCCGGCCCCGTTCGGCATCATCATGACGGCGCAGCCGGCCGGGATCGCCTTCGACCTCAGCCTGCTGCGGCGCGAACAAATGGACGATGTCGCGGAAGCGGCCGAGGCGGGCATCGGCATCCTGGCCGGCGCGGTACCCTCCGGGCCGGCGGAGAATCCGGGAGAACGAGCGAGCCGCAGGGGCGCGGCGCCGCCTGGACTGAGGAGCGAGGAGCGAGCGACGAGGGAAGGCGGCGCCGCAAAGCGGCCCGGAGGCGAGCGGGGAGGCAGAGCCGGAGCCGGGCGTGCTGCGCCGGGTGTTACCTCGTCGCCGCGCCGGCCGTCACCCCGTGGCCGGGAAGGCAACGGCCGGGAAGGGTCACGAGGGAGGCCGGACGAGCCTGCGGACACGGCGGAACGGGTGCTCCGGTTCTGGCGGCTGCTGGGGATGGCGCCGGACCGCTGCGCCGAGCAGGTGGTCATCACTCCGTCGTGCGGCCTGGCCGGCGCGTCGCCCGCGGCGGCCGTCGCCACGCTGGCACACTGCCGGGAAGCGGCAAGAATAGTCCCTGAGCTGGCGGAGGAGATGGAGGACCGGGCATGAGTGAGCCGGAGGGGCGCGGCGCTGCCTGGACTGAGGAGCGAGGGACGAGCGACGAGGGAAGGCGGCGCCGCAAAGCGCCCCGGAGGCGGGCGGGAGACGCCGCATGAGTGAGCCGGAGGGGCGCGGCGCTGCCTGGACTGAGCGCGCGGGAGACACCCCGTGACCGCCGACCCGAACGAGACGCCGGTTGCCGCACGGCAGCGGCACGCCGAGCTGAGCGCGGAGCTCACCGAGCACAATCACCGGTATTACGTGCTGGACGCACCGGTGATCTCCGACGCCGAATACGACGCCCTCATGCGCGAGCTGCGCGGCCTGGAGGAGCGCTACCCGGAGCTGCGGACGCCGGACTCGCCGACGCAGCACGTCGGCGGGGGCATCTCCACCCAGTTCACGCCGGTGGAGCACCTGCAGCGGCTGCTCAGCCTGGATAACTCGTTCTCCGCCGAGGAACTGGACGCGTGGGCGGACCGCGCGGCGCGCCTCGGCGGCACCGGGCCGTACCTGTGCGAGCTGAAGATCGACGGCCTCGCCATCGCGCTGGTCTACCGGAACGGGATACTCGCCCGCGGCGCGACCCGTGGTGACGGGCGCACCGGCGAGGATGTCACGCCGAACATCCGGACGATCTCCTCCATCCCCGTCCGGCTCACCGGTTCCGGCTTCCCGGAGACGCTCGAGGTGAGGGGCGAGGTCTTCCTGCCCGTGGCGGTGTTCGAGGAGCTGAACGCCAAGCTCACGGAGGCGGGCAAGGCAGCGTTCGCCAACCCGCGTAACTCCGCGGCTGGGTCGCTGCGGCAGAAGGATCCGCGGGTCACCGCGAGCCGCCCGCTCGACGCGATCATGCACGGTCTCGGCCGGGTCGAGGGCCTGCCCGGGGATCCGCCGGAGACGCTGTCCGGCTGGTATGAGCGGATGCGCGGCTGGGGCCTGCCCGTCAGCGACCTGTATAAAGTCGTGCCGACCCTGGACGATGTGCATGAATTCATCCGCCACTACGGCGAGCACCGGCACGACACGCCGTATGAGATCGACGGCGTGGTGGTGAAGCTCGACCGGCTGGACGAGCAGCGGGCGCTGGGCGCCACGTCCCGGGCGCCGCGCTGGGCGATGGCCTACAAGTACCCGCCCGAGGAGGTCACGACCAGGCTCCTTGACATCCGGGTGAACGTGGGGCGGACCGGCCGGGTGACGCCGTTCGCAGTGATGGAACCCACCAAGGTGAGCGGCTCGACGGTGGGGCTCGCCACCCTGCACAACGCGGACGAGGTGGCCCGCAAGGGCGTGCTCATCGGGGACATGGTGGTGCTCCGCAAGGCCGGGGACGTGATCCCCGAGGTCGTCGCGCCTGTCGCCGAGCTGCGCACCGGCGATGAGCGGCCGTTCGAGTTCCCTACCCACTGCCCGGAGTGCGGGACGCCGCTGACCCGGGAAGACGGCGGCGTTGACTGGCGCTGCCCGAATGCCAGGTCCTGCCCGGCTCAGCTGCGTGAGCGGCTCTTCCACCTGGCGGGCCGGGGCGCGCTGGATATCGAGGTGCTCGGCTACGAGGCCGTGACCGCGCTGCTCGACGACAAGCTGGTCACCGACGAGGGCGACTTGTTCACGCTCACCGAGGACAAGCTGGCCACATCGCCGTTCTTCGTCAACAAGCAGGGGACGCTGACGGTGAACGCGCGCAGGCTGCTCGCCAACCTGGAGCAGGCCCGCCAGCGGCCGCTCTGGCGGATCCTGGTGGCGCTGTCGATCCGCCATGTCGGGCCGACCGCGGCCCGCGCGCTGGCTACGGCGTTCGGATCGCTGGACGTGATCGCCTCGGCCAGCGCCGAGGAACTGGCGGTGGTCGACGGGGTCGGGCCGACAATCGCCGCGTCCGTGGTCGACTGGTTCGGCGTGGACTGGCACCGCGCGATCGTGGACAAGTGGCGGGCCGCGGGAGTCCGGATGGCCGAGGACGGCTTCGGTTCCGCCGCCGCGTCGCCGCGCAGGCTG